>DKER01000035.1:0-6556 GCA_002452555.1 Fidelibacterota bacterium UBA6817 | reverse complement strand
GTCAACAGGCAATCAGTCCTCTTGAACTCATGAGCCCATGAACCCTTGAGCTCATGAACCCTTGAGCCCATGAACACCGAACAACGTGAGGGGATTGTCAGTGGGCAGCGGGTCAGGAAAATCTCGCATTACAGGGATAAAAATGAGTACATTAAATGCTGAAACGTAAAACCAGTCAGAGGATTGAAATGGAAAAAATTTCATTACTGCAGAAAGAAAGGGCCGGATACAGGCCGAAAATGCCTGCAATTTTTTCAGATGGGAAAAATATTGTTGCCGTGGACGGTAAAAAAACCGGATCAGTCGGGAATCAAAAAGAAATCGAATCCATGTTTCCGGAAACATACGGTTTGCCGCTGATACATTTTGAAAAAGGAAAGACAGATAAATTTCCGTCTATTAATGTGGGTGTTATTCTGTCAGGCGGCCAGGCACCCGGCGGTCATAATGTTATTTCCGGTTTGTATGACGGGTTGAAAATGCTCAATGTTGATAACAGATTATACGGATTTTTAGGCGGTCCCGGCGGTTTTGTCGATAATCACTATAAAGAGTTGACAGCGTCCCTGATCGACGAATACCGGAATACGGGCGGTTTTGATATTATCGGTTCCGGAAGAACCAAGCTGGAAAAACCGGAGCAGTTTGAAGAAGGGTTAAAAAACCTTAAAGCTCTGAACATTCAAGCCCTGGTTATCATCGGCGGTGATGATTCCAACACGAATGCAGGTGTTCTGGCGGAATATTATAAGAAAAATAATGCAGGGATTCAGGTAATCGGCTGTCCGAAAACCATTGACGGCGATCTGAAAAATGATATGATCGAAATTTCTTTCGGATTTGATACGGCAACCAAAGTCTACAGCGAATTGATCGGAAACATTGCAAGAGATGCCAATTCTGCAAAAAAATACTGGCATTTTATTAAACTCATGGGGCGTTCTGCTTCTCATATAGCTTTGGAATGCGGACTGAAAACACAGCCGAATGTTACCCTGGTTTCAGAAGAAGTGGAAGCAAAGTCCATGCCGTTATCCCGCATTGTGGATGATATTGCAGATGTCATTGTAAAGCGCGCTGAAAACGGCGATAACTTTGGAATTGTGCTGATTCCCGAAGGATTGATTGAGTTTATTCCTGAAATGAAAAGTCTTATTACAGAACTGAACGATACACTGGCCGGCCGGTCCGATAAACTGGAATCGCTGAATTCCCAAAAAGAAAAACGGGAGTATGTTGGCTCGATCATATCAGAAAAATCTGCCGAATTGTATGCGTCTTTGCCGGAAGATATTGCCGATCAGCTTATTATGGACCGTGATCCTCACGGAAATGTTCAGGTTTCCCGGATTGAAACAGAAAAACTGTTGATTAAAATGGTTACGGATGTTTTGAAAAAGCGGAAAAAACAGGGAATCTACAGCGGGAAGTTCTCCGCCTTAAGTCATTTTTTCGGCTATGAAGGCAGATGCGCCGCCCCGTCCAATTTTGATGCGGATTATGCGTATTCCCTGGGATATACTGCCGCCGCTCTGGTTGGTTCAGGCAAAACCGGTTATATGTCTTCTGTGCGGAATCTGATTAAAGAACCGAAAGACTGGTCAGCCGGGGGTGTTCCCCTGACTATGATGATGAATATGGAGAGACGGCACGGTGAAGATAAACCGGTGATTCGAAAAGCGTTGGTTGATCTGGAAGGAATGCCTTTTAAAAAACTGTTGGAGAACAGATCAAAGTGGGCTGAAAAAACGTGTTATCTCTATCCGGGGCCAATCCAATACTTTGGTCCGGACAGAGTGACAGACCAAAAAACTGAAACATTAATTCTTGAAAAAAATAAAAAAGAATGAAATTTAACGAGGAGAATAAACATGTCATTACCTAAACCAAACCTGGAACCGGGTGTCATCACCGGTAAGAAACTGATGGAAGTTCTTGCGTATGCAAAAGAGAATAATTTTGCATTCCCGGCAGTAAATGTGGTGAGTTCAAATTCCATCAATGCTGCGCTTGAAGCGTCCCGGCAGGCAAAATCCATTATTATGATCCAGTTTTCTAACGGAGGAGCCCATTTTCAGGCCGGAAAATTTTTAAACAATGAAAATGAAAAAGCAGCCATTGAGGGTGCTGTTGCAGGAGCCGAACATATTCACAGACTCGCAAAAGCCTACGGTGTCCCGGTTATTCTTCATACGGATCATGCAGCCAAAAAGCTTCTTCCGTGGATTGACGGTTTAATGGATGCCAATGAAGCGTATTACAAAACCCACGGCAAACCGCTTTACAGTTCGCACATGCTGGATTTGTCAGCTGAGAATTTGCAGGAAAATATCGAAATCTGTAAAAAATACCTGAAACGGATGAAAGAAAGCGAAATCCTTCTTGAAATTGAATTGGGTGTTACCGGCGGCGAGGAAGACGGTGTGGATAATACGGGAATTGATAATTCCCAGCTATACACTCAGCCTGAACACGTTTCCCTGGCATTTGAAGAATTAAGCAGTATCAGTCCCATGTTTACGATTGCCGCATCGTTTGGAAATGTTCATGGCGTTTATAAACCCGGCAATGTTAAACTCACGCCTAAAATCCTTGATAATTCCCAGAAGTACATTGAGAAAAAACACAAAACCGGCGATAAACCCGTTTATTTTGTGTTCCATGGCGGTTCAGGATCTACACAGGAAGAAATCCGCGAAGCTATTTCGTACGGTGTTATTAAAATGAATATTGATACTGATACCCAGTGGGCTTTCACCAAACCCATCAAAGACTACATGGACGAAAAAGATGCATATCTTCAGGCCCAAATCGGGAATCCTGAAGGCGAAGACAAACCCAATAAAAAATATTATGATCCGAGAAAATGGCTTCATGAGGGTGAAAAAGGATTTGTAAAACGATTGATTCAGGCATTTGACGATTTGAATTCCCTCAATGCCTTTTCATATTTGTATGAATAGAATCAATAAAACGTCTCTATTTGAAGTTTTTGCATTTTTTGTCGTTTTCGCCTTGCCCGTGATGCATGAAACAGGTTATAATGTACGAATCATACGATCCCCGGGGGTTTTGATCACTCCGGGGATTTTGTTTGTTTTGTCAGGATTTTTCCCGTCAAATAAGGCCTGTCATTTCCGGGATCGCTGCTTTGCCCTGAATCTTTTTCTTGTTGCCTGGACAGGAGGGGGGATTTTGTTGCTGACTATCCCCGGTTTCAATGATGAAATCGCCCTGACAACACTCTTTCTGATTCCTGCCGTCCTTATCTTTATTTTACATACCTGCCGGATACTCCGTCATCAGGATCTGAGAATTCTCAATGGGTTAGTCTCTGCCTTATTTGTTCTCACTCTGATAAACATGACAGGTTTGAATGCGTTTCGGAATATGGATATCCCGGGACTTTTGAGAATATTTGCCGATCAGTATTCAACCACACTTATTTTTATTATCCTGTATTTGTTTTTTCCGTCGATGATTATCATCATGGGACGGGGGTATTTTAACAGTTCCGATACTCGCCCGATAAAAGATTATCTAAGATTGTTTATTCCTTTCCAGATTCTTTTTTACATGTTTCATACGGTCCTGATTGTTAGAAAAACCGCATTAAGTCATTCCTCCATGATCCTGCATCTGCAGATTATTTTAATTCTTTTTCTG
This sequence comes from Fidelibacterota bacterium UBA6817, assembly GCA_002452555.1. Lineage (GTDB taxonomy): Bacteria > Fidelibacterota > Fidelibacteria > Fidelibacterales > Fidelibacteraceae > Fidelibacter. The sequence goes on along the minus strand of DKER01000035.1, from coordinate 2,890 downwards.
TTATTTCAAATTTTAAACGGAATCTTTACCATGGGGAAATCATTTAAAAAACCCAAGACAGTGTCTGTTCAAAAAAAACGGTTACACACTCAAGACCTCATAGATCCCTATCTTACAGGAATCGGTCTGGTTTTCCTGACAGCCGGATTCTTTTTTTCGGAACCGGTTCTTTATAAATCTGCCATATTAACCGTCATGTCATTTTTTATTGTATATTTAAAGTGTAATAATAAGTTTCAAGGAAGCTGACTCATGAAAAAAATCTTCATTCTTGTGCTCATAATCGTTTTGTCGCAATCCTGCGGAAGCATGGAAAAAAAGGACAGTCATACAGTGAAAGCCATATTTTCCGCCGACAACAGGGGTGAACTTGATCCATGCGGATGCCGGATCCCGACCGGCGGTCTGCCCCGTAAAGCCGGTTATATCCGGGCAATGGAAAACATGTACGATCACGTTTTGAAACTGGAAGGGGGGAATTGGCTGTTTCCCGCTTTCAATGCTCCGGGTACCGCTCCTGTAAAATGGAAAGGCGCAGCTGACCTACAGGCTCTTGCCTATGCCGACCTGAAATATGATGTGATCAATGTGGGGCATACCGATTTATCATTTGGATTATCCTATCTTGACAGTCTGGAAAAAACGCTGAAACTGCCCCTGATATCAACCAACATTACGGATGAAAACGGCAATCCTGTTTTTACACCGTATAAGATACTTCGTATTAATAATGTGAATATAGCCGTAATGGGAGTCACTCATTTATTGGGTGAACATGCGTCTTATGTTCGCCTGAGTAAAATTGACGACAGCATTCGTAAGCAGCTGCCAAAAATACGAAAACAGGCAGATATGATTATTCTACTGGCAGATGTTCCTGATATTGTCATGGAAGATATTGCCAAATCATTTCAGGAAATTGATTTTATTATGAATTCCCGCCTGAGAATACGGACCCAGATGCCTCGCAAATCAAGCGGCAATGCCTTATATGTTGCCTTAGGAAATGAAGGTCAGAACTTAGGTATTCTGAATATTTCTAAAACGGACAATTCTTCTAAAATAACCGATGTAAGCACGCCGTATCAGCGTTTGCATTTCATTGAGACCAGGCTGAATGAATATAAAAACCGGGCAGGAGAGACACCTCTTCATGAATACTATAAAGATAATCCCGGTTTGTTGAACACTATCAAACGATATGAATCCGAATTTGTCCGGCAGCAGGGTATCTTTGACACAACAAGCAATAAGATGTACTGGGAAATGAAAGCTCTGGATCCGGATGTGGTTTCCGACAGGAAGTGGGATGACGCCGTAGCAAAATTTCTGGCTGATCAGGGTAACTGAAAGAAATTCCCGTGAGTCATTTTAATTCGGTAAATATCTGTGTATATTTTCATGTTTTTTGAAAAGCGGGTGGAACCAAATTTTTGCGATCTAATGTGAAAGGTAATTTTATGAGTGATCAAACACCTGTTATCGAACTTCAGGATCTCCAGGTGAAGCGCGGTATTCAGAAACTCGAAATTTATTCCATGAAAATTTATCCCGGTGTTTGTTATCAGATATTCGGTCAGAATGGTTCGGGAAAATCGTTACTTCTGGATGTTCTGGCCCACAGACAATCCCTTGATTCCGGGACGCTCTTTTTCCAGAACAAATCCGGTTCAAAAAAAGAGTATTCTCCGTCTGTTGCAAAAAAACGCATTGCGTATTTTCGACAAAAACCTGAAGGATGGATTCGTGGAACTGTTCTTTCTTATTTGGAGAAAACACTGAAAGAAAGAAAAATATCATCCGGTATAGCTTATCAGCAGGCTATGTCACAATTGGATGAGTTTGATTTGAAAGACTATGCAAATATTAAAAGAAAAGATTTATCTCCCGGTGTTTTTCAGAAGGTTGAACTGGTCAGATGCCTGCTGGAAAGCAGTGATATCTTAATTTTTGATGAACCCTATGCACTTCCGGATGAAGCTTTTATAAAAAATTTCAACAATCGTTTACGGTCAATGATCCGTAATGAAAAAAAGGCAGTTATTCTTGCCTCATCTCAGAGTCTGTCACGATTCAGACTCGTGGATATTGTAATCAATCTGAGTCACGGTCGCATTGTCCGGGTCGAAAAGACCCGCAGGCCGCCAAGAACAGATAATCGAAACAGAAACAGGCCAAAACCTGTCAATAAAAATTAAAAAAACGGTTCCACCCTTATTCATATCTATGAAAAAACGATCGTTTCAAACATATTCTGAGTATGGGAGGTTTAGTAAACGTCAAAAAATGACGGATACGCTGCGATTTTATGGTATCCGGAATCCTGAAGTTCTATCGGCCTTTCAAGCAATTCCGCGTCATCTTTTTGTTCCTGAAGAATATGACGATAAAGCGTATGCAGACACGCCCCTTCCCATCGGATACGGGCAGACAATCTCACAGCCGTATGTTGTTGCCTTTATGTTGGAACATATGGATCTTAAACCCGGATCAAAAGTCCTTGAAATCGGTTCAGGGTGCGGATATGTAACAGCCCTTTTATCGCGTCTGGTATTTAACGTGATCGGCGTTGAACTGGAAAAGGCTTTGGCTGACAGAAGCCGGCGTCTCCTTCAGGAACTGAAGATTAATAATGTCCGCATTGTTTGCGATGACGGATATAAAGGGTTTGCACCGTCTGCACCGTATGATTCAATTCTTGTATCTGCTGCACCGCCGACGGTCCCGAAGGCCCTGACTGAACAGTTGAAAGAGAACGGATCACTGATTATCCCTGTGGGAAAAGAATCCCAGATGCTAAAGAAAATCCAAAAGAAGAACGGGAAAATTATTGAAAATGATCTTCTTGATGTCCGTTTTGTCCCCCTGCGGCCATCCAACCATATAGTTT
>DKER01000189.1 GCA_002452555.1 Fidelibacterota bacterium UBA6817 | reverse complement strand
TTCACTGCCGACTGACGACTGACAACTGCCCACTGACGACTGACAACTGCCGACTGCCCACTGCCGACTGACAACTGACTACCGGCTACCGGCTACCGGCTACCGGCTACCGGCTACCGGCTACTGACTACAAAATATACCTGCTCATATCCACGTCGGTTACTATATCATCAATGTTTTCATGGACCATTTTTTCGTCGAGTATGATTTTTTTCGGTGTGTCTGGAGCGTTAAACATGACGTCATCCAAAATTCGCGTCATAATCGTATGGAGTCGTCTGGCGCCGATATTTTCAGTTTTTTCATTAACCTCGGTGGCTTTTTCGGCAATGGCTCTCAGGGCATCTTCTTTGACGATCAGTTCGACCCCTTCAGTCAATAAAAGCGCCTGATACTGCTTAATCAGGGCATTCTTCGGATGAGTAAGAATTTTGATAAAATCCTCTGTAGACAGACTGTCCAGTTCAACCCGGATAGGGAAACGTCCCTGAAGTTCCGGAATCAGGTCAGAGGGTTTGCTCATATGGAACGCACCAGCAGCGATAAAAAGAATGTGATCTGTGCGAACCACGCCATAACGGGTGTTAACAGTTGATCCTTCCACTATGGGCAAGAGATCCCTTTGGACGCCCTGCCGGCTTACATCAGCGCTTCTGCCTGAATCTGTCCCTGCAATTTTATCAATTTCATCGAGAAAAACTATTCCGTCATTTTCAACACGGGACAATGCTTCCTGCGTTACTTTTGCTTTATCAACCAATTTGTCTGCTTCCTGCTCAGTGAGAACCCGTTTTGCATCGCTTACTTTGATTTTTTTGCTTTTTTTCTTTTTGCCGAAGAGATTACTCATAGTGCTGTTTAGGAAATCGGTTGTTTCATCAAGGCCGCTCCCCATAGGACCCATAATGGAAATACCACCCACTCCCGGACTGTCTTGCACTTCAATTTCAATAAATCGGTCATCAAACTGTCCGTTAAAATACATCTCCTTTAATTTTTCCCGGGTTTTGCCTACTCTTTCTTTTTCAACATCATCCATGGATTCTTTTTTATCAACCGGGAATAATAAATCCAAAATTTTATCTTCGGCTGCCTTTTCAGCCATTTCCCAAACCAGGGATTCATGCTCCTGTTCGACCATATGCACAGCAAGTGAAACAAGGTCCCTTACCATGGATTCCACATCTCTGCCAACATATCCGACTTCTGTAAATTTAGTTGCCTCCACTTTCAGGAAGGGAGCATTTGCCAGATTGGCCAGACGGCGTGCAATCTCTGTTTTACCAACACCGGTTGGTCCGATCATTATAATATTATTGGGCAGAATCTCTTCCCGCATTACATCGGGAGTCTGTTGACGCCGCCAACGGTTTCTCAAAGCAATGGCAACCGCTCTTTTTGCTTTATGTTGCCCTACGATAAACAGGTCCAGGGCTTGAACAATCTCTTTTGGTGTAAGAATAGCCATTATTTCAACTCCATAACTGTAATCTTCTCATTTGTATAAATACAGATTGATGAAGCAATTTTCAGAGATTCCTCCGCAATATCTTTTGCAGACAGATCTGTATATTTAATCAGAGCTCTGGCCGCAGCCTGAGCGTAAGGACCGCCAGACCCAATTGCATAAATTCCATCATCCGCATCAATCACATCTCCGGTTCCGCTGAGTATATAACCTGCTTCATGGTTCATGACAATAAGCAGGGCTTCCAAACGGCGCAGGTATTTGTCACTACGCCATTCTTTTGCCAATTCAACAGCTGAACGGGTTATGTTACCTTTAAATGCATTTAATTTTTCTTCAAACTTTTCAAACAGTGTAAATGCATCCGCACTTGCACCGGCAAAACCTGCCAATATTTTATCATTATAAAGCGTACGAACTTTCACGGCTCCGGATTTCATCACAGTTTGTCCCATTGTTACCTGACCGTCTCCGGCTATGGCAACCTCACCGTTTTTCCTTATACCCAGTATGGTTGTTGCGTGTATTTGATCCATAGTATTTCCTTCAAAATTTCTGTTTGTTAAAGTGTTGATCAATGTGAATGTTCCTTTTGTCATATTTCACGGCGAAGACGTGCTACCGGGATTCCCATTTGTTCACGGTATTTTGCCACAGTTCTCCGGGCAACCTTAAACCCTTTTTCCTTTAAAACATTCACAACATGATCGTCATTAAGGGGGTTGCGTTTATCCTCCTTTTCTATAATATCTTTCAGGGCTTTTTTAATATGCCGTGTTGATATGTCTTCTCCTCCGGAATCTTTCATTGACTCGGAAAAAAAATATTTAAGTTCATAAAGCCCAATCGGTGTCTGTACATATTTCCCGTTCGTAACCCGGGATATGGTTGAAATATCCATATTGATTTCTTCAGCGATATCTTTAAGTATCATGGGTTTCAATGAATCGGGGCGCCCCTCAAAGAAATCCCGCTGTTTTTCAATAATTGCTTTCATGACACGGACCATGGTATCCCGTCTTTGGTGAATGGACTGAATAAACCACTTGGCAGAATCAATTTTTTTCCTCAAATAATCACGGGTTTCTTTATCCAGGGTTTTCTTTTGGTTCATCAAATCAAGATATGACCGGGATATTCGCAGTTCCGGTATGGATCCGTCATTTACGATAACCTGAAATTCTCCGTCTTCTTCTGTAACAATCAGATCGGGAATTACAACAAAATTTGAAAACGCAGATTCTTCCGATGCTGGTTTCGGATTAAGTTTGCTTATGATTTTCCGGGCATTTTCCAATTCATCTTCACGAATATTCAATCGCTGAAGTATCTGCTCAAAGCGATGATTGGCAAAGTCATTGAAATGATCCCTGATTATTTTTATAACATAAGGTGGGACCTTTTTATCATACAATTGGTTCATGAGACATTCTCTCAAATCCCGTGACCCGATTCCCGGCGGTTCCAGCTGCATGATGATTTTTAAAATACTTTCCACGGTTTCCGGTGATTCGTTCATGATATATGCAATATTCTCAACAGGAACTTTAAGATACCCGTCAGAATCTGTATTCCATATTATCTGCTCGGCAATTTTCATATCCCGTTCACTCAGACCGCTGGTTCGGATCTGTTGGAGGATCTTTTCATAAAAGGTTGGAACATCTGCCTGAGGCATATCTATATATGTTTCATCGGATGCGGAAGGGAGCAAGCTGGAACGACTCATGCGACTGAACACAGATTCCCAGTCATATTCCGGATCATCATACGTTTTATTAGAATCATGAATCTCCGGATCATTATTGTTCTCCCCCCTTTTTGAAGGGGCTGTTTCATCAATTTCCAGAGCCGGATTCTTTTCCAGTTCCTCATCAATTGCCTGTTCCAGATTTTGTATGGGAAGCTGTAAAAGAGCAGACAGTTGTATCTGCTGGGGGGTTAATTTGAGAATCTGTTCCTGGGTTAATTGAAGTTTTTGAGACATTACAAATCCTTAGCGATCCAATCTGAATTTCTCTCCGAGATAGAGTTTTTTTGCCTCCGGATCCGCAGCCAGAAAATCAGCTGTTCCCTCTTTAAGAATTTCACCTTCAAATAGCAGATAGGATCGATCTGTAATACTCAGTGTTTCATGGACATTATGATCTGTTATGATAATTCCGATACCTTTCATTTTCAAGTCCAGAATAATGTTTTGAATATCTTCCACAGCGATAGGATCAATACCGGCAAAGGGTTCATCGAGAAGGATGAAATCCGGTTTGCTGGCCAGTGCCCGTGCAATTTCAATGCGCCGCCGTTCTCCCCCGCTTAATGTAAATGCCTTGTTTTTCCGAATATGCTGAATATGAAATTCATCCAGAAGACGATCAATTTCATGACGGATATCGTGTCTGCTAAGACCCATCATTTCCAGCACAAGCTTCAGATTATCTTCCACTGAAAGCTTTCTGAAGACAGACGCTTCCTGAGCGAGATACCCGATACCAAGTCTTGCCCGCTTATACATGGGTTTTCGGGTTATCTCATGTTCATTCAGGAAAATCTTGCCGCCGTCAGGTCTGATCATACCCGTAATCATATAAAAGGTGGTTGTCTTTCCTGCTCCGTTGGGTCCCAAAAGACCCACAATTTCTCCTTTAGCGGCAAAAACAGAGACATTATTAACGACTCTCCGTTTACCATAAATTTTTATCAGCTTTTCAGCTTTGAGAAGTGTCATTGTGAATCCGATCTTCTTTGAACGTCATAATCTCGTGTAGTTGAACCCTTGGGTTTGTCTATGGTCCAATTTTCGAGTCTGACATCACTTGTAAACCCTGTTCCGTAGAGTGTATCCGTTTCCGAAAAAAGCTCAATATCACCGTCTGTATAAACAATATTACTGTCATTCTGCCAAAACAGTTTATCCGTGAACATGACATATCCGGAATCAGAACGAAACTCAACATTGCCTATGGCAATCAGGTTTTGTTTTTTTTCATTGATAATACCGCTGTCTGCAATGAGAAATGATGTATGGAAGCCCTGCTGATTATAAAAATCCACACGCATGCTGTCACCAATATAAACTTCTCCTGTTTGGTTGAATTGTTTCATCCGTCCGGCATAGACTCTGGCGCTCAGGGTTTCACCCTGGGTCATTGTCAGAACAGCATTCCAGCTCTGCTGATCCGGTTCTGCCCATTTGGCATCCAGTTCTGATTCATCAATTCGCGAACAGGCAAAAAGCAACAGAATAACAGGAAATACATGAAGAATTTTTGAAACTGACATACTGTTGCTGAGTTTAGACATAGACATGCGTATCAGACGATACCGGATTTTAATATATCATGAATGTGGATCAATCCGATCGGCTCGGTGCTGTTGTTGTTCTGAACAACAAAAACGGATGTAATGCTGTATTTTTCCATTTGGTGAAGAGCACTGACAGCCAGCCTGCCCGGTGTGACTTTTTTGGGGTTCCGTGTCATAATATCTTCCGGCTTACAATGGAAAATATTTTCATATTTCTCAATCGCTCGTCTTAAATCCCCGTCTGTCACTACACCTATCAAATCATTATGTTCATTGATCACTCCCACAATTCCCAGATTCTTTGCGGTCATTTCCATAACAAGCATCTTAACAGACGTTTCGTAGGAAACAATGGGTAATTCCTTATCGGTATGCATAAGATCCCTGACAGTAAGCAGGAGCTTTTTACCAAGCATTCCTCCGGGATGTCGAATAGCAAAATCCTTTTTATTAAACTGGCGCTGTTTTAGGAGTGCAATGGCGAGGGCATCACCCATAACCAGTGTTGCCGTACTGCTGGATGTGGGAGCCAGATTCATGGGACAGGCTTCTTTTTCAACTTTCACATCTACAATATAATCACAACGTTGGGCAAGTGTAGAATTTTGGTTTCCGATGAACCCAATGATTTTAAGTCCCATTCTACGTATTGAAGGCATGATTTTAATGATTTCATCTGATTCGCCGCTATTGGATATAATAATCAAAATGTCTTCCTGTGAAATCATACCTAAATCGCCATGCTGAGCTTCGGCCGGATGCAGAAAAAAAGCCGGTGTCCCTGTACTGGAAAGGGTTGAAGCAATTTTCCGTCCAATATGTCCGGACTTTCCGATACCGGTAACGATAACCCGGCCATTACAGTTTAGGATTACTTCAACCGATTTTGAAAAGTCTCCGTTTAATCTGGGGATCAAATTCTTTAATGCCAGAATTTCATCCTCAATGACTTTTACTGCGTCTTTAATTGGATTACTCATGATTCATCTCTTATATAGAGGGTTCTCATTTTATCAAGTGACGATTGAAAACGGCCTTGCACAGTCAGAATCAGTTCAATGATTTCCCTTACAGCGCCATTTCCTCCTTCAGCACCGGTAACGTAGTGGCAGATATCCTGTATTTCTTTTCGGGCATTGGGAACAGAAAAAGCCACACCG
>DKER01000152.1:21499-27996 GCA_002452555.1 Fidelibacterota bacterium UBA6817 | reverse complement strand
ACGTGAGGTGATTGAACCCCGCAAAGCGGGGATTGAACGTCGACAGTCAACAGTCAACAGTCAACAGTCGTCAGTCGTCAGGCAATTAGTCCTCATAGGTGTACTTGAGCCCATGAGCCCATGAACCCTTGAGCCCTTGAACTCTTGAACTTCTGAACGTCTAAACGTCTCAACCTCTCAACCTTTCAACGTCTCAACCTCTCAACCCCAAAACCCTGCTATCATTATTTGTCTTTTATTCCATTGGATATTTCAAACCAATCTGTTTTCTGATCGTATCCATGATTGTCATGATTGAAACGGTTTCCGAGAGCGGGACAACCGGGCTTTCGGTTTTGCCTTCGCGCAAACACGTCATGACATGACGAGCCATATAAATATAACCCCTTTCTTCAAGAGGAAATGATATAATGTCTGATTTACCCGAATTTAAATGAATAGTGAGTTTGTCCAAATGCCACCACGGCCCGTGAACATTTATAAAACCTTTATCACCCATGACTGTAAATTCGCCGGGTGTTCGATTGATTACAGACGTATAGATTGTTGAGATTTTATTGTCCCGGGTTTTCATGACTATTCCTGTCCGCTCATCAATACCCGTCATGCCAAGTTTTGCCAATGCAACGGTTTCAACGGGATTTCCCATTAACCAGATACCGGTAGACAGAGGATAGATACCCACGTCAAGAAGCGCACCTCCTCCCAGTTCCCGTTTGTAAACTCTGCTTTCCGGATCAAATTCCATATTGTAACCAAATGAGCCGGAAAATATTCCCGGTTCGCCCAGTAATCCGTCATGGATTGCCTGTTTCACCCATTGCATTAGAGGTGTGAAACGAATCCACAGGGCATCCATAAGAAAACGATTTTTCTTCTTTGCCAGGGAAATCATGGTTTGGGCTTCTTCATGATTGATGGAAAATGGTTTCTCACATAAAACATGCTTATTTGCCTGAAGTGCAAGCTGAGTGTTTTCTGAATGGCGCGAATGAGGTGTTGCTATATAAACAATATCAATATCCGATCCCGATACCAACTCGTCGTAAGAACCAAAATAATGTGGAATCCCAAAACGTTCGGCAAATCCTCTTGCTTTTGATTTATTTCGCGAACCGACAGCTGAAACAATCGCATCCGGAAGATTTTTGAGCTCGGATGTGAATATTTCCGCAATACGGCCGGTTCCCATAATTCCCCATTTTATTTTCGCGTTCATGCTTTATCCTCGACTGATGTTATGGAAAAAAATATAACCATTGAACCCGGAATTCGTCAATCCGGTTATTGTCAAATTATTAAAAAAAATGGTTATAACGGGTTTTATTTTGACTGTTCGGTTAATAATACAAGCTGTGTAAAGATATAAGAATAATAGTATTAAGTTGACAGGTGCAGAAAATTACCTTATTTTTCCCCCGGAGTGTGGGGCAAGGGTATCGCCAAAACCTTATATCCCAATAACTATGTGTAGTAAGACAATCCGTAATAATTCTTCACAGAATCGAAAGACTCATTACGATTTAATACGGGAAATCACTGTATAATATTGTCAGATTGCCCATAAAAATTTCTCACTGCTTACCTCACTCATTTTTTAATCATTTCTTTCAATAAATAAAAATTTCATGCAAATTACACGGCGAAAATTAGCGACAATGAAAGGAATGCCATGAAAATTAAACGTGTGATTTTACTCATCATTGGGTTAACGATATTGTCTGCCTGCGGTAAGAAAATTGATGACATCGGAGGAACGCTTCCTGAACGGAGCGAGATTGCTGAAGAATATAAATGGAATCTGAATGACCTTTATCCCGGGCTTGAAAATTGGGAGGAAGAATTCAAATCTGTGGAAGAGTCCATCCCGGCCATGAACAAGTTTAAAGGTAATCTGAATCAATCCGGAGCGGCTGTTCTTGAATGTTTGGACATGCGGGACAAGCTGGCCAGCCGGATTGATAAACTCTATGTTTATGCACATCTGGCGATGGATTCAGATACCAGAAATCCGCTGTTTCAAAGCCTTGCTGACAGGATTGCATCTCTGGAAGTGCGATTCAATGAGGTCATTGCTTATATTGTGCCTGAACTTCTGGATATTCCGGAAAATACGCTGAATAGCTTTGTAAGGAATACATCAGGCCTGGATCTCTATGTGCATTATTTAAATAATTTAAACAGAAATCGTCCCCATGTTTTAAGTCCGAAAGAAGAACGACTTTTAGCTATGACCGGTGATATGGCCCGCACGCCGGGACGCATTCATGAAATGCTTACGGTTACGGATATTCGTTTCCCTAAAGTAAAAGATGAGGACGGTAAATGGGTCGAACTCTCTCCCGGACGTTATTATAAGATGCTTTACTCTAAAGATCCCGATGTGCGAAGACGAGCTTTTGAAGGAATGTATGGAACCTATGAAACGTTTCAGAATGTAAATGCCGCAGTGTTTGATGGCATGTTGAAAAAAGATATTTTCTATGCCCGCGCCCGTAACTTTAACAGCACCCGCGAAGCGTCACTGTTCAGGGATAATATTCCTGTGGCAGTCTATGATAATCTTATCCAAAGCGTCCATAACAATCTTGAACCCCTGCAGCGTTATATGAAACTTCGAAGAAAAGTTCTCAAAACGGATGCCCTACATCTCTACGATACCAGTGTTCCTATTGTCCCTGAAGCAGGAGAAAAAATTCCTTATGATCAAGCGAGAGATCTTGTTTTGAAATCACTGCATCCGCTTGGTGAGGATTATCTTAAACAAGCCGAGGAAGGACTTTATAGTCGTTGGATTGATGTGTATGAAACAAAGGGAAAGACAAATGGGGCCTATTCGTGGGGAACCTATGATGCTCCCCATCCCTACATTCTCATGAATTATAATGATACTCGGGATAATATGTTCACACTGGCTCACGAACTGGGTCATACAATTCACAGTATGCTTGCAAATGAAACACAACCCTATATTTATGCAGATTACAGTCTGTTTGTTGCTGAAGTTGCTTCAACCATGAATGAAGCACTTTTGCTGGACTATCTCCTTAAAACTACGGAAGATGCCAATATTCGCCTTGCTCTTATGGATCAATGGGCGGATAATATTGTGGGAACACTCTATACTCAGGTCCTTTTTGCCGAGTTTGAGAAAATTATTCATGAAAAAGCAGAAGCCGGTATTCCCATAACGGCTGAAATATTAAACGACACATATCTGAGTATACTCAAATCTTATTATGGCGATTCTCTTGAATTGGATGAACTTTATAAACTCACATGGGGCCGTATTGGTCACTTTTACCGAAGTTTTTATGTATATGTTTATGCTACCAGTATCAGTGCTTCAACATATCTGAGCGGTAAAATCCTTGAGGGTGACGATCAGGCTGTTATCAATTATCTGAATATGCTTCGTGCAGGGGGTTCAGATTATCCTATTGAAATCCTCAAAAATGCCGGAGTTGATATGTCAAAGCCCGATGCGATTAATTATACTCTTGAGAAATTTGGAAAGATTGTGGAGGAAATGGAGCTGGCCATCGGCAGCCGGTAGCCGGATATTGTTGACTTCTTTTGCTTTCTTTCATCAAATACCGTAAAATTTGCGTGTTAATATGTAATTATGAATCACAGGAGAATACGGTATGAACCTGCATGCATTGGATATCACAGTGATCGTGGCTTTTTTTGCCGTGATTTTTGGAATTGCCATCTACTATTCAAGAAAAGCCGGTGAAAATACGGGAGAATTTTTTCTGTCCGGCAGAAATTTACCATGGTACCTGGCCGGGACAGCTATGGTTGCAACGACATTTGCGGCAGATACTCCCCTGGCTGTTACAGAATTGGTTGCCCGTAACGGTATTGCCGGGAACTGGCTCTGGTGGAATATGGCAATCGGCGGAATGCTGACGGTTTTTTTCTATTCCCGTCTCTGGCGTCGATCCGGCATAATGACGGATGTGGAGTTTGTTGAAATGCGTTACAGCGGAAAAGCCGCCGCTTTTCTCAGAGGATTTCGGGCAATTTATCTGGGACTTTTTATGAATATCATTGTTTTGGGCTGGGTTCATTTGGCTATGGAAAAGATATTTCAAGTTACTCTGCCTGGTATCAACGCTTTTCTCCTCGTGACTATAGCTGCTTTGATTATTGCTGTTTATGCCTCTGCTTCCGGACTGTTGGGAACTGCCAGAACAGACAGTTTTCAGTTTGTTTTTGCTATGGTAGGGTGTATTGTTTTAGCTGTTTTGGTTGTACGCCTTCCTGCTGTAGGAGGCATGTCCGGATTAAAAGAACAATTGGCACCTCAGGTCATGAGTTTTATTCCTAAAATTGGAACTCCATCAGTTTTGGAAGGAGTAACCGGAGGCGTGTTGGCCTTGAGTGTCGGAGCGTTTATTGCCCATATTGGTCTCCAATGGTGGTCCAGCTGGTATCCGGGCGCTGATCCCGGCGGCGGAGGTTATGTGGCTCAGCGTATGATGAGTGCCAAAGATGAAAAACACAGCCTTTTTGCGACACTCTGGTTTACGATTGCCCATTATACCATTCGTCCATGGCCATGGATTATTGTTGCACTGAGTGCTCTGGTCATTCTCCCCAGAGCTGAAAATCCTCAGATTCTTCAAGAGGAAAATCCTGCCTATTATGAAGCTGCAAAAATCGCTTTTGAAAGCAATCAGCGGATACAAAATCCTGACTTTGTCAATGACCCCGAATATGAAGCGTTTTATGAAAAATATGAAAACACAGTCGATCCGGGACGCATGTATCCTAAACTGATGATGCGCTATCTGCCGGTGGGCTTGCTGGGACTCCTGATTGCTGTTTTCCTTGCAGCTTATATGTCTACGATTGCCTCTCAGTTAAACTGGGGGACGTCATATCTGATAAATGATTTTTACAGGCGATTTATTACATCAGGCGCGGGAGAGAAACACTATGTGTTTGTCTCCAGAATCGGAGTTGTTCTTATGACCGTCCTTTCCCTGGTTGTAACAAAATATTTTCTTACGACAATTTCAGGAGCCTGGGAATTTATTATCAATGCTTCCGCAGGTATCGGACTGGTTCTGTTGCTTCGCTGGTTCTGGTGGAGAATTAATGCCTGGAGTGAAATTTCTGCTCTTATTGCACCGCTGATCATTTATCCCATAGCCCGGTACGGTTTCGGTTTGCATTCTCCAATTACTTTGTATCCGACTGTCTTTGGAACAACAATCGTCTGGCTTGTTGTTACATGGATTACAAGTCCCGTAAAGGAGGAAAAACTCCTGGATTTCTACAGAAAGGTCCACCCCGGCGGCATTGGATGGAAATCAATTGCAGATAAACTTCCGGATGTAGAAGGAGATAAAGGTTTCGGGAGAATGTTCCTTGATTGGATCTGCGGCGTGATTATGGTGTACTCTGCTCTTTTCGGACTGGGGAAATTGATCTTTGGCGAATGGCTTATGGCCCTGGTTTATTTTATCATCGTAGGTGTTATGGTCTTTATCATTTATTCAGACCTGAAAGCCAGAGGGTTTGAGCAGATCGCAGAATAAATGAAACGATAAAAACAAATTTGTTTTTTACACCGTATAAACATTCCAATACCGGGTAAGAGTTAAAAAGAACGTCATTAAATCTCCCGGTTTAACACACCCGGTTAAATCCTGAGTCTTTGTTCTTTCGGTTTAAACTTTTTTCTTTGACATAGAATATGAGACTCTGTAAATTATCCAGCTTATGAAATCTGGAGGTTTGATAGAATGTTCGCGATCGTAGAAATATCCGGAAAACAATTCAAAGTTGAATCCGGTGAAGAGGTTAAAGTCCCCCTGCAAGCGGTTGAAGAAGGCGCTGAGTTGGCATTTTCATCTGTTATGCTTTTGGATAAGGACGGCGATGTTAAAGTTGGAACCCCTTATGTGGATAAGGCTACGGTTAAAGCGACTGTTGTCAGACACGGACGGGATAAGAAAATCATTGTATTCAAAAAGAAACGTCGCAAAAGATTTCAAACGAAAAATGGTCATCGTCAGGATTATACCGTTGTTAAAATCGACGACATAGCCGTTGCTTAATGAGGAGATAATATTATGGCTCATAAAAAAGGATTAGGAAGTACCAAAAACGGACGGGACAGTAATCCGAAACATTTGGGTGTTAAACGGTACGGCGGTGAATTTGTGACTGCCGGAACTATTATTGTTCGTCAGCGCGGTACAAAATTTTTCCCAGGAGAAAATGCCGGACGGGGCGGGGATGACACGATTTTCGCTACAGCAGATGGTTATGTGACTTTTTCAAACAGTTTTGGGCGCAAGAAAATTAATATTCTGCCGGACTGATTTTTTTACTTACACACATTTAAGCCTGCCTTGTGCAGGCTTTTTTTTGCCCGAAAAATTTTAATTTGAATAATAAATACTGAGAGCGGACCGTCAACCGAAACAACATCATATCTACTGAAACAAAATCAACCCACCCTACTGACTACTGGCTAC
>DKER01000152.1:15898-21482 GCA_002452555.1 Fidelibacterota bacterium UBA6817 | reverse complement strand
GACTAACTTAAAATTTTGCATCTCTACTGCCATAAAATCTTTACATTTAATCAATGTCATGAAAGGAATAATCTTATGAATTCACGTTATAAGATTTCAGTTATCGGTGCCGGTCAGATAGGGACAGTTATATGTCAACTTGCAGCCATGCGGCAGTTGGGAGATGTTGTTTTATTTGACATCGTAGAAGATTTGCCACAGGGTAAAGCGCTGGATATTCTGGAAGCGTCCCGTATTGGCGGTTTTGATGTATCGGTTATCGGTACGAATAATTATGAAGATATCCGCAACTCGGATCTTGTTATCATTACTGCCGGTGTTCCCAGAAAACAGGGTATGAGCCGGGATGATCTGCTGACAGTCAATGCAAAAATCATTCGAAATGTTGCTGAAAATATCGGTGAATTTGCTCCGAATGCAATTGTGATTCTCATTTCCAATCCCCTAGATGTTATGGTAACACTTTTTCAAAATGTATCCGGATTTTCTCATAACCGGGTTATGGGTCAGGCCGGTGTTCTGGACAGTTCCCGGTTTTGTTCGTTTATCGCACAGGAGTTAAATGTTAGCGTAAAAGATGTGAATGCCATGGTTCTGGGCGGACATGGCGATTCTATGGTTCCCCTGGTCCGGACAGCCAATATTAATGGCATTCCTGTGATGGATTTACTTGTTCAAAAATATGGGAATGAAAAAAAAGCATATGAAGTAATGGAAAAACTTATCAATCGTACCCGTATGGCTGGCGGGGAAATTGTTAAACTTCTGAAAACAGGCTCGGCATTTGTTTCTCCTGCAATGGCAACTATGGCAATGGCTGATGCAATTCTCCGGGATGAAAAACGCGTACTTCCGGTTTGTGCTTATCTCTCAGGAGAATTTGACGTAACCGGTTATTATATGGGTGTCCCCGCAATACTCGGTGCTTCAGGTGTTGAAAAAATTGTTGAGATGGTTTTAAATAAAGATGAACAAGAAGCCTTTGCACACTCTGCAGGTCAAGTTAAACAACTGGTATCGGATATGTATAAATTGAATCTCATATCCGGTTGATTTGAAAGATAATATCATAACCGGCTATTTGCTCAGGTATATCCTTTCCCTGTCTATGCAGGGGTTGTTGAAAGGAATAATGTATAGAAACAAGGCGTTTCAATGATTCTATTTTCTTGAAAAGCTGGTATGATTTATTTTATATTTATTGCATAATTAATTTCCGGTTATGTCATTCAGACAGGAAACACATATGATGATAAAAAATTCCCTTATTCTGCACATGATTCGATTTTTAGTATCAATTTTGATTGCTTCCGTCGTTTTAGCCCAAACAGTCACGAGTGCTCAAATGACGAAAGCACTTCGGTCTGTTTATGATCAGGCTGTCGCGTTTTCAAAATCTGTGGAATCGTACCCGGACAACAGCCGGGAAAAGGTTATGATTACACGTATGATTAATATGTTAAAACAGGATGCCCGGAAGCTGAAAGTTTTAAGCCAGAATGAAAGTTCGCCGGAAACGCAGTCAGAGTTCAGGAAAATGGCTGCGCGCTGGAAAGAAATACGCGATGCCGTTCAGGAGATGCAAAAAGAAGTCAGTAAAAAGCCGATAGAAAAACCAAAGTCCCCTGATGAAATACAACGTGAAATCGAAGCCTACCAGCAACGGATCAAAGCCCTTGAAAGCCGTCTGGACGCAATGGCAGTTCCTACAGACAGACTCACCGAGCGCCAAAGAGTTGAACAGGCCGTCAAAGAAAAAGACTGGATAACGGTTAGACAACGGCTGGATAAGGCCTTGGTTCATTATCCCGATGATTCTGAGCTTCATTATTTCCTGGCTCTCTATCAAATGGAACGAAAAGACTTCCCCGGAGCCCGCGATGCAATTCTTGAAGCGTTAAGACTTAATCCAAGACAGACCCGCTATTGGGAACTAAGCGGGAAAATCTATATATCTTTAGGCCTTTATGAACAGGCATTCGGTGCTTATGCAGAAATTCTTCTATTGGATCCGCGGAATACATCTGCCCGTATTGATCTGGCAAAATTGATGTTTGAAAGCGGCCGGATTGACAGTGCCGAAACGCTCTATCGTGAGATAATATCTCTCAGACCGGATGCTCCGGAAGGCTATGAAGGACTTGGGCGTATAGAATGGCATAAAGGAAATGATGAACGGGCAAAAACATATTATCAAAATGCCATTACCAGAAACAGTGCATCTCCTGATCTATACAGGATGCTGGGGCAGATTTATATGGATCAAAAACAGTATCAATATGCCATCCGTCATTTTGAACAGGTTGTCAGACTCGATCCTGAGAATACGGATGTTCGATTTCTTTTGGGAAAAGCATATTGGCATACCTATGATTTTGCCAGAGCAACTGTCTATTGGTCTCAGGTTTACCGCCAGAATAACCGGGCACTGAATATCACGTTTTGGCTGCCTGCAGCCTATTTTGTTCAGGGCGAAATACTGCAAAATCAACGTTTATACCGTGAATCTGCCAGGTCCATGAAAAATGCGCTCGAGATCAATCCTGATTCCTATCATTGGATGAGCTGGGGTAATTACTGGCTGGGTAAATATTATCAGGATCAGGATAATTCCCCTTTGGCAGAAAAATATTATATCAGAGCTCTTGAAACAAACCCCAATCTGACAGAAGCCCTTAATGCGCTGGGTATTATGCGCTGGCATCAAAACAGAACACGGGAAGCCAGACGGTACTGGCAAAGAGCATTGGATATCGATCCGTCCAATCATGAAGCAATTGCATGGCTTAAAATCGCTGGCAATACACCCTGATTTAGTAAAGGAACATACGATGGAACTGACTATTCCCCAGTTGAAAGGACTGATGAATATTTTTACGGAACTTGAAACGGAAGAAATTCTCCGTAAAAGTGTTGGACAGATATCCAAAATGCTGAATGCAAAAGGTTGTACAATATTTCTTTATAATGAAGGACTGGATTGTATTGAACTGGCAGAAACAACAAGTCCTCAGGCTCACGATGGCGAAATGATCCGTTACAGCAGGGGGGAAGGGCTCACCGGATGGGTTTTTAAATTTCAAAAACCGCTTCTGATTCAAAATTTGGATGCCAAAACCATGGATGACCTGAAACGGGATCATGGACAGGAAATTCACTGGGTCAGCAAGTTTTCAGACGGTGATCAGCAAAGAGCTAAAACCTACCTTGCTGTCCCCATCATTTCTAAAAACGGCCGTTTTTACGGAGTAATCCGGGCTTCAAGCAATGAAATAAATTTTAATGAAGTCCATCAGGATCTGTTGATCCATATTGCCGGATATATCAGCATCGCCCTTGAAAACAGTTACCACTACCTGCAGGAAAGAAAAAAAGCGGACTATTTTAAGCTGTTAATGGAATTCGGAACACGGCTCCATACACATTTTAATCAGACAGATCTTCTGAATTTTGTTGCAGAAGCAGCAACACGGACTTTCTCGGCTGAAACCAGCGAAATCTATCTTCTCAAAGAAAGAACCGGTGATATCCTCATTCTCAGGGCAGGCCAAGGCATTCCCAAAGATCTTATCGGAAAAGCAGAACACAAAATCGGGGAAGGTTTGACCGGTACCCTCGTAGAAGAAAACAGAATTATCCGCCTCAATAATGTTCTGTCGTTCCACAAATATAAGGGGAAATACAGATCCCAGATGAAAAAAAACCTGAAATATGGCGACCGCCTTGCCTTTTTGGGAAGTCCGATAGCCATGAAAAGTGATGTGATCGGGTGTATTAAACTCTATAATAAAATTGCCAAGTATCCGGGAGATGAGACCATCTTTTCTGAAGATGATGAAAAATATATCGCTGTTTTGGCTGATATGCTTGCGGTAGCTCTTGAAAACCTGGAATATCTTGAAAGCATGAAGAATTCAGCCATACTTATGTTTAAAACACAACGTCTGACAGCCCTTGGAACTATGGCAATCCGTCTGCCCAATGAGGTGACCAATCCGCTTACCACTGCGCAACTGAATGTGTTAAACCTGAAAAGAATGATTGAACGTCATAAGAAATTAACCCACGACGATTATTTTAAACGCCTGAGTGTCATTGAAGAAAAACTGGCAGAAGTTGCTGCCGGAATAAAAGTTCTGCACGAATTTTCTACAAAAGCAGGTTTTTTGAAAGTCCGTAAAACCTGGCAGGATATCCTTGATGAAGGGCTTTTGTTTTTAAGTGATGAAATTCTCCGAAAGAAAATTACTGTCTATCGGAACAAACAGGCAGAAACATCCATCCCAAAAGTTGTTGTTGAACCCAATGAAATGATCGAAGTGATGATTAATCTCCTGCTTATTGCCATTTCCCAGCTTCAGCATTATAACGGCAGTATTATCATTAATGTAAGTTATGATTCGGAATCCCATATGATTAAAACGCATATTCAGTCTGAGGATAACGAAGAAATGCAGTCTTTTGGCACGACAATTTCTACATTGCCCGATGGTAGTGAAGTTGTTACGCCTCAACAGTTTATGTTTACAGTGGCAAAAGAAATCATTCATAATAATTATCAGGGAATAATAAATTTGAAACCTGAAAAAAATGGTGTTTCCATCACAATCTGTATTCCTGCCGGAGGTGAAAATGTTTGACGGCGATCTCCTTATAGTTGATGACAGCCTGGCTTTTTGTGAAAGCATTGTAGACCTTTTGGAAGATGAAAAATGGATAGTTAATTATGTCCTCGATGGTTCGCAAGCAATTGATACACTAAAAAAATATCAGTATAAAGTTGTCCTTTTGGATTTGAAAATGCCCGGAATAAGCGGCATCGAAGTTTTGAATGAATTAAATAAATTATCATTAATAAACCGAAACTATATTATTGTCCTGACCGGTGAAATCACCATTGAAAATGCGGTGGATTCTCTTCAGTACGGCGCGCGTGATTTTATTCAGAAACCGGCTGTGGTTGAATTCCCTGATGAATTCATTCAACGCATAACCCGGGGATTTAAATGGCAGGAGGAACGGCTCCTGAATGAAGAGCTGAGGCTTGAGCGGCAGAAAGCTATTGAAGAGTCTCAGCTGATTGTAAAAAGTGTGGGACATGATATGTCCGGATCTTATTATGGCTCGCTTATGCTCCGCCTCCAGACATTAAAACGGAAAATCAGTCAGCTCCAGGAAATCAGCGGTACCCACATTAGCGGACTCATTGACCCTGAAAACGGTTTAGTCAAACAGGATCAACTGATAGAGGAAGTAAAGAAAATAAATGCACTTGTCAATGATAGCGATGAGAGAATTGCCGGCATAATTGATCTCTTAAAGTTTTTTAAAGAACTGGGCGAAAAGCTGAAACATCTTGGGAATGCCATTTCAATTGATAAAGCCCATACAAAAAAAGTGGATCTTACAGCCATAGTCCGATCATCTATCCGTGTTTTTGCAGAATCCAAGGTTCATGAGAACCCAAAAGTGACAGTAAAGGAGGAATTTGCTGAAGAACCGTTGTATATTTTCGCGTCGGAAGAGGACCTGTTAAGGGTCTTTCTGAATTTGATTGAAAATGCCTATAAGGCTATGGATGGGA
>DKER01000152.1:0-15871 GCA_002452555.1 Fidelibacterota bacterium UBA6817 | reverse complement strand
GGGATTCCTGAAGAAGCGATAGAAAAAATCTGGCGACCGGATTATACCCGATGGAAATCCACTACAGGGACCGGGCTTGGACTCCTGATTTGTCGCAAGGCTGTTGAAAATTCAGGAGGAACGATTTCTGTCAGCAGTAAAGAAAATGTTGGAACGACCTTTCGATTGACCTTCAAAAAAGATGTATAGGAGATAATAAAATGCAAAAGACAATCTTGCTGGTTGATGACAAAAAACTGCTGAGAGATACACTGATTGATTATCTGGGAAATGACAAATTCCGTTTTATCGAAGCAGAAACAGGGGAGAAAGGGCTTGATCTCTTTCGTGAAAATGCTAAAGAAATTGATGTCGTTCTGCTGGATGAAAATTTACCCGGAATTGACGGGATCAAAACTCTTCAGCTCATGACCCGCATCAACCAGAGCATCCCGGTAATTGCCCTCACGGGAGAATTAACCATTGAAATACGCAACGCATTCATTAAAGCAGGCGCTTTTGATGTTCAGGCAAAATCTGCCATATATGAAAAACTTTTGCCGTCCCTGGAAGCAGCGTTGGAAGGTGAAAAATCCGGCACCGATTCGTCTGACGAGAATATTGATTTTGTTAAAATGGCAGAAGACCTGAAAAATGACGGTCGCTGGGAAGAATCAGCCCTCTATTTACGTGAAGCCGGAATGGAACAAAAAGCCCTTGGGAAGCGGGATAAAGCCGTAGAATTCTTTGAAGAAGCTATTACACGTTATAAACGGGCAGGCAGAACAACAAAAGCAAAAGAAGTGGAAAAACTCCTGGATGAAATAAGCTGATTGCCATTTTTCCCGTTAAATTCTTTTCTTTTATACTATGTGTCTTTAATGCCTTCCATGAATTCTGACTTTTTATTTGTCTGTGAATTTTATATATTTCCCGGCTTAAAATGAGAAAAGGCTTATGCTTGAACAACTGCGTGAAAATCTTGAAGGTGTTTTAAAATCCCTGAGGGGACAGGGAAAGATTACCGAATCCAATATACAGGATGCCATGAGGGAAGTGCGGAGAACCCTTTTACAGGCAGATGTTCACTATGGTGTTGTTAAAGAATTCATATCAAATGTTACGGAACAGGCATTAGGCACCCGGGTTCTGAAAAGCATTACACCCGGCCAACAAATAATAAAAATCATTCATGAAGAACTGACCGCTCTTTTAGGGGAAGAAAATATCCCTCTCGATCTTGGAGGACTTCCGCCTGCTGTCATTATGCTGGTTGGTCTTCAGGGATCCGGAAAAACCACCCTGGCTGCGAAACTGGCCATGTATTTGAAGAATAACGGAAAAAGACCGCTTCTGATTGCTGCAGATGTTTACAGACCGGCAGCCATTGATCAGCTTCTTACACTGGGAAAAAGCATTGATATACCTGTCTATGCCCAGATGGGTATTGATCCCCTTACCATCTGTCGGAATGGTATGCAAAAAGCCCGTATGGATAATACAAATGTCGTCATTGTGGATACAGCGGGTCGTTTGCATATTGATGAAAAGATGATGACGGAACTCAGGGACCTTCAACACATTCTTCATCCCCGCGAAATACTTTTTGTTGCAGACGGCATGATCGGTCAGGATGCGGTTAACGCTGCACGTGAATTCAATGAAAAACTTGCGGTTACAGGGCTTGTCCTGACCAAAATGGACGGGGATACCCGGGGCGGTGCGGCTTTGTCCATCCGGTCCGTTACCGGTAAACCGGTGAAATTTATTTCTTCCGGGGAAAAACCGGCCGATCTTGAACCCTTTTATCCAAATCGGTTTGCCGATAGAATATTGGGAAAAGGTGATATTGTATCCCTTGTTGAAAAAGCTCAGGAAGCCGTCGATGAGAAAGAGGCTGAAAAACTTGAAGAACGGCTGAGAAAGAATGAATTCACCCTCACTGATTTTCAAAAACAACTGAAAATGCTGAAAAAAATGGGACCATTAGGTGCTGTAATGGATATGATTCCCGGTTTTAATCGCTTAAAAAATGTTCAGGTTGATGAAAATCATTTTATTAGAACAGAAGCTATTTTAAATTCTATGACGTTCCAAGAACGGGAAAAGCCGCAACTTATTGATGCAAGTCGACGGAAGCGGATTGCCCGGGGGAGTGGGACACAGGTTTCAGATGTGAACCGGTTATTGAATCAGTTCGAACAGATGAAAAAAATGATGAAAAAAATGAATAAAATGAAATTCCCCGGAAAAGGGTTTAATATGCCCCGGGGTCAGTTTTAAGGAGGATTAATTTGGCAACTCGAATTCGTCTCACACGTATGGGTAGACGGAACCGTCCTTACTATCGAATTGTCGTCTCCGATTCACGAAGCCGTCGTGACGGACGTTTTATTGAACAGGTGGGGACCTATGATCCAATCAAACGGGAAAACCGTGTAACTGTTAAAGAAGACCGGGTATTATACTGGATGGAACAGGGTGCCTTACCGTCGGACACAGTTAAAAATCTGTTATCAAAGTTGGGCATCATGCTGAAGTGGCATCTCCGTGACTGTAAATCCGAAGACGTAAAAAATCAGGAATTGCGGAAATGGGAAATGGCCCAAAAGGCTAAAGAAGCAGAAAAGAAACCAGAGAAAAAATCAAAAGCAGCTGTGGATAAAACTCCGGAAGAAAAGCCGATCATTACTGAAGAAACGCCCGAACCGACAGCAACTGAAACGTTAACAGAAAACGTATCCTCTGAAGAAAAAGCGGCTGATATTGACATTTCTGAACAGACTGCAGAAGACGTTGTTGAAGATACCGTAGAACAAGATATTGAAGTCGTAACTGACGAAAAACCTGTTGAAACAAATATTTCCGAAGAAACAGAAGAATCAATTTCCGATACAAAGACTGATGTTGAAATAACAGAAGATTCTGAAACAGAGGTTGAAAAAGCAGAATAGTTCAATCCCAAAGAGGAGCAGGTAGACCATGAAAGAGTTCGTAGAATTTATTGCAAAACGTCTCGTTGATCATCCGGAAGATGTTAAGGTCACTCAAATCGACAGCGAAAATAATATCATTTTCGAACTTTCTGTCAATTCTGCAGATCTTGGTAAAGTCATCGGTAAAAGCGGACGTACAGCACAGGCTCTCAGAACACTTTTAACGGCTGTTTCGGCTAAAGCCGGTCATCGTAGAGCAACGCTCGATATTATCGACCGTTAATTCGACTGCCAAAGAAATGAACTATGTCCTTCAGAAAAATCGGTAATATCTTAAAACCGTTTGGACTTGAAGGCAGGCTTATAATACGACTTGATATTGTCGATAAAGGTTTTTTGTGCTCTTTGAAAAATATGTACTGGGGGTTTGGTTCCGAGCCTGAACACGTCGATGAAATCACATTTTTCGATGTGAAACCCAGACAGGTTGTATTGGGTCTGCAAAATGTACAGACCAGGACTGATGCTGAAAAATTACAGAATGCTTTTCTGTTTATCCCGGAAAGTGACTTCAGGGATGATACCGATACGGATACGATACTGAACGATATTCTAACCTGTCTGATCTGTGATGCTGACGGAAATGTCCTGGGTGAACCCTTAAGGATTGAATCATATCCGGCTCAGGATATGCTTATCCTGCTGAGAAAGGGACAGGAAGTCATGATACCGCTTGCTGAAGATTTTATTTTAGATTTCAATCTCACCAATAAAAGGATTGTTCTCGATTTGCCTGAAGGACTTTTAAATGAAGATTGATATCCTCACAACGTTTCCGCACATGTTGGATCCGGTTATCAACAGCAGTATAGCAAAGATAGCTGCAGAGAAAGGATTGGTTGATATCCGGTCTTTGGATATTCGGACATTCTCTGACAACAAACACGGGAAAACGGATGATTATCCCTTCGGAGGCGGAGACGGTATGGTTATGACTCCACAACCGGTATTCCGTGCAATTCGCCACTGTCTGAATGATAAAACAGGATCCCGACCTAAAATTATTTTTCCCACTCCGGATGGAAAACAATTTGATCAGCCGATGGCAGAAAATCTTTCCAAAGAAGAGCATCTCATTTTTTTATGCGGACACTACAAAGGTGTAGATCAGCGGATAAGAGATGTGTGGGTAACAGACGAAATCAGCATCGGCGATTATGTCCTGACCGGCGGTGAAATTGCTGCCCTTGTTATTGTTGATGCCGTGATAAGGTTGGTTCCGGGTGTTATCGGCACACTCAATTCTGCCCTGAGCGATTCTTTTTCTCACCCGCTTTTGGACTGCCCCTGGTATACAAGACCTGAGATATTTGAAGATTTGAAAGTTCCGGATGTTCTCCTGAGCGGACACCATTCCAATATTGAAAAATGGCGTTTTGATCAGCGAGTACGGAAAACAAAAGACAGACGTCCGGACTTATATAAAAAATGGCTTAAAGAACAAAAATAAGAATGAAATTAAAGGGAGTTTGTGATGGATAAACTGTTTTCCAGTGCTTCACACCAGATGCGTGATGATATTCCGCAATTCAAAGCAGGTGATACACTGGTTGTTGATGTAAAAGTAAGGGAAGGTGATAAAGAACGCATTCAGCAGTTCAAAGGAATTTGTATTGCCAGAAAAGGATCCGGCATTAATTCTACATTTACCGTAAGAAAAATTTCCAATGGAATCGGGGTAGAAAGAATTTTTCCCGTTCACTCACCCAATATTGCAAAAATTGAACGGATTGCCATCGGTCGGGTACGCCGGGCAAAACTCTATTATCTGCGTAAACTCAAAGGCAGAAAAGCGACTCGGATTAAAGAAGTCCGTTAATTGTCTGTTCCAAATATGCGTTTCCAGAAGCTTCCTCACGGAAGCTTTTTTATTGATATTGTATAAATAACGCACAAGCTCGCAAACTCGGCTAACGTGCTTTCAAACGTGAAGAAAAGCTACTGATAACTTGTGAGCTGATGACTGTTTTTCAATTTCTCATCCCTCATTCCTCATCCCTCATCCCTCATTCTTCATTCTCCATTCTTCATTCTCCATGTCCTGTATTGTTTCAACTGTTTGAGATTTATAAATTGATGCATGAAATATCTTTTTATAAAAGCATTTCTTTTTTCACTTGTTTCTTTTTCCTGCCTGATTGCATCTCCGGATAAAATAACGGGTTGGGTACATCGTGGAAACGGCGATGTGTTTCCCGGCGAAATTAACTTCTCTGAACGGCAGATTATATCTGTCAGGCGGGTTGGCCTGGACAATATTAATCCCTTTATTCATATAACGCCATTAATGATCGATTTGAATATTTACTCTTCTAAGAATCTTCAATATACAGATTCTCTCCAGCTAAACAGGGGCATCGGTCTTTATCTGACAGAGAATGATAATTGGATTTTACTTCGAACTGTCGGCAATATCATCCCATCGGATACCCTGGGAGTCCTCGTTCAGTTTCCTGAAGAGGAAGGTTATATTCATCGGTTATACCAGACGCTAAATGATGTTCTGCACGGATCTCCGATTGAAACTCACATTCCCAATACGATTCCTGATTTTAAAGTTTCTCACAAATTTTTCTGGAAGGATATCCCCGGTAAATGGATACCTGAGTTTAGAGATCTCCTTACAACAGAAAATTTTGAAAATATCTGGATTATCAAAAATGGATCATTAAATACGGATATGATTTTTGGGAATATTCGTTCAATGATCACATACTCAGATCTTAAGACCTATGAAACCGGTCGATCTTCCGAATCAGATTGGAGTGAAACACTTGGTTATGCAGGAATTCTGTTTCCTAATACCTGGTCATTCGGTGCCGGGGACTCGTTTTTTAACAGTCAAACGCTTCGCAAAGAGATTTATCTCCAGCTAATGACCGTTCTGCCTGCCGAGTTTTTGAATATTGAGAATCGTTTTGGACTTATCATTCCCGGTTATTCGGCTTCCTTTGCTGTGTTCACTGATATTCAAAATGAAAGAGATTATGTTTTAAAAAATGTTATTGTGGAAGGTGTTTATGTTCGGTAAATACCTGAAATATATTTTTATTCTGATAAGCATTTCTATAATACTCAAAGGAGAATCTGATCCCCTTTATATCCTTAATGGAACGTTTTATGCCGGCAACGGTCAATGGCAAAATGCAGGTTCTTTTTTACGGGTAAACTCTGATGAAGCTCGTTGGATTGAAGGAATTAATAAGAAAACTGCGTTTATTGACTTGAGTCACTTCTGGGTTGTTCCTGCATTTCAAAATATTTGGTTTACCAGCAACCCGGACAGCACTTATCAGCACTATCCCTATGTCCAAACTGATATTCCATTGTGGTCAACCAAGCTTCTTTATGCAAATAAGATGAAACAGGGATTGTTTTCGTTCTACCTATACCCTGAATCTCCCTTTATAAGGTCCGGAAATCTTGTTAACATCGGGTATCCGGGGTTATCTCATGAGAAAGGTTTGATAATCAACAGCTCTGAGTGGCCTGATTCCGCTCTGACTGCGTTTTTGTCAGGACACGGATTTGAATATTCCGCCAGAGAGAAAAATTTGTTGCTGCAGTGGAAAAATCAACAAATCCCCGTTTTCATTCAGGGTTATTCACAATTCAATGAACCGGTTATTAAAAAGATCATGCTTTCGGGTCACTCCGCAGATACAATAACATATTATCCGGTTAGCAATATACAGGATATGAAAAACATGTCTCTTCAAAAAAATATAATAATCAAGGACACAGATCCGGCCGTTCTCCTCCGCGATTTACACCTGCTTGAAGATTCTTTAAAAATCCGGATTTTGGATATTCTGACAGGGTATAACAACGAGAGACGGGATTCCTTGAATGGCACAACGGATCCACATTTTTTATTTTTAGACAGGAATCCTTTAGAATCTGAAAGTCGTATAAAATTCATTATGATAAATGGTACATTTTCACTTAACCCGTAAAAGGACCTGACATGCGAAAAACATTTTCACTAATCACTTTCCTCATATTTTTTAGCAGTTGTGCATATTTTAATACGTTTTATAATGCAAAAACTTATTTCTCCGATGCATCCAAAAGACTGGAAACTGAGATGGCAAAAGAAGGAAAAATATCCCGGAATACAGCGGATATTTTTGAAAATGCCTCATTGAAAGCGATGAAGGTTATTGAAAAATATCCGGATTCAAAATATGTAGATGATGCCATGTATATTGCCGGAGTATCCAATTTCCATGTAGCAAAATATACAATCGCCCGAAGTATGTTTTCCCGCCTGGTAATTGAGTATCCCCAAAGTCCTTACTATGCAGAAGCACATTTATGGATTGCCCGGTGTTATTATGAATCCGGGGAAAAAGATATTGCGTTCAAAATGTTGGAAACCTTTATTTCTGATCCTAAAAATAAAGCATTTTATGGCGACGCCATGTCCCTTGCCGGATATTTGGCGCTTGATGAAAATCAGGAAGCAAAAGCGTTTGAATATTTTAATCAGGCTGTTGCCATGACGAATGACATCCGGAATAAAAGCAATATTTTGTTTGAAATGTCACAAATATATATTGATCGGATTATGCTTGACGAGGCATTGGATGTTCTTGAACAGATTGAAGATATATCCATTGATCCCGAGATGCTGACTCGTGTTCAACTGCAGTATGCAAAAATTTTCCGGATAAAGAAAATGTATCAGGAAAGTGAAGATTTGATAAAAGAGATGCTGGCTAATGAAAATAACAAATCCGTTTTTCCTGATCTTGAGCTTGAACTGGCACAGGTTTATTTTCAGCAGGAGAAACTTGATCAAGCCATTATCCGCTACCAGACAGTTGTTGATAACTATCCCAATACCATCCAGGCTGCCAAAGCTAGTTTTTATCTTGGGGAGCTGTATCTTTATTCAATGGGAGATTATGAAAGAGCAAGAAATGCCTTTGTTGCTGTCAGCCAGCATCAGCGCAATATTACGGAATCCACTTTGGCTCAGTCAAAAATCAATCAGATAGGCCGCTATGTTTCACTGTCCAAGGAGCTCAGTGATCTTGAAAATAAATATCCTTCATTGATTAATTCAGCTCTTGAACCGGATACGCTGCTCACGGCTGCTGTTAAAACCAATTATCTGAAAAAAAAGTTTAATAAAGCGGAATATCTTGCCTTTGATTTTCATAATCCGGATTCGGCTCTACAGATCTATCAATCTCTCGTTAATCGTTTTCCGGAGGACCCTTTTATCCCCCAAATCTTAAATACTTGGAGTTTTGTCCTGGGGGAAAACGGGGATTCAATACGGTCTGATATGGTCAGGAACAGACTGATCCGGGATTATCCCTATTCTGTTTTCAGTTTGAAACATTTGGGGCGAGAACATCCTGATTCTGTTAAAATTAAAGAAAATCAGGACATGATTTTTAAAATTGAATCAGAATATTTTAATCAAGGCAGATGCCTGGAAGGCATTGATGCTCTGAAAAACCTTCTGCATTCAGCCAGTCTTGATACGTTAAGCAGGTCTCAGGTCCTGTTTCGTATCGGAATGGAATATGATCGGGAGTTGTCGAATATGGACAGTGCAGTGTTTTATTACAGACAAACGGTTGATTTTAATGACAAAACGCGCTTTGCACAAAAGGGAAAAAGCCGTCTTCAGGAGTTAAACCTCATTATTGAAAGATTGATTGAAACGCCCTATGTTGACTCAACTGAAACAGAAAACAACAGTGTGATTGATCATGAATAAATCTCATATTGTTTCGGCTGTTTTTGTGCTTTTATTTCTATACAGCTGTAGTTCGGCACCCCGTTATGGCAGTCAGACATATCCCG
This sequence comes from Fidelibacterota bacterium UBA6817, assembly GCA_002452555.1. Taxonomy (GTDB): domain Bacteria; phylum Fidelibacterota; class Fidelibacteria; order Fidelibacterales; family Fidelibacteraceae; genus Fidelibacter. The sequence goes on along the minus strand of DKER01000152.1, from coordinate 7,073 downwards.
GACAAAAGACGACAACACGTCAGATCCCTGTTGAAAAAAATCCCCAACTCAGTTATCAAAGAACATGGACAGGTGTCAGCTCCTGGTATGGTGAAGATTTTCACGGAAAAAAAACAGCCAATGGGGAAATATTTGATATGTTTGATATGACAGCAGCACATAAAACCCTTCCCCTTGGGACAACCGTCCGGGTTACAAACTTGTCCAACAACCGCTCTGTTGTCGTAAGAATCAATGACAGGGGCCCCTATGTTGAGGGACGAATGCTGGATCTTTCATACGGGGCGGCAGAAAAGCTTGATTTTCATACAAAAGGGACTGCCAAAGTACATGTTCAGGTTATAAAATTTGGAGACAACAGCTACGTCAATCAGTGACGAATGCAAAATAAACACGGTCAATCATAGGAAATCTCTGATAAAAAGAAGCCTGGAGAGACGTGTTCCGCAAATACTCGGACTCTATCTTGGCGGATCCTAGGCTATTTTGGCGTTTATCTGTTCCTTTCTTGTAGACCGTTTTGCTTTTCCTGAATATCTGGTTACACTCAGTGTCGTTATCCTGGCTGCTTTTATACCAAGTGTAATTATTCTTGCATGGTTTCATGGAAAAACCGGCCCGGACCAGTGGACACGTGTGGAAAAAGTAGCGATTCCCATTAACGTGATGATTATACTTATCATCCTTGTTTTGTTTATCCGTGGAAAAGACCTTAATGCGCTAACGACCCCTATTTCGTATAAAGATGAAAGCGGTGAAAAAGTTACGGTGAATTTACCGCGAAGTGAATATCGACGCAGTATTGCATTGTTTTACCCTGAGAATGAGAACAGCGATTCACAGTATGATTAGATTGGTTATGCCATTGTTCAATTATTGGATCTTGATCTGGATCAGGACCTGTTTGTTCAGGTTATATCTGCATCCCAATCCATGCCATTTTTTCAACAAAATGGATTTTCTGAGCCGGAAAATATTCCTCTGACCCTAATGAGACAGGCAGCATCGGAACAATATGCTGAATTTATTCTTCACTGCCGTTTTTCCTATGCAGATCCCAAAACTGTTCCGGATGCTGACCTGTACAATACAGAGCATTTTAAAAAAAAATAATCATTTTACCTTTCACACGAAATCATTGCAAAACGGTGTGGATTCCATTTCCTATCGGATAAAACAAGCTATTGCCATACCGGAAGAACATGTGGCACAATTCCAGGATATCCCTGTAACTGAGCTGGCGACGAATCATTCTGAAGCGTTGCGTTATTTTTCTCTGGGCATGTACGAATTGACGGTTCACGACAATTATGCCGATGCAAATCATTTGTTGGAAAAAGCCATTGAAAAGATCCCTCCTTTGCCTTTGCGTTATTAAACTTACTTCTTCTGGCCATGGATAATAATGATGCTGAAAAAAATGTCAACTCTACTTCCGCTCTTGAGAGAACAATTATATAAATTACCGGAAAGATACCGGTTCCATGTGAATTATATTGAGTTTATCCTGGCCGGAAATTTTGTCAGAGGGGAGGCAATTCTTGAAGAATGGAAACGGATTTTTCCGGCAGGTCCGGTTCCGGGCTGGTATCTTGCCGTGAACCACTACGAAAACAGCGGTCAGTTCAGAAAAGCTGTAAAAGAGTATGAATCATTGCTGGAAATTCAACCCTATGAGGGGGACTATTTGCTGAAAATTGCTGATCTCTATTTTCGGGAAGGCCTTTTTAAACAGGTAGAGGCCCAATAAAAAAGGTATGTGGAAAAATTCTCCGGAGATATTAAGGGTTATCATAATCTTGGCAAGTTTTATCTGCAAACGGCTGAATTTGAAAAAGCGGATAAAATACTTGAGAATGCTTTTCTTTTGAAACCGGAAAATATTGAAACCGTGATTAATCACGCAGAGATCAGGATGAGACAGGGATTATTTGAAAAAGCCCGGGATGACCTGAACGAAGCCTTGTATTTGAGCAGAACCCTAAGAGATTCTATAAACGTTTCTGGCAATCGGTATGACAGACAAAGCACCCGTGTATGCTGCTGAATGTTTGAGAAAAACTGGGCGTGTCAGGCAGTCGCGACAAATTTTAAACGAGTATTTGACGCATTACCCGGTTGATCCGGAAGCACATATACAAATGGCGCTAATAGCCAGAAAACGGGAGAATTTTGATTTATATGCATATCATCTCAGAGTTGTCATGAATGTATGGAAAGATTCAGATCCCGATTATAAACCCCGGTTAGCATAACAAACATTAATAGACAGTAAAGATATTTAGTCTTCCTTGTTCAGGATATCCAGCATTTCATGATGGATATGGCCGTTTGTTGCCAATACACTCGGAATATAAGGTGAATATTTGCCGCCTCCGATTGTGGATACTTTACCGCCTGCTTTTGTAACCAGAAACGCTCCGGCGGCACAATCCCAGGGTTTTAGGGAAAACTCCCAATATCCGTCGGAACGTCCTGAGGCCACATATGACAGATCCAAAGCAGCGGCACCGGTCCTGCGGACTCCATGGCTCCTTTGATATGCATGTTTATAGAGAATAAAATTCTTATAGAAGGTATCACCCTGCTCATAAGGAAACCCGGTAACAAGCAGACTTCGACTGACAAGTTTTGTTTCACTGACATGAATGGATGTGCCGTTTAGAAAAGCGCCTTCAACGTCATGGACTGCATGAAACAGTTCATCCCGTACCGGATCAAATACGACACCGGCTAAAATATCGTCCCCCAATTCAATGGCTATTGAAATGCAAAAATATGGAAATCTGTGGAGGTAATTGGTTGTTCCGTCAATGGGATCGATAATCCATTTAATTTCTGAAATGTTATCTACTGCTTCGCTTTCTTCTGCAAGGATCCGGTGATCAGGAAAGGCTGACCGGATTTTTTCTTTCAGAAAATTTTCACAACGGCGGTCAATCTCGGTAACCGGATCGGATTTACCCTTCATCTCCACCGAATAGTTCTCTGACATGCCTTGAAGAAGAATGTCTCCGGCTTCACGGATAAATTCTATTGCTTTTTGAAGATAGATTTGATTGTCTGACATGTTATGCTCCAATTTTTCTCATATACCAGCCGTTTATTTCCGGATGGGGCACAAAATTCATCTTTTTAAGAAATTTAACATGATGGGCTTCCATTCCGGGCGTTATAAAATATTTTTTTTCTTTTAAATCTAATGCTTCGCATCCTTTATTGAAGAAATAACGGGCATTTTGATAGTCCCTGAATTCCGGATGTGTATAATCTAAAACAATTTCCGCGTCAGGTCCTTCAGTTTTTTTAAGGATAACCACACCTGCAGGAAGGACATCCCGCATGATTAAAACGCCCTCATATTCTGCCTTATCACTCAATTCAAATTCCGGAAAAAAACGTTTAATATCATCCTTGAAGAAATTCAGATAGTATTTGATATACCATGAGTCCTGCACGTGAATGGTCTGAGTACTGAAAGCAATATCCCGCCGGCTCATTTTAAGAAGTTCAAATATGTTGATCAAAACAATAAAACCATTTAAAATCGCAACCGGCCATGCCTGAATCAAAACTCCGTAAAGACTGAACAAAAAAGAACCGATCATATTATAAATACGGAGTTGTTTTATTCGTCGCATCATCAGGGATATGGCAACAATAACCGTTGCGGCATACCCCATCATTTCTAGAAAACTGACATTCATGATACCCTCATAACATGAAATTTATTTGTAAATATCCGTTTTGGTTATAAACCCGTTTCTGGTTTTTCTGATGAATAGCTTCCAATGTATATTTCAGCCGTACGTTTGTCCTGAACTGACATCCGACTGACAAACCGTTTCTGTAAACATACTGGATGAGATTTTTTTTGTTTTCGGGAGTGTTTTGATAAAACCAGCGTCTGGAGTTGACAGGTCCTGCAAAAAATTGGAAATTGCGAGCCCGATGATTAACAAAAAAATCCTGACTCACCTGGATTCTGTCCGAGTATTTTTCCTGAATAAACCGATCCCAGTCTAAAAGACCGTCGTCTTCCAACCGCCCGCTGATGCGGAATTTTATACTCCATTGCGGAGAAAAAAAATAATCGATAGTTTGATCAATATATAATGATCTGAAAATCCGGCTTGATACATTAACAAAGGCGGAATCTTCATAATCATAGATAAAATAATTGGAAGAAATGCTCTGAGTTGACGTCCAGGTAAGTTTGGCGGGGATCGATAGAGTAAGATTAGAACGGATTGTATAGACTCTGTTCCAATGATTCTGGCCGGACCGGCTTGAATGGAGATAAATTAAATGATGAAGGTAGACCTGTCCGGAAAGGTTCCACCTGAGATAAGGAGATAATGCAACAGATAACTGAGGATTTAAAACATAACTCAGCTCATCCTTGTCATCTGTATTATTTGAGTCGGGTGTGTCAAAATGCAGTAAAGAGACATGATATTTCATAGACAAACTGTCAGTTTTTGAAAAACGGTAAGTAGATAACGCGCTTAGAGTCGTTCTTGAATAGGTATAATCAGCCGGCAATCGAATCTCATCTCTGTTTGCAGATGATTTGTCCGGTTTTTGATCGATGGAAAAACCGCCTCTGAGATGCAGTTGATTTTTAAATCTTGAGAGAAAAATCTGATTTTGGAACTGGTAACTGTCTCTTTTCCGATTGGCTGAACTATCGGCAACATAGAAATTCAAATAATCCGTTGCAGACGAGAAACGTACATTATAAAGCAATCGAACATTGAGAGGGAGTCTGTAAGAAAACCGGTTTCTGATTTCCCGGTTTGTAGATGTTCGGATTTCTGTACGCCCGGGGTTTTCCGGGTCAACAAAATATTCTCGTCGCGTTTCTTTAAAGTTTATTGTCAGATGATTAAAAATATCTTCCTCAAAGGGGGTAATAATATTTAATCGGTTATCTGTCGTATAATTTGTTCTCTCCGGAGTTTTGTCATATTGCCATCTTACAAAAGGATTGAATATTTGATTGGATGGACGAATCAACTCAATATTTGTATACCATCCCTGATCCTCAAGAGATTGTCTTTGTTCGTTAAAAAACCCGGAACTGCCGGTAAGTGTTACTTTATTTCTCCACATACCTGCCCAACCCAATCGTGTATTTCGATAATCATTTTGTGAGCTGTGTTGCTCATCTGAAAGCGTATACCACCGTACCGAAGGACCACTCAAAATGGATTCTCTGAATTTATACAGAAACCTTGCATCCACTAAATTCTCCTGTTTAATTCGGGTTTGGTCCGAAGGCTTGGCATATATATTACTTCTGTTCTGGTACATAGCTTTCAAAAATGTGCGAGGTCTGTCCAGAGACAAAGCAGATAACGTCTGCAACGTGTAATAATGATTAAGTTGGTAAATATTGACTGAGGTTGTATCAGCAGCAGTTAATATACGGGAAACAGTCATCAAACATAACAAAAACAAACATTTCAGGTTCAGGAATTTCATGTCCGTTTGTACCCGCAATCATACTATTGAAAATTCTGATTTTACTCCGGATCAGGGTTTGTGCTGTCATTGGATTTGTCAATGACTCTGTAAACGTTTTCTCCCTTTTTTGACATCCGATATTTTTCCCTGGCAATTTTTTCTATATACCGGATATCTGTATCCAACCTGTCTCGTTCCGCTGCTTTTTGTTGTTCCACATTTCGGAGATATTCCTGTTCAAGACGAGCGTTCTTTTCCTGCTGCCGAAGTTTCCAATATGAATAAAAACCGTAATCTCCCAGAATGAGGGAGATTACGGCAATGAGAATCAATACGACCAACAGCCGGATTACAAGCTGCGGTGTGAGAACCTGTCGGTTTTTGCGGACCATTTATGAGCGGATTGCTTTCAATCCGGGAAAAATTGCCTGTTCATCCAGCTCGTCTTCGATGCGGAGTAATTGATTATACTTGGCAATGCGGTCTGAGCGGGATGCCGATCCGGTTTTTATCTGGCCTACACCGGTAGCAACAGCAAGATCAGCAATAAAAGTGTCTTCCGTTTCCCCGGAGCGGTGGCTTATTACGGACTTAAATCCGTTAAGTTTGGCCAGTTCGATGGTTTCCAGCGTTTCTGTTACCGATCCGATCTGATTCAGTTTGATCAGGATAGCGTTAGCGCTTTTTTCATTAATACCGCGTTGCAGACGGACAGGATTGGTGACAAAAAGATCATCACCCACCAACTGGATTTTCTTTCCCAGTCTTTCATTCATCAGCTTCCATCCGTCCCAGTCATTTTCGTCCAGCCCGTCTTCAATGGAAATGATAGGATATTTTTTTAACCAGCTTTCGTAAAGGTCAACCATTTGGGCTGCTGTAAGCTTTTTTCCTTCGGAAGCCAGATGATATAACCCGTCTTCTTTATTGTAAAATTCACTGGCAGCTGCATCCAGGGCGATAAAGAGTTCTTTCCCCAGTTCGTAACCGGTGCGGCCGGCTGCTTCCACAATAACCTGAAGCGCTTCTTCATTTGATTTCAAATTCGGAGCAAAACCGCCTTCATCTCCGACAGATGTATTCAGTCCTTTTTCCTTTAAGACTTTTTTTAGATTGTGGAAAACTTCAGCACCCATTCTCAAGGCTTCTGCAAAGCTCTCTGCTCCTGCCGGGTAGATCATGAATTCCTGAAGGTCTACGTTATTATCTGCATGGGAACCTCCGTTAAGGATATTCATCATAGGAGCCGGCAGGCGTCTGGCGTTTGCGCCGCCAAGATACATATAAAGCGGGATACCCAGATAATCAGCGGCAGCACGGGCAACAGCCATGGAAACACCTAAAATTGCATTTGCGCCCAGATTTTCTTTGTTATCGGTGCCGTCAAGCTCAATCATGATATTATCAATATATGCCTGATCCATGGCATCTTCCCCAACCAGTCGGGGAGCAATAATGTCATTCACATTTTGGACTGCCTTTAATACTCCCTTACCCATAAACCTTGAACCGCCGTCACGAAGTTCAATTGCTTCGTGCTCTCCGGTGGAGGCTCCGGAAGGGACGTCTGCACGCCCAAACGCGCCGCTTTCCAATAAAACTTC
>DKER01000084.1 GCA_002452555.1 Fidelibacterota bacterium UBA6817 | reverse complement strand
GGCCGGAATTATTGAAACAACATTTAAAGAAGAAACGGAAACAGACCTTTTCGGTGAACAGGCCGTTCTGTGCGGCGGAATCACTGAACTGATCAAAAGCGGTTTTCAAACGCTTGTGGATGCAGGGTATCAGCCGGAAATCGCCTATTTTGAGTGTCTTCATGAAATGAAACTGATTGTTGATCTTTTTTATCAGGGCGGTATCAGCGGTATGTATTACTCTGTCAGCGATACGGCAGAATACGGAGGCATGACGCGAGGCCCTATGCTCATTGATGATTCGGTTAAGGAAAAAATGAAATCGATCCTCAAGGATGTTCAGAATGGCAATTTTGCAAACGAATGGATCAAAGAGAATCAGACCGGCAGAAAAGTCCTGAATGAAAAACGCCGGGAACATGCAGATCTTCTGATTGAAAAGACGGGAAAACAGCTGCGGAAAATGATGGCTTGGTTACAAAAGGATTAAAGAAATGACGCAAAAATCCCTGAAAATCTTCGATACAACCCTTAGGGATGGTTCTCAGAGCGAGAATATCTCGTTTTCTGTGGAAGATAAACTCCATATTGCCCATAAACTGGACGAATTTGGCGTTCACTATATCGAAGGCGGGTGGCCCGGTTCAAATCCCAAAGATCTTCTCTTCTTCAAACAGGTCAAAAAGGAAACGTTCAAACATGCCCGAATCGTTGCCTTCGGATCTACAAAACATGCCAAAAATTCCGTGGATAAAGATCCGAACATCAAAGCACTGCTGGATGCGGAAACACCGGCAGTATCCCTGTTCGGTAAAACATGGATCTATCATGTAAACGAAGCGCTTCGCGTAACGCCTGACGAAAATCTGACCATGATCAGGGAAAGTGTGGCGTATTTGAAAAAACACGGCCGTGAAGTGATTTTCGATGCAGAACACTTTTTTGACGGATACAGGGATAATCCGGAGTATGCCCTGGCATGTCTGAAAGCGGCAGAATCAGCCGGAGCCGATGTTTTGGTTCTCTGCGATACCAATGGGGGAACACTTACATGGGATATAGGCGACATTGTTAAAAAGGTAAGAAAAGCCGTCAAAATCCCCCTGGGAATTCATGCTCACAACGATTCGGACCTGGCTGTTGCCAACAGCATTACGGCCGTTAGGAACGGCTGCACTCATGTTCAGGGAAGCATAAACGGCTATGGCGAACGGTGCGGAAATGCCAATTTATGCAGTATTATTCCGAATCTTCAGATTAAGGCAGGGTATCATTGTATTTCAGAAGAAAATTTGTCCCGTTTAACCGCACTCTCCCATTATGTCAGTGAAATATCCAACCTGATTCTGAGCAACACCATGCCTTTCACGGGCAAAAGTGCCTTTGCCCATAAGGGAGGGATACATGTGAGTGCCGTCATGCGCGAACCGGATTCGTACGAACATATTCAGCCTGAGCGGGTCGGCAATAAACGGCGGGTTCTCATTTCCGACCTGGCCGGTAAAAGCAACATCCTTTTTAAAAGCGATGAATTGGGACTTGATCTTGAATCGGACAAAGACAAGATCGGTGAAATTGTTACCCGGCTGAAAGAGTTGGAACATGAAGGGTTTGAATTTGAAGCAGCAGAAAGTTCACTCGAACTTCTGATCAAACGGATGAAGGGTGAATACCCGAACTTTTTCTCTCTTCAGGGATTCCGGATACTCAACGAAAAGGATGAAAACAATGAGATACGGTCTGAAGCTACCGTACGGGCAGCTGTGGGTGACAAGGAAGAACACACGGCAGCTGAAGGAGTAGGACCGGTCAATGCTTTGGATAAGGCTTTAAGAAAAGCACTTATGAATTTCTATCCGGAAATTGTTGAGATGAAACTGACGGATTACAAAGTCCGCGTTATCAATGCCAGAGAAGCCACATCGGCAAAAGTGCGGGTGCTCATCGAATCGGCAGCAGACGGCATAACCTGGAGTACCGTAGGTGTTTCGGAAAATATTATCGAAGCGAGCTGGCAGGCACTGACGGACAGTATTTCATATTTCCTGATGAAACGGCATCAACATAATACAGGAAAGGAGACATCATGAACAGGCGGCGCATTATTTTATTTGATACAACACTTCGGGATGGGGAACAAAGTCCCGGAGCATCCCTGACAGTGAATGAAAAACTGGTTATTGCCCATCAGCTTACCCGATTGGGCGTGGATGTTATCGAAGCGGGTTTCCCTATTGCTTCAGACGGGGATTTCGAGGCAGTTAAAGAAGTCGCCAGGAACATCAAAGGAGCAAGTGTCTGCGGACTTGCACGGGCAAATGATGCTGATATTGACCGGTGCTGGGATGCCGTCAAATATGCTGAGAAACCCAGAATACACACATTTATCGCCACATCAAAGGTCCACAGGGAAGAAAAACTGAAAAAGTCCAAGGAAGAAATAATCGACCTGACACGCAGAGCGGTTTCGCGGGCAAAAGGATATTGTGAAGATGTTGAATTTTCTCCGGAAGATGCAGCCAGAACCAGTCTTGATTATATGTGTGACGTTGTCCGTGCTGCCATTGAATCAGGAGCCACAACCATCAATATTCCCGATACAGTCGGTTATGCCGAACCACGAGAATTCGGAGACCGCATCCGCTATCTTTTCGCCCATGTTCCCGAAGCAAAAAATGTGGTCATCAGTGTTCATTGTCATAATGATCTGGGAAATGCCGTCGCAAATTCCCTGGCAGCAGTGGAGGCCGGCGCAACTCAAATTGAAGGCTGTATCAACGGAATCGGTGAACGGGCCGGAAATGCTTCCCTGGAAGAAGTCATCATGAACCTCATAACCCGGAAAGATTATTTCAATATTGATGTAAATGTGAATACGAGAGAAATTTACAAAACAAGCCGGCTCCTCAGCAATCTGACCGGTCTGGAAATCCAGCGGAACAAACCCATAGTGGGTGCCAATGTATTTGCACACGAAGCAGGCATCCATCAGCATGGCGTTCTGCAGAACCGTGAAACGTATGAGATTATGAAAGCGGAAGATGTGGGTTGGACCGGCGAAAATCTGGTTATCGGGAAGCATTCGGGAAAACATGCTGTTATGGCAATGCTGGAAGAAGAGGGATTTCGTCTGGATGGAGACCAAATCCGTCAGATTACGGAAAAAGTTAAAGATCTGGCTGACAAGCAAAAAATGGTTGAACGGGACGACGTGATTGCCATTGCCCGCGATATAACCAATCAACTCTCGGAAGAAGAGCAGTTTGTAAAGATTGAAGAATTTGCCGTCTTTACCGGATCAAACATGACGCCGACAGCATCGATTAAACTTCGGGTTTACGGGGATGTAAAAATTGCGTCCGGAACCGGTGACGGTCCGGTCGATGCCGTCAGCAATGCGATATGGCAGGCAATCGATCCATCCCTGAAACTTGTGGAATACAATCTGAAAGCCATAACAGGCGGAACAGATGCTCTTGCAGATGTATCCATAAAACTGTCCGATGAACAGGACAATATGTTTATGACACGGGCGTTGGACGAAGATGTGATAAAAGCCAGTGTAAAAGCCATTATAAAAGGAATTAATAAAGCACTGAGCTTTAAAGAAAAAAATATGCAAAGAAATTAAATTCCGGAGATTGAAACGTGGGATCAACAATAACCGAAAAAATCCTGGCGCTTCATGCCGGCCGGGATACCGTAAAACCGGGTGAACTGATCAATGCCGGCATAGATGTCATTATGTGTCACGACGTTACCACCACGCCGGCTATCGATATGATGAAGGCAAACGGTGATCTTCATGTCGCTTACCCTGAACGTGTTGTGATAATGCCCGATCACTTTGTTCCAAACAAAGATATTAAATCGGCTGAAATGGTTGCAAAAATCCGCCGCTGGGCCAAAGAGGAAAAGATTGACAAATTTTATGACATCGGCAGGCATGGTGTCTGTCATGCCCTTCTTCCCGAACAGGGACATGTGCGGCCTGGAACAACCATCGTTTGCGGAGACAGTCATACCTGCACACACGGGGCTTTGGGTGCCTTTGCCACAGGGATTGGCAGCACGGATCTTGCAGCCGCACTGGCAACCGGCGAACTCTGGTTCAAAGTTCCTGAATCCATCCTGTTCAGGATAAACGGGGCCTTGCCAAAAGGAGTATATGCTAAAGATGTTATACTCTACATCATCAGTCAGATAGGAGTCGATGGAGCACTCTACAAAGCCATGGAGTTTACCGGTGATGTTATTGATTTCTTATCCGTTGAATCCCGGATGACCTTGTGCAATATGGCTATTGAAGCCGGGGCTAAAACCGGCATTATCAATCCGGATGAGACCACATTGGAATATGTTAGGGCTCATTCGAATGAACATTTTGATGTTTTTCACAGTGATCCGGATGCGGAATACAGTCAGATCATTGATATTGATGTCACCAATCTTGAACCCATGGTGGCCCTTCCCCATCTTCCCAGCAATGGTAAACCTGTTTCTCAGGCGGGAAATATCCCCATTGATCAGGCCTGGCTCGGAAGCTGTACAAACGGCCGGATTGAAGACCTTCGCAAAGCGGCAGCCGTCATGAGAGGAAATAAAGTAGCCAAGGGTGTGCGAATGATTGTTGTTCCTGCTACCACACAAATATGGAAACAGGCAAGCCGGGAAGGGTTACTGGATATTTTCATGGAGGCAGGAGCGACCGTTTCTGCACCGACCTGCGGTGCCTGTCTGGGAGGTCACATGGGCATTTTGGCTGCAGGTGAACGGTGTATCAGCAGTACAAACCGAAATTTTATCGGAAGAATGGGAAGCCCTGAATCGGAGGTGTATCTTGCCAGTCCCGCGACTGTTGCGGCTTCTGCACTGGAAGGTAAAATTGCGAACCCAACCACATACAAACAGGATTGACTATGAACGGATCAGCACATGTATATGCCCGGGCACATATCAATACAGATGAAATCATTCCTGCCCGGTATTTGAATATGGATCAGGAAAAGGACCTGGCATGCCATGCCATGGAGGATATTGATACAGACTTTATAAAAAAAGTCCAAAAAGGAGACGTTATCGTGGCCGGGGAAGATTTCGGGTGTGGAAGTTCTCGGGAACACGCCGTCTGGGCGCTTCGGGGATCGGGAATTCAAGCGATCATCGCTGAATCCTTTGCCAGAATTTTTTACAGAAATTGTATCAATAACGGTTTCCCGGCCATTGAATGTCCGGGGATCGGAAAAAAAATCAATACCGGTGACAGGCTAACCGTGGATCTGTCCAAAGGAAAAATCTATAACGAAACACAAAACACAGAATACAATTTCCTTCCCATACCGGATTTTGCCCGGGAAATCATTGATGCCGGAGGACTTTTGAAAGCTATTGCCAAAAAGGGAAAATTATGACAAACATCAAAAAAATTGCCGTTTTGCCCGGCGATGGTATCGGTCCTGAAGTCATGAGCGAAGCGGTAAAAATCCTGGAAGCCGTATCAAAAAAAACCGGTGTCACCTTTATTTTTACTGAAGCAGCAGTGGGAGGAGCTGCCTGGGATACATACAGGAAACACCTTCCCGAAGAGACGCTTGATATATGCCAACGCTCAGATGCCATTCTTTTTGGGTCAGTGGGAGGACCGGTACGGGAACAAAATTCGCCGAAATGGCAAGGTGTGGAAGTCAATTCATTATTGGGTTTGCGAAAATCATTCGGACTTTATGCCAATCTCCGTCCTGCCAAACTGTTTCCCTCCCTTGCCTTTGCCTCTCCCCTGCGCCGTGATGTTGCGGAAAAGGGATTTGATATTCTGGTTGTTCGTGAATTGACCGGCGGGATCTATTTCGGTCAGCCAAAAGGAAGAGACGGCGAGGGTGAGGATGAAAAGGCATTTGATACGATGGTTTATTCCCGGAAAGAAATCCGGCGAATCGCAAGAACAGCTTTCGATATTGCACGGAAAAGGCGGAATAAAGTTACATCCATCGATAAAGCCAACGTGCTGACAACCATGGTTTTCTGGCGACACGTTGTTGAAGAAGTTGCATCAGAATATCCTGATGTGGAATATGAACCCATGTATGTGGATAATGCAGCGATGCAGCTTGTAAAAAATCCCCGGCAGTTTGATGTAATGCTCTGCGGGAACATGTTCGGTGATATTCTGTCCGATGAAGCAGCCATGCTTACAGGCAGTTTGGGAATGCTTCCCAGTGCCAGTTTTGCCGACACGGGATTTGGAATGTATGAACCCGGAGGCGGATCGGCTCCCGATATAGCCGGTCAGGGTATTGCCAATCCAATAGCACAAATACTCAGCGCTGCCATGATGCTGCGCTACTCCCTGGAAATGGAAAACAGCGCATCTGACATTGAGAAAGCCGTAGAAAGTGTCCTCGATGACGGTTACAGGACAGCCGATATTTATCAAACCGGAAGTAAAAAGGCCGGTACTGCTCAAATGGGAGATTTGATCACGCAGGCTTTTAACAAAATATGATTGGACAAATTCATGAAAAACAAAAAATTGACCATCATCGGTGCCGGTAATATCGGCACATCACTTGCAAGAGGGATTGTAAAGGCCGGTCTCTTTACACCCGGTCAAATCACATTGACGCGACGGCATGTTGAGTTGCTCGCACCGTTGTCAAATGACGGCTACGGTATCATGTCAGATAATGTATCCGCCATCCGTTCAGCGGATTTTATCATATTGGCCGTTGAACCCCAGCAAGCTAATCCGGTGCTGAAAGAGATTGCTGCATACTTAAACGGCGAATCACAGATCCTCATGTCTGTTGTGTCAGGATTGTCCATTGAAGATATCAATAACATTGCAGGAAAATCTGTCCCTGTTGTGCGGGTAATGCCCAATACTGCCATTGCCATTCGGGAATCCATGACATGTATTGCAGCAGAGAATCGCCAGTCTCCTGCTCTAAAAATTGCCGAATCAATATTCAATACAATGGGACAAACCCTGATCATTGACGAAGAACAAATGAGTGCAGCCACAGCTTTGGGAGCCTGCGGAATTGCTTTTTTCCTCAGAGCAATCAGGGCTGCATCCCAGGGCGGCATTGAAGTGGGTTTTTCGGCAGGGGATGCTCTGAAAATTGCGTCTCAAACAGCCAAAGGAGCCGCTTCCCTCCTGCTGAGTTCCGGTCATCACCCGGAACAGGAAATCGACAGGGTTACCACGCCTTTGGGATGCACAATATCCGGCCTGAATCAGATGGAACATGAAGGATTCAGTTCTGCCATGATCCAGGGAATCCGTTTGTCTGCAGAAAAGGCTGCCCGACTCTATAAAAAAAATAATAAGAATCACCTGACGGATCGGGAGACATAATTTTTATGAAAGTTATAAAATTCGGCGGAACGTCAGTCGGATCATCCGAAAATATTCAGAAAGTTGCAAATATCATATCCAAACAGGCAAAGAAAGACCCCGATATTTCCGTTGTGGTATCCGCTTTTACAGGCGTAACAAACCAGCTGATAAAAATCAGCGAACTGGCACAAAAAAGAGAATATACTTATATAAAACTGATGTCAGATTGCGAAAAGCGCCATTACCGGATTTTGAAAGAACTGATTCCCAACCCGTCTGATGAAATGTTCAAGCATCTTCAAAATGAATTTGAGGAATTAAATGATGTTCTGCATGGAGTATACCTTCTCAAAGAACTGACCGGTCGTTCATCCGATCTCATTCTCGGTTTCGGTGAACGGTTGTCAGCTTATATTATTAGCCGGTTTTTAGATTCATCAGGAATTCCATCTCAATTTACAGATACGAGGAAACTGATTGTTACGGATGATTCGCATGGTCATGCCAATATAGACTATCAAAAATCGGCACGAAAAATCAGGCGATATTATACCAATTACCCGGGTATAAAAATTGTAACCGGATTTATCGCTGCCACAAGCAGCGGAATATCAACAACCCTGGGCAGAGGCGGATCTGATTTGACTGCGTCATTTCTCGGTGCTGTTTTGAAAGCGGATGAAATTCAAATCTGGACCGATGTGGATGGCGTGATGAGTGCCGATCCCGGAAAAGTCCCCGATGCCTTCTGTCTAAAAACTCTCAGTTATGAAGAAGCTATGGAACTCTCCCATTTTGGCGCAAAAGTTCTTCATCCTCCCACAATACAGCCTGCACTGGAAAAAGGCATTCCCATACGGATTTTGAACACGTTCAATCCGGATTTCGAGGGGACACTGGTACAAAAGGAGTTTACATCCAATGGTTATCCCGCAAAAGGGATTACGTCAATTTCGAATGTTTCACTTTTAACCATACAAGGTTCGGGCATGGTAGGCGTAACGGGGATATCTGCCCGTGCCTTTACAACTCTGGCCAAATACGGGATCAGTATTATTCTGATTTCGCAGGCATCATCAGAACATTCCATTTGCCTTGCCGTCAAACCCGAAAGTGCCCTTTCGGCAAAAAAAGCCATTGAAAAAGAATTTTTGCTGGAAATAAAAACTCATATTGTTGATAAAGTTATGGTGGAAAACAATCTTTCAGTGGTTGCACTTGTTGGAGAAAGCATGCGAAAAACACCCGGAATATCGGGACGCTTATTCCACGCATTGGCAGAGAGAAATGTGAATGTTGTTGCCATAGCACAGGGTTCATCCGAACTAAACATATCCGTTGTCGTTGATCAAAACGATGAAAAAACAGCCTTGAGAGCGATTCATGATGCCTTTTTCTTTTGTGCTGAACGGATAAATCTCATCGTATGCGGTACCGGTCTTATCGGACGGGAATTTTTACATCAGCTTTCAGAAAATCAGACACAAATTCTTGAAAATAAAAATCTGAATCTTCAATTAATTGGCATTGCAAATATTGACAATGCTGTATTCAATCCGGGTGGAATAAGCTTCTCTGATTGGGAGACATTGCTGGTATCCGGAGATAAAAACCCGGAACCGGATTATTTCCTGAAAAAAATCAAACACCTCCCCGGGGGTAAAAGCATTTTTGTGGATATTACGGCAAGTCCGGAAATCAGTCAGACATATACGGAATTTTTCAAAGCAGGAGTGTCCGTTATCGCCGCAAATAAAATGGCCAATACGGGAGACTATGAAGCATTTAAAACCTTGCGGAAAACATGCCGGGATCATGCCGTTTTTTTCCGGTACGAAACCAATGTGGGAGCAGGACTTCCAATAATCCGGACATTGAAAAGTCTTTTGGATACCGGGGATAGAATTCTGAAAATTGAAGCGGTTCTCAGCGGAACAATCAGTTACATTTTTAATTCATTCAAAACCGGGGGAATACCCTTCAGCCGGGTAATTCATGAAGCGCAGGAAAAAGGATTTACGGAGCCGGATCCCCGCAATGATCTGAACGGATTGGATTTCGCCCGAAAACTCCTTCTATTAATGAGGGAATGCGGCGAAGGCGTCAATCTGACCGATATCCACGTTGAACCAATTCTTCCCAAGGATTGTTTTTCTGCACATTCTCTGGAGGATTTTTATACAACTCTGGAAACACACGATCATGACTTCCACAAGTTACTTTACGAAACGGCTCAATCCGGAAAAGTTCTGAGATACATGGGAACCTATGAAAACGGAAAAGGAAGAATCGAATTGAAAAAACTTCCTGCAGACCACCCTTTTTCCGGACTTAAAGGCAGCGATAACTGCATAGTAATTACAACTGAACGGTACCATGAGAATCCGCTGGTTATTCAGGGACCCGGTGCCGGTGCAAAAGTCACAGCCGCAGGGTTGGTGAGTGACCTGATTTCAGAGTGATTGAAAGGTTGAGACGTTGAGGCTCGCTTCGCTCGCTGTTCAAGAGTTCA
>DKER01000209.1 GCA_002452555.1 Fidelibacterota bacterium UBA6817 | reverse complement strand
AGAATATCAATAGCATCCTGAACACTGCCTTCATAATCTTTATGAAAAATAATAAATGGCGTATTTGAATCGTTAACAATATGGCGTATGGCAAGAGCTTTAAAATGCGGATCAATTGGAACAACTGTACATTCAAGCCGGGACAAGGCCAATACAATAAAAAAGAATTCCGGCGAAGACGGGAGCATCAGGGCAATTCGAGATCCTTTTTCAATTTTGCAATGCAACAGATAACCGGCTATCTGTAACGATTTCATCAGTACATCGTGATACGTGTAGGTTTGATCACCGTACGTAAGAAATATGTCATTTCGTTTCTGCTTTGTAATCTGAAAAAAACTTGAGTACAAAGACATTGAAAAATTCATATCTGTTGCTCACAAATTTAGCTTGTAAAGTTACAGATTGAATCGTCATTAGTCAATTCAGAAGTATCTCTTTATCATACCCTTTTTAAAATTGTTTTTTTGTTTATTTCTACGAACATTTTAAATTGGTGCAATGAATTATGAAAGACGATATGACATTAAACAACATTAGATTTTATCTGAGTTTGTATCACAATCATTAAATTCGGAAAGAATATGAAACCAACAAAAATTTTGGTTATAGGTGCAGGCGGTCAAATTGGCTCTGAACTAACACCTGCCTTAAGAGAAAGATACGGAGCTGATAATGTCATTGCTGCTGATATTAAGACGGATATATGCGAAAAAGTTTTAAACGAAGGTCCTTTTGAATTGATGGATTGCATGGATGAACACCGTTTAATTGAAGTGGTTATCAAACACAGCATAACACGGGTTTATCATCTGGTAGCCCTTCTGTCGGCTGTCGGCGAACACAAACCGCTGTTGGCATGGAATATCAATGTGGGAAGTCTGATGAACGTGCTCGAAATTGCTCGCGAACTTCATCTTTCCGTGTTTATTCCAAGTTCTATCGGGGCATTCGGGCCGTCAACACCAAAAAAGAACACGCCTCAGGATACTCTGATGCGGCCGGCAACTATATATGGAATAACGAAAGTGTGTGGCGAAATGCTGGGAGATTATTATTTCAAAAAATTCGGAGTTGATACACGGGGACTCCGTTACCCGGGGATTATTTCCAACGTAACCATGCCCGGCGGCGGAACAACGGATTATGCCGTTGAAATCTTTTATCATGCCTTACAAAAGGGATCATTTACCTGCTACTTACATGAAAATACATATCTCGATATGATGTACATGCCGGATGCCATTAAAGCGGCAATCGAAATTATGGAAGCGGATCCGGATAAACTTGTTCACAGAAATGCCTACAATGTTTCCGCAATGAGTTTTTCGCCTAAAGATCTTTTTACTGAAATAAAAAAGCATATTCCGGAGTTTTCGATGGATTACCGAATCGATCCGGTAAAACAGGAAATTGCTGACAGCTGGCCGGATAACATGGATGATTCGGCTGCAAGAAATGAATGGAACTGGGACCACGATTATGATCTGGCAAAAATGACTGAAGACATGATTAACGTGTTGAAGGAGAAATCATCCCCGGAGGAGAAACAGTCATGAAAAAAATTGATGCAATCCTTAATAGTATCATTCTTGATATGGAAGAAAAAGGAATTGCCAAGGGACATGAATCCGTTATAACAGGTATCATTCAGGGCAAGAGCGGGTCAGGTCCCCGCTATTTGTTAAAAGGGCGTGATCATATTCCCTATATTAAAATGAACTCCAATTCGTATTTGGCTCTCTCCCGCCACCCTGACGTCATCAAAGCCGAAGAAGAGGCTGCACTTCTCTTTGGAAGCGGTCCCGGAGCAGTTCGTTTTATCAGCGGAACTCACAGTGCACATATATCCCTTGAAACGAAACTGGCAGATTTTCACTCAAGACCTTCAGCCATGATCTTCAGTTCTGCTTATGTAACCAGTATGGGCGTGATTTCACCGCTTATTACGCCTGAAACCGTGGTCATCAGTGATGCCCTGAACCATAACTGTATCATTAATGCCATCCGCTTGTCAAGGCCTGCAGAAAAATTCATCTACAAACACAATGATATGAATGATCTGGAAAATCAGCTCAAAAATGCAATCAACAAAGGAAAAAGAGTTCTTGTTATTACTGACGGAATATTCAGCATGCGCGGTGATTGGGCTCCGTTGAAAGATTTAACTGACCTGTGTAAAGCATATGATGACAAGTTTATTGAAGGTGTTATCAGCATCGCTGATGATTCCCACGGCGTCGGTGCTTTTGGAACCGCAGGACGCGGAACGGAAGAATTTGAAAAGACGCAGGCTGATATTTTGATAGGAACTCTGGGAAAAGCATTTGGTGTTAATGGCGGGTATGTTGCATCAAGCGAAACGCTAATTCGTTATCTTCGTGAAACGGCTCCCATGTATATCTATTCCAACCCTATAACCGTGCCTGAAGCGGCTGCATCGGAAAAAGCTGTTTCCATAGTCGATTCAGAAGAAGGACTGGGCATCCTGAATAAACTCAGAGCACGGACAAAACAATTTGAACAGGGGCTTATCCATGCCGGATACGAAACCATTCCCGGTCCTCACCCGATTGTGCCCCTTATGGTCAGAGACACTGAAAGAACACGAAAGCTTACGCAGTGGCTCATGGATAATGGTGTGATGGCCACCGGGTTAAATTATCCGGTTGTTCCAAAAGGCGATGAAGAAATCCGGTTTCAGATATCAGCAGAACACACAGAGCAGGATATTTTCCGGGTATTGTCGATTTTACGAAACTTCAAAGGATAAAATTTCTTAATAATATACCCTATAACATTACCTATCTTTTACCATTGAATTTGACTGAATGTCAGTTTAAATTCGCTTGCTTTAAACGAAGCCGGTCCTTTCGGCACTTAGGAGGAAAAATACAGCATGCAGAAAAAATTCATTTTGAACTATGTCATTATTGGTATGTTGCTTGTATGGAGCGCATGGCAGCTTATTCCTACACTACGATATGAAACCATGTCTGACGAACGCAAAGAAGAGCTCCGCTTAAAAGGTGAACTTGAACGGATTGAAGAACGTATCATCCGGAGGGGTTTGGATCTTCAGGGCGGTATGCATCTTGTTCTTGAAGTCAACGTAGCCCAGTTAACCCAAAATCTTGCTCAGAATAAAAGTCAGACATATTATGAATTCATGAATAATCTTGAGACCAAATATGCGACAGATTCCAATGCAGATTATTTTGATCTTCTGCTGAGCGAAGCCGATGCGAAGCAATTCCGTCTGGCCCGGCATTTTCCGGGACGCGGCGATCAAAACGCCCAGATCATTTCTTCTTTAAAAAAGGAAGCAGCTGATGCCGTGATAAGGGCTGAAGAGATTATTCGCAACCGTGTTGACCAGTTTGGTGTATCTGAACCGACCATTCAGCGGCAGGGTAACCGTCGAATTATTGTTGAACTGGCCGGCGTAACAGACCCTGAAAGAGCTACAAATCTTATTCAGAATACTGCCCTGCTGGAGTTTATCCTCCTTAAAGATGCTGAAGTTGTTCAGGATGCAATTTCCAGAATTGATGCGGTTATGAAAAAAGTTGATCCCGAAACTTTAAAAGATACAACACGGGTTGTTGACAGTGTCAGTGAAGATAAAGCCGTCTCCATTGAAGAACTTTTTGGAATAGCAACGGAATCAGATGAAGATTCTATGGCATTGGTTGATGAAGCCATTTTCAGGGACAGACCTTTCAGTGCTCTCCTGAGAAATCTGGGTTCAGACATCGGTGTTCCTTCTGAAAATTATTATGCTGTCAAACGTATACTTGATGATCCCGATGTGCTTCGTGTTCTTCCTGCTGACATGAGAATTTTATGGTCAAATAAAACTGAGACATTTACAACTCAGGAAGGACAGCAAAAAGCTTTCCACAAACTTTATTTTGTGAATCGGGAAGCCGGACTGACCGGTAGCGTGGTCACAGATGCACAAGCCACATTGGGCGGCATGGACGGATCAAATATGGGCCAGCCCATTGTTAATCTCAGCATGAACAGTGAAGGTGCTAAAGTATGGTCACGCATGACAGGTGCCAATATTGGTAAACGAATTGCGATTGTCCTTGATGACAAGGTTATCATAGCCCCGTCTATCCGCGGAAGGATTCCGGGAGGCAGGACTGTTATCGAAGGACTAACCAGTATCAATGAAGCAAAAGATATTGAAATATCTCTTAAAGCCGGTGCGCTACCAGCTCCCGTTGACATCATAGAAAAAAGAACCATAGGACCTTCTTTAGGATCCGATTCCGTTAGAAAGGGCACGCTCAGTGCGATTATCGGTCTCCTTTTGGTCGTGATTTTCATTGTCATATATTATCGGGCATCCGGTATTATTGCTTTTATAACGTTGGTTCTGAATATTCTCTTTGTTCTTTCAATTCTGTCTCTGCTCAAAGCCACGCTCACACTGCCGGGTATTGGCGGTCTTGTTTTGACGGTTGGTATGGCAGTCGATGCCAACGTGCTCATTTTTGAGAGAATTCGGGAAGAACTCCGTAAAGGTAAAACCGTGAAAGCTTCTGTGGACAATGGTTATGCCCGTGCCTTGATAACCATTTTGGATGCCAACTTAACCACCCTCATTGCTGCTCTGGTTCTCTGGCAGTTCGGAACCGGCCCCATTCGTGGGTTTGCCGTTGTTCTCTTTTGGGGTATCATCTTTAACTTCGTATCCGGGTACTATATATCAAAAACTATACTTACGACAATAACACACGGAAAAACGCTTCAAAAACTGAGTATATAAGGAAAGGAGTCATACCTTGTTTGAAATATTTGTAAATACACACTACGATATTGTTGGAAAAAGAGTCTATGCCTTCTGGATATCCGGTATACTCTTAGCCCTCGGTATTATCAGTTTTATTTTTCAGGGATTGAATTACGGCATTGATTTCCGCGGGGGTACGCTCGTACAGTTTAAATTTGAAGAAAATATTACTGCCGGTGAAATACGAAGCCTGTTGAAAAGTCCTGAACTGGGAACACCTCAAATTCAACGCAGTGACGTGAATGAATATATGATCCGGGTCCTGACGATGGGAACCGGAGACGAAATTCAAAACATTATTCAAAATGATCTGAAAGAGAAAACATTTGAAATCCGCCGTTCTGAAATTGTTGGACCAAAAATCGGAGAGGAATTGAGGCGGAAAGCAGTCGGTGCAATTTTTGCAGCGTTATTTCTGATCCTTGTATACATCAGTATTCGCTTTGAACTCAAATTTGCCATAGGTGCGGTTGCTGCCATTTTTCATGATGTTATTGTAACACTCGGTTTGTTTTCCATTTTTCAATGGGAAATATCCATGCCGGTTCTGGCAGCCTTTCTGACTATTGTGGGTTACTCGCTGAATGATACGATTGTGGTGTATGACCGGATCCGGGAGAACAAACTGACACACAAAAACAAAACTTTCCCGGATGTGATTAACTTGAGTATTAACCAAAGTCTCTCCAGAACAATTATTACCTCTCTGACAACATTCCTTGTCGTTTTGATTCTTGTTATCTTTGGCGGTGAAGTTCTTTTTGGATTTTCAATCGCCATGCTTATCGGTATTGTTGTGGGAACGTATTCATCCTCATTTGTAGCATCCCCCATATTGATTCTTTGGGAACACAAGTTCAGAACCAAAGAGTTAGTGAAAAAGTAATTTCAATAATTCATTATACAGGCTCTGGAAAGCGGAGCCTTTTTTATGAATATGAAAAATAAATTTATACTCTACCTTCTTTTTTCATTAAATGTCCTGATTTGGGGAAGCAGCTGGGCATCGGTAAAATTTTTGCTTGAATCCTTTAGAGATGAATTCGGATCAGTCAATCCTTTTCAAATCGCCGGTATGCGTTATATTCTTGCAGGGACGCTTATTTTGCCGGTTGCCCTCAGACACCTGAAAAAGTATTCATTGACGCGACAGGATATTAAATCAATTGTTCTTTATGGTTTGTTTCTTATAGCATTCTCAAATGCTTTGGTATTCTGGAGCCAGCTTCATCTTCCTTCAAGTCTGTGTTCAATTATTTTCAGCCTATATCCGGTTATGATCCTTTTTCTGAGTATCATATACGTCCGGGAAGAAAGACCAAATGCTTTAAAAGTCATGGGAACGCTGGTTTCATTTATAGGAATTGTTGTCTTGTTTTTTGATCCGGTTATTCTTAACCAGAAAATTTCCACACTTGCTTTTTTTACGATGGTTTTATCTGTTCTATTTGCTGCATTTCCAAGCGTACTGATAAGAAAAAACAGTATTCACCTGAGTGTTTTCGTTCTCAATTCATTTGGCATGTTAATTGGCGGTTTTACACTGTTAGGTTCATCTTTAGCGTTCGAAGCTCCGTTACATTTTCCCACAAATATTGAATTTTGGGCTGTTTTGTTGTATCTGGCAGTTTTTGCATCCTGCTACACATTAATCACTTATTTCTGGCTGATGAGATATGTTCAATTGACAAAACTTGCACTGTCGGCATATTTAACCCCTCTTGTTTCGTTGATCATCGGGGTACTGTTTTATCAGGAAGTGCTTAATATTCAATCCTATGCAGGCATGATATTGATTTTCACCGGGATATTTCTCATTGATTATTTAAAATACAGGAGACTCATTTATGGTCCAAACCATTAAAACGTATTACCGTAAAGAATATTTCAATTTTCCTGTTCAAGAACTCTATCTTCTGGCAACAGATAACGATGTTTTGGGAATATTCTTTAATGTTGAATCCATGGATAAATATATTCAAGACAATCATAATGATACTCCCAATCCCGGGGTAAATCAGGTTTTGAAGGATTTAATCTCAGAACTGACATCGTATTTTGACGGTAAGCTCACGTCGTTCACTGTTCCGGTCGCTTTATATGGGACACCCTTCCGTATGAGTGTTTACGATACATTAAGAAGTCATGTGCAATATGGTGAAACAATCAGTTATCAGGCGCTGGCCAAAACATCGGGACATCCCGGTGCATACAGAGCAGTGGGCACAGCCATGAAGTTAAACCCGCTTCCTTTTATCATACCATGCCACCGTGTGGTACACACCGACGGATCATCCGGACAATATGCTGGTGGTTCCAATCTGAAAAAACATCTCTTAAGCATGGAATTATCTCACGTTTAAGCATGTTTAAGGTAAAAGGTTGAGACGTTGAGACGTTGAGACGTTCAGAGGTTCAGAGGTAATACGCCCCAGCGGTTGCCTTATTTCCGGTGGGGTTCAAAATGCGGAACCCAAGGGTTCTGCCAACTGACCACTGCCCACTGCCGACTGACGACGTTCAATCCCCGCTTTGCGGG
>DKER01000236.1:8416-16468 GCA_002452555.1 Fidelibacterota bacterium UBA6817 | reverse complement strand
ACAATGAAAAAGCTGTTGATATTTTGTGTCTTTGCATTAACTGCTGCCGCTGCGGTGCAAGCCCAATATGTTCCTGCACCGGTACAATTGATAAATACACCAACAGTGGCTACACTGGACCGGGGATCATATTTGACAGATCTCCGTTTTACAACGTCGGGCGGAATGCTGATCGGTGCTATGGTTGGACTAACAGACCGGTTTTCCATGGGTATTTCCTATGGCGGTTCAAATATTATCGGTAATGAAAGTGTTTCCTGGAATCCTCAACCCGGCGTCCATGTTAAATACCGTCTGGTAGATGAAGGGATGAAAGGGCCCGGAATATCTGTAGGATTCTCTTCCCAGGGCTACGGCCTTTTTACAGATGGTCATTACGAAATTACATCTCCGGGATTTTTTGCGGTCATGAGTAAAAACTGGCATCTGATCGGAAACACAAGTCTTCATGGTGGCGCAAATTACAGCCTTGAACAACCGGAAGAAAGTAAACTTCCATCCTTCTTTTTGGGAGCAGCCATGGAATTGAATCCCCAGTTTTCGTTAATGGTAGAATATGATGCAGCTTTGAATTATGAAAAATTTTCTGATATGAAAGCGTTTAAAATATCCAAAGGTTACGGGTTTTTAAATGCCGGAGTCCGGATAGGTCTCTCACAAAATCTCTATCTCGAAGTGGATTTCAATAACCTTATCTGGGGTGAGAATGTGGAATCTTTTAACAGAGAAATAAAACTTATGTATTTTGATATTTTCTGATATGAAAACATTCGAGTTGTCTGAAAAGTGTCTCAAAGCCAAAACGAAACAAGAACTGAAAAACGTAATTCAGATTCTTCAGGATCGTGTTAATGTATTTGTTTCTGTAGGAACGTCTCTCAGTACGGAAAAAAACCAGGATATACTTCTTGAAAATATCGTTACGTATGCAAAAAAAATTACAGGAGCAGATGCGGCAACACTTTACATGATGACCGAGGATGAACATAAACTCCGCTTCAGTATTGTTCATACAGATTCTATGAATATTCGAATGGGAGGCACTTCCGGTAATGAGATTAACTGGTATCCGGTTAAATTATATAATGATGACGGTTCGCCGTATCTCGAAATGGTAGCCGCTTATGTTGCCCTGAAACAGGAAACGCTTAATTTTGATGACGTCTATTATGTTGATGGATTTAATTTTACCGGGACACGACAATTTGATCAGAAAACCGGATACCGAACTCAAAGTATGTTAACGCTTCCGATGAAAAACCATGAGAATGAAGTCATTGGCGTCCTGCAGCTGATCAATGCCAAGGATGAAAATAAACAGACAATTCCATTCAGTCCGGAAGCCCAGGCTCTGACAGAAGCACTCGCCAGCCAGGCGGCTGTGGCCATTACTCAAAACCGTTTAATTCACGAATTGGAAGAACTGCTGAATTCGATTATTCATGTTATTGCATCGGCAATTGATGAAAAATCCAAATATACAAGCGGACATATTGAACGAGTTGCCGAACTGGCGGTTGAACTGGCTCAGGAAGTTTCAAACAGCAATGAAGGCGTATATGCTAATGTTGTGTACGGCAAAAACCAGATTGATGAAATACGTTTTGCCGGTTTACTCCACGATATAGGCAAGATTACGACCCCTGAGTATGTTGTTGATAAATCCACTAAACTTGAAACAATATATGATCGTATCAATACAGTAAGTTTACGTTTTGAAATCCTGAAGAAGGAGCGGGAAATCGAAATGTTGAAAGCGCTTGCCGGTCTGTCCGGAAAGAAGGCATTTAACACTGAACATAATGCCATGATTGATCAACTGAGTCTGGATGTTCAGCAAATCACGGATGATTTTAATTTTATTCAAAGAATGAATACCGGAGGAGAATTCCTTTCTCAGGATTTGAAAGAACGTGTCAATAAAATTGCTGAAACAACCGTTACCATTGAGGGGAATACGGAAACAGTTTTGACTGAAAACGAAGTGTATAATCTGCATGTTTCGCGGGGAACGCTGACGGAAGAAGAACGGCAAATTATTAACAACCATGCTGTCGTTACCGATAAAATGTTGAGCAAACTTCCGTTCCCCAAAAAATTAAAACGGGTTCCCGAGTATGCTGCCAATCATCATGAAAGAATGGATGGATCCGGTTATCCCAAAGGATTAAATGCTGACAATCTTGCTTTACCAGCCCGGATTATGGCTTTAGCCGATATATTCGAAGCTCTTACTGCCAGAGACCGGCCGTATAAAAAAGGGAAAACCCTTTCTGAAGCCATGCGCATTATGGATTTTATGGTTAAAGATTATCACATTGATCCGGAACTTTATGCCTTTTTTAAAAAAACTAAACTTTATATCCGCTATGCAAAAAAATATATGAATCCTGAACAGATTGATATGGAATAACATCGTTTAATCCTTTTATACTATTCCCGGAAAAGACCTACATGATTTTTTACAGAGTACATAAATGATGAAAACTATTCGTTACCCGCTTCCTGAGCTTTATCACGACTATCTTGGAATTCCTTATGATGAGGAAGTGGTTCCCTTTCCGAATTTTGGATCTGTTCTGATTCAACATCGCCGGTATATTCCGGATGCTCCTGCCTTTTCCTGGTTTCAGAAAAAATCCTACTCGTTTTTCGATTGGACTTCTTGTGTCCGCACTTTGTCCGGCCAGCTGTTAAAAGCCGGCCTCAACAGCAGAACACCTGTTATTGTTGAGCGAGTACCAAAACCTGAGATGATTCTTCTTTTCCATGCTTTGATGGATGCGGGAATCCCTGCTGTTGTTATTTCAGGAGAAGAACCTTTCCATAATTTCCCTGAGGATCTTACGCCTGTAGCGATTGATGGTTATGTTTCTCAAAAATTTCCGGTAAAAATTGTTACCGATATACCTTTTCCTCAATCATTGCTGTCACAAGTTCCTCTTATCAATGACCCTGTAGAGATCCCCTATGTTCGTCTTGATTATCCGGCTGTTTATGCACGGGTTCAAAATGTATGGGCAGAATACAGTCAGTATAATATCCTTTCCGCAGCTCAGTCTGTCGGGAAAGAGTTTTCCTTTTTCCGTGAAGGACGAGTGTCCTTTTCAAAAACAATCACGGATTTGTCTGACTGGCTGATTGCGGTTATAACACCCTGTTATTACGGTTCAGAAGTCCGATTCGACGAACCGTTTCGCGTAGAGGATACTGAAAAAATCCTTAAAGAAAAAAAAATACAGGTTGTTATAACGGATATTGAACCGGATCAGATTATAATATCGGATATAAATCCCAATGACAGCCTAAGAGATGCTGCTTTCATCTGTATTGCAAAAGATAATAAGCTGAGCAGACGTAAACTGCCATATCCATGGCGGGAATTGTGGACCGATGACAGATGTTCCGGCAATGGCTATATCTTTAATGGTTTGGAAGCCCGGATGTGTAAAGCAATGGATTTTCAGATTTTTCCTGAACAGAACCATAATAATTCAGGCCAACTGATTTTAGCCGGTCATTCATTACCGAATGCGCTTTTCTTACCGGATAATAATGAGCAGGATATATTTTTGAAAAAATATTTCTTAACGCCGATGAATGTCAAAATACCTGACAATAATCCTCCTGATTTTATTCTGCTTGAAGATCAATAAAAACATGTTTATTTTTTTACAAATTAAATAACAGGATTAGTTATGGATGTAGCAACACTTTTCGGACTATTGATAGGCCTTGGGCTGATAACATTAGGTATGCTGGACGATTCATTTAGTATTCCGCATGCATTTCTGAACTGGAATGCTATGGCTATTGTTTTGGGAGGAACACTTTCTGCCACGCTTATCAACTATCCTTTCAAAAAATTTTTGGGATTGTTGAAAGTAACCGGTAAAGCTTTTACCAAGCATGAGATGGAAAGTATAAAAATAATCAATCAATTATCCGGCTATAGCAAGATTGTCCGCGAGAAGGGGATTCTTGAGCTGGAAAATCATATTCCGAAGATGATAAACCGTTTTATGCAGACAGGTGTTGAAATGGCACTGGTGGAAAAAGACGGCGAAAAACTTGAACGTTTTCTCCGAAGCGAGATGACGAATATGATTATTCGCCACCGTAACGGTCAGGAGATGTTCTATAATATGGGATCCTATGCACCGGCATTCGGGCTGCTGGGAACGGTTATGGGGTTGATACTAATGATGACTCAGCAAGGTCAGGTGACAGGAATCGCCACCTTTGCCCAGGATACACAGGCTATGATGACATCACTATTAAGCGGGATGGGACGAGCACTGGTGACAACTTTTTATGGCGTTCTGCTGGCCAATCTTGTATTTATTCCTATCGGCGGGAAATTAAAAATCCGTTCTGATGAAGAAGTCTTTATAAATGAAATCATTCTTACCGGCATACTTAGCATTCATGCCAAGGAACACCCCCTCCTTATGGAAGAAAAATTGTTAACATTTATTCCGAAAATTGACAAAGATTCTCTAAAGAAACATGGACGCTGAACAGAAACAAATCAGGGATTATGACAGGGACGGATGGAAGGTTATATATGCATCCCTTCTGATGGGTGTTCTGGCTTTCTTTCTCCTCTTTATCGGCAAGGCAACCAATGAGGCTGCATCGGTCTTTAAATTCTCAGATAATCTGACGGCGTGGATCGGGCAACAGCTGATAGAACAGAAAAAAAATCTGAAAGCAGACTGGTTGTATATTGAGAATACGGGTACCAAAGGAGTCAAAATACTAATCCCCTCTATTGTAGGAAATCAGCCTTTTTTCAATTCAGCCTCGGATCAGATAAATCCTAATTTTTATCCTTATTTAGCTCAATTGACTCAGATTATAATGAACACGGATTTGCCGGATATAGAAAAAAAATATGCAAAAAATATACTTCAGATTAAATCATACGGGTACCGAATAGAAACAGATATTCGAATTGAAGGTCATTCAGATCAACAACCCATTAGGACAAATCGGTTTTCTGATAATTGGGACTTGTCTACAGCCCGGGCTTATCAGGTTATGATTTATTTAAAGGAAAGAACAGGTCTCCCTGACGACATATTTTCCATATCGGGTTATGGTTCTTTTCATCCTTTACATGATGTTCGTGACTGGGATGAGAACAGAAGAGTTGAACTTTATATAAAAATAAATATGATATCCGAGAATCTGTCATCTTTATGAGTTCAGGCAAAGAGTACATATCGCTGCTGGAAAAGACCAGCAGAACGGGATGGATTCTGTCTTTCGGAGATATTATGACACTGTTGCTGACATTTTTCATAATGATGATTGCCATGCAATCCGGTGAAATATCAAGAATCCACAAGTGGACCAATGATCGTCTGGATGAAGCTGAAGCAGATATCAGAAATGTAATCCGTGAGAATAATCTTGCCTCCTTTTCCGTCTACCGACATTCAAAGGGTGTTCAGATCACCATCAGCGGCCGTTCGCTTTTTAATCTCGGCGAAGCCGATCCCCTTCCAGAATTGCATGAACAATTAATTGAGATTTCAAAAGATATTCGAAATCTTAAAATTTTGCATCTGGAAGAAAGTGAATACAGAGGTATTATTCACGAGTTGAATAAAAACGCCTTATCGTGGAATGTGGAAATCCGGGTTGAAGGACATACGGACAATATCCCTCTCGGGCCCAATCTGCGATACCGGGATAATTGGGAACTGAGTGCTGCCCGGGCTCAGAATGTTATGCGTATTCTTCAGGAAAATACAGGTATAGCAGAAAATAAATTTGCCGTTGCAGGTTTTGGAGAATTTAAGCCGATTGGAGATAATACGACTGAATATGGCCGTAACATGAACCGTCGGGTTGAAATTTATATTGATGCGTCCATCCAGAAAATTCAGTAATCTTTCGCTGTAAAATAAGGAGCTTTGTAATGTCAGTAGATTATATCCGTGATCTTGTGAATATTCCTTCACCATCCGGTTTTACTCAGGACATAATCAAATATTTGTCAAAACAATTAATGAATAATGGATATGCTGTTCAGGTGACGAATAAAGGATCGCTGCTTGTTACCATGTCGGATAAACCGCAGTTTGTCGTTGCTTCTCATATTGATACTCTTGGCGGCATGATTAGCTGGATACGGTCCGACGGGACGCTGGAGCTGACACAAATTGGAGGATGGCCGCCCAATAATTTTGAAGGAGAATACTTAACTATTCAAACTGAATCCGGGAAATCCTTCAGAGGAACATTTTTACTTGATAATCCTGCAGTACATGCAAATCAGGAAATTTCTAAAACGGAAAGAAAGATGCAGGGAATGCATGTTCGGATTGACGCCCAGACTCAATCACGGGAGGAAACCGAAAACCTGGGTATCAGTATTGGAGATTATATCTTTTTTGATCCCCGTTTTGAAGTAACGGATACCGGTTTTATAAAATCCCGGTTTATGGATGATAAGGCTTGTGCCGGCATACTTCTGGATATTCTCCTGAATCATAAAGAGGAAATTAAAACGATTCCTGCAGGATTTTTCTTTTCAAATTACGAAGAAGTTGGTCATGGGGCACCGGCAGGACTCCCGAATACCATGAAAGAGCTCCTCATTGCGGATATGGGTGTAATCGGTGACAAGATCAATGGAAAAGAATCAGCCGTATCCATCTGTGTCAAGGACAGTTCCGGTCCATATGATCTTGAAATCCGACGCGAATTGGTTGCCTTGGCACGTGAAAAAATGATTTTACATACGCTGGATGTTTTCCCTTATTACAGCAGTGACGGATCTATGGCCTTGAGGGCTGGGCTGGATATTCGGGTTGGGCTCATTGGTCCGGGAGTAAGCGCATCACACGGTGTGGAACGAACACACGTAAAAGGTGTTTTGGCAACAAAGACATTGATTTTAGCCTGGTTGAAAAATAAAAAGCAGTAGGTGACTTATGGAACTTGGGTTCATTGGATTTAAATATTCGGGTAAAAGCACACTGTTTGAATTGCTGACACAAAATCATTTTGAAACAATTCGTTCAGGGATGGCAGAATCAAGGCGCGGAAGAGTAACCGTTCCCGATAACCGGGTTGATCACTTATCAGAAATATTCAAACCGAAAAAAACTACATTTGCCAGTTTTGACTGCATAGATATTATGGGTATTCCTACGGGGAGCCGTCGCGATACATCTTCGAAATACCTTGAGGCAGTGCGGCAGGTGGATGGTTTGGTTGCCGTAATTCGGATTTTTGAAGGATTTGGGGATGATGGGAAGCCGGTAATACTCAATCCTGTGGCAGATATTCAACATCTTGAAGACGAAATTCAATTTGCAGACCTGATGGTGATCGAAAGCCGGCTGGAAAAAGTTGAGCATATGAAGCAACGGGGTGCTCCCCAATACGATAAAGCAGAACATGATGTTTTGTCTCTTTGTAAAGCTTGTCTTGATGACGGAAAGGCTATCCGGACTTTGGAACTGAGTGAAGATGACGAAAAGAGAATTCGGGGTTTCCGGTTTCTCTCCATAAAACCACTCCTGGCCGTGTTGAATTGTAATGAAGAAAACTATTTAAAACGCGAAGAACACATAGAATCCGTAAAAACCGTATATCCCAACATGGCCGTAACAGCCGTTTCTGCTTTATCCGAAAAAGAGATCCAGGAGCTGGACGAAGAAGAAAGAGCAATGTTTATGGCCGAATCGGGAATTGAAGAACCTGCAATCAACCATGTTATCAGGGCGGCTTATGAGGGACTCGGACTGTTAAGTTTTTTTACTGTGGGTGAGGATGAAGTCAGGGCCTGGACTTTGCACGCCGGGGAAAAAGCCCCGGATGCTGCCGGAACCATACACTCCGACCTGGAAAAAGGATTTATCAGGGCAGAGGTTATCCAATATGAACAATTTATACAAACCGGTTCACTCGCTAAAGCAAAAGCAAACGGACAGGTTCGTCTGGAAGGAAAAGAATATAAAGTACAGGACGGAGATATTCTGAATATCAGATTTAATGTTTAGCAATAATTCAGAAGTTCAAAGGTTCAGAGGT
>DKER01000236.1:0-8361 GCA_002452555.1 Fidelibacterota bacterium UBA6817 | reverse complement strand
AAAAGTTGATTGCCTGTTGACTGACGACTGCCGACTGCCGACTGCATAATTGAGGATTTATTCACCCTCGAATCAGCAAAAAACCATAATCGACTATGAAACCACCTAAATGAAACAAACCCAGTCAAACGAAACAACATCATATCAACTGAAACAAAATCGACCCACCCTACCGGCTACCGGCTACCGGCTACTGATTTTTTTATTGCCAATTTAATTATATCCTTTTAATATTGCGGGCTATTTGAGATATGTCCCGTTCGTCTAGTGGTCAGGACTCAGGACTTTCATTCCTGCAACAGGGGTTCGACTCCCCTACGGGATACGCAAAAGAGGGCTTTTCATGGATAAGCCCTCTTTTTTTTTCAGCTAATTTTTCAAATATATATAATTGATTTAAATAGCGGTACCCGTTATATTCAAATACAATACATGATATTCATCACAAGGAAGTGTATTAAACAGCCTTATATTGATGTACAAATAAATTTCAGGAGCTAATTATGAAACGCAGTCTGTTGGGTGTGATTATACTGGTTGTGGCTGCATCCGGGCTTTGGGGAACCGTTCCTGTTCAAATATCCGAAGAATTTTTCAACGAAGAAATTGTTATGTTTTATTTATCGGATTTTAATTTGGAAAGTCCTCAAAGAAACCCGTTGATTTTTGAATATTACATAGGTAATAGAAATTATCCCTGTGTATTCCCAGAGCCGGTAAATATCAGTCTTGAATTTAATTTCAAGGCACGAATACGATCCATAGGATGGACTGATTTCCGTTCGGTGGCAACGGTGACCTTGCGTCCTTTTGAAATCAAAGGTCCGTGCAGAATTTCCAATCAGATCATTTCTACGGATTTTTCAAATTTCAACATTCCGTATGATTGCCCTGAAGATGCCGGGATAGCATTACCATATGTGGAACTTAACGGGGGTTTTGCTGATGTTGACAAATCGGCCATGTCCGAATTATCCAATACAATTCTTGCGACGGGCCAGCTTCCGGCCGGTATGTATTCTTTTCATGTGAAAGTTATTAATGAATCAACGCTTCAAACGTCTGAAATTACAAAGACACTTCGTATCGTTTCTCCAACCTCTCTTGAACTGATTAGCCCGGGAAGTGTTACTGAATCCATATCGGATTTTGAAGGAATTTATAATCGCTTTCCTATGTTTCAATGGGAAAGTGAAAGCTGTGTGTCTTGTTCCTATGCCATCCGGATCTGTGAATATATCCCCGGTATTCATTCAAGTACGTATGATGCAATCATGGATGAATCCATACTTCCATTTCCGGATGACGGAGGATATTATTCTGTAGGAAATAATATCACGATTTTGAATTATGATCCGTCTGTTGCCGGCAAAGACCTTGAATTTGGGAAATACTACGTGTGGCAGGTGAAAAAAAGTTTTGAAACGTCCGGAGGCGGACAGGATATGAAAAGTGAAATTTTCAGTTTTTTCGTGGAAGATCCGTCCGGTTTACAATCAACCCGTAAAATAATCAATCCGGTTGAAGAATTACTGAAAGAACTTATCGGTCAGGATCGATATGAAACCTTAAAAGCCGGATTACTCCAGGGCTATAATCTGTCAGGCGCTATAACGTTGAATGGACGGACAATTACTGCTGAAGAGTTAAAAATAATTATTGACGGAATCGGGAATGAATCCTATCAAATCCAGAATGTATATGTGGAATAACGAGGTTATTATGAAGAAAATTGCATATTTTTTCATTATATGTTTCCTTCTGGCCGGGTCCATTCTGAACGCCGCCGACCAAAAAATTGCCATGATAGCAAAAGTCAGGGGAGATGTAACATTCCGCCACAGCGATCAAAACACATTTAAGAATCAGGCCGGGACGGGTACGGTTTTAGTTGACGGGGATGTTATTAAAACAGGTAAAGATTCGTTTGTTGCTCTGATTTTTCTTGACGATAAAAGTCAGGTTAAACTTCTTGAAAACTGTGATCTTGAAATCAGAGGTCAAAAAGTCAGGAACCGGATCAACAAGGACCTTTCAATGAATTATGGTCAGTTAAAAGCAGAAGTATCCAAAAACATGAAAGGTGAATTCCGCATTTCGACACCCACGTCAGTGGCTTCCGTGAAAGGAACAGATTTTTGGATTCTGTCCCATCCGATTCAGGGAGATATGATTATCGGTCTTAGCGGTTTGGTTGAACTGATGAATCAGATAACAGGTTATTTGACCACAGTGGGACCGAATCAGACTGGTTTTTCCCTGACCAATGGCGATGTAAACACCCAAACGACAAATCCCGACGATATTCCCAAGGATGAAATGACCGATGAAAAAGAACTCCAGCAATTGCGCATTCAATTCCAAAATCCTCAAGGCGAAACAAAGAATATTATTATAGATTATCGTTGATGAAACATTGTATCACTTATCTCATATTCTTACTGATTATACCCCTTTTTCTGCAAGCACAATCCTTTTCCATAAGTCATATCCCGGTTAATGAATACACAGAAGAAGATCCGGTTTATGTTGAATGTATATTTAACGGGAAACCTGAACTGGTTATATCGTTATCGATCTATGCCAGACCTTCCGGGAATTCCGGTTTTCAACAATATTCCATGAGTTATAACGGAATTCACTGGTCAGGCAGAATTCCTGTTTCAGATCTTCGTTCCGGAGGAATGGAATATTTTATCATGGCTGAACTTGTGACGGGTGGCGTAATCAGTTTCCCCTCTGTCAACCCATTTCAGTATCCGTTAAAAATTTTGTATGTTGGGGAGAGCACAGACTTGCCGTCAAGGAGTCTTACCCGAACAGAAGAGGGATATATTGAAGGTGATTTTATCATTTTATCTCCCGAACCGGGCGCAGTGGTTGAAAGTAAAGATTTCGTTGTTGCCATATCCCTTTTTAATGTTCCGGATATAAATCTGGAAAGCATTCGAATAGAAATAAACGGTATAGATCGGACAGCTTTTGCTCAAAAATCGGAGGAAATTATTACGCTGACGCTTCCTGAAAACATGCTGCGTACCGGTTCTTATACCGTAATGTTCAGGGCAGAAAATGATTTTGGCACTGTTTTCAAGCCAAAAACATGGACCTTTTCACTCATGGGTGAAGCGGCTGCCAGACGACATGTTTCCAGGGCGTATTCGGCACAGGTTTCGGCAGAATACCGCTATGAGGAAACGCAAAAGATCCGTAATGATCTTACACGGTTTACCGGCCGGTTTACTGCAACGGTTCAGGATGTGAATCTGGGAGGATCCGGGACCTGGGTTTCCAATGAATCACCCAATTATCAGCCGCGGAATTTTGTTACTGCTTATGCACGCACATCCTATGCCGATATTGAAATCGGGATGCTGTATCCTGAAATATCCCGCATGACACTGTATGGAAACCGGGTTAAGGGAGCTCTTTTGCGGCTGAAACTTAAATACTTTGATTTAACATATGTGCAAGGCCAGCTCCTCCGTGAAATTGGCGGCAGAGCAATTCTTGATACTACTTCGAGAGTCTGGGATATTTCATCATATACATTTGCAAGAGATATTCAGATTATTCAGCCATCGTTTAATTTGGGACAAAAATTGAGTATAAAAATAACCGCCATGCATGCAAGAGATGATTCTTCCAGTATAGATCCGGTTGCTTTTATAGCGAATTATAATCCTGATACCGATTCTTTCAGATTAAATGGAATGACACCCTCTGATAATCTGGTTTTTGACACGAATATTACATTGAGACTGGATCAAAACAGACTCATTTTCAGTCAGAATGCAGCTGTCAGCTTGACAAACAGGGACATAACGGGCGGAGCAGCGGATTCCATTACACTGGGTGAAGACATCATAAACGTTGCCGACCGCCTTCCGGCTTCATTAAGTCCGGAAAAAATCTCATACTTTTTTATAATAAATCAAAACTCAACATTGCCCATTCCGGCAGAAATGAATGAAGATCTGACAGGATTTAAACTTTATCCTTTTCGGATAAATGAGTATCCGTCCTTAGCCTTTTGGACTGATCTTCGATTGAATTACTATAATAATTACATTACATGGACATTTAAGCAGATTGCACCGGAATTTATGTCGTTGGCATATCCCGGTCTGCAATCCGATATCCGCATATCAGAAATCAGCGACCGTATCCGATTTTTTACTAACCGGCTTATTGTAACATTAAAATACAGTAACCAGAGGGATAATCTTCTGGGCAGAAAAAAAGAATTTGTTACCCGTACAAATTCTGCGTCAGCCGGTATTTCCGTAGCTCCGGGGCCCGGCCTTCCAACCGCCTCACTTTCCTATCGCTATTATATTCGTCAAAATGAAGTATCTGTTTCACTTGATTCAGTTATAAATCAGGAAGGAATTCTGGCCATTGACCAGCGTGTCCGTAATGAAAACCTTTATCAGATGTTTGTCCTTACACAACCTTTAAAAACCGGAAACATACCGTCTGATTTAACAATCAACTATGTGAGGACTGTCCGCACCGATAAAATCCCCGACCGGCCGGAAAATTTTATCAGCCCCGATTATAATATGAATTTGTGGAGTTTGTCCATGTTGACTCGCTGGACACCCGGATTTTCACAAAATATATCCTGGAGTTATATGCGGAACGAAATTGGAAATTCTTCACTTTTCTCATATCAAACATATCTGATAAAATTAGAAAAAGATATTATCAGGGAAAAGGCGTTTGGATCCGTGCAGTGCAAACTGACGACAACCGGCGGTGATATTTCATTCACACAATATATGGTTATTCCTGAATTTAGGGTTATTCTCTTTGGAAATGATTTGGTTATTAATTATCAGTTTAATAAACTGGACCAGAGCGGTGATTCACGATTAACTCACCGCTTTTATACTAAATACAGTTATAAACTTTGATTAAACTAAACACAAAATCCCTTCAAAACATTGTAGCCGGTGTTATCATCGGCACGATTGTCATGATTCTCAGCATTCTTTCACGGGAAGGCGGCGTTGTTGAGACACTGGAATTGAAATCCCTGGATTACCGGTTCAAACGCAGAGGGCACATTGAGTCCATAAAGGATACAAGTCCAATTGTTGTTGTTGTCCTTGACCAGGAATCATGGGAATCGATTCCTTATCGCTATCCTTACCCCCGTCGGATGTGGGCTAAAGTCGTCAGGAATCTTAAAGAGGCAGGCGCCAGTCTGATCGTATTCGACTTTCAGTTTGACACCTATGATATGAATGATTTGCAGGGTGATTCTCTTTTTGCAGAAGCTATTGAATATGCAGGAAATGTTGTTCTGCCAAGCAAATTCAACCAGGAAATTGTCCGGGGGCATTTAGTACAGCACATAACCGAGCCGGTCGATCTCTTTTATGATGCCTGTCTGACAACCGGTCTTATCGGTGAGCTGAAAGATATTGATCAGTACACGCGCCATTATTCAATCTTTTATCCGATCCGGGAAAAATATCATCTTTTTCTTGGATTAAAAGCGATAAAAGAGTACTACGAAATTGATGATTCGGTTAAAATGGCTTTTTCTGATGATTTGAAATTTATAGAGTATGGATCAATAAGAATCAGACATGACCGGGGCAATACGTTTTTAATCAATTACTACGGTCCGGCGAAAACATTCCGGACTTATTCTCTTTCTTCGGTTCTTGATGATGCAGAATTTGATTTGCTGGGAGATTATGATACAGACTATATGGAATTATGGAAAGGTGAAAATTCCATTTACCCGCCTGATCTTCTGGCCTTGCTCAATCCCAACGAGGAAGATTCGCCTTTTAAAGATAAAATTGTCCTGATCGGGGATGCTCTCGAAGAACACTTTGATACAAAGTTTACCCCTTTTTATAACTATGAAGGAATGACAAACCTCATGGCAGGTGTTGAAACCCATGCCCATGCCATGCAGACAATTCTGGATGAAAATTATTTGATAAAAACAGATAATTGGGTAAACAATCTGGTCGTTCTCGGACTCAGCGTTCTTGCTTTGGTTGCAACCATTCTTGCAGGGCCGGTTTGGGGGATTATTTTTATTGTTCTCATGGTTCTTGGATACTCTTACTTTTCTTTCTGGTTATTTCAGGAACATAAAATTATTATCGAATTATTTATTCCAATAATTGCTGTTATTTTATCATATGCGTTTGATATCTTGTATGAATTTATACTTGAACAGCGGGAGAAGAAAAAGATCCGCGGAATGTTTTCAACCTATATATCGCCGAAAATTCTTAAGTACCTTGAAGATCATCCGGACGCCTTTACGCTGACCGGAGAAAAACGCGAGGCAACCATGTTTTTTTCTGATGTTCAGAGTTTCACAACAATTTCCGAGAGTCTTAATGCTGAAGACCTTGCCATGCTTCTGAACAAATATCTGTCACCTATGACGCAAATACTCATGAGTTATGACGGGTATGTTGATAAATACGAAGGTGATGCCATCATGTGTGATTTTGGTGTTCCTGTTGAAGATGAGGAGCATGCCAAAAAAGCCTGTTGGGCCGCCATAGAGCAACAGGCAAAAATTGAAGAACTCAGGCCGCAGTTGAAAAAAGAATACGGCGTTGATATTTATGTTCGTATGGGAATAAACTCCGGTTTGGTCAGTGCCGGGAATATGGGGTCAGAGCAGCGTTTTCAATATACCGTCATGGGTGATGCGGTAAATGCAGCTTCCCGGTTTGAAGGAGCCAATAAACAGTATGGGACATTCCTTATGATTGGGGAAAGAACGTTTGAACTTGCAAAAGACTATATTGAAGCCCGTATTCTGGATCGAATCATTGTCAAAGGGAAATTAAAATATATTACAGTATATAACCTGTTGGCTAAAAAAGGAGAGGCAACAGAGGAGCAATTAAAGCTGATTGAATGGTTTGAAAGAGGGCTGTCATTTTATTGGGACAGACAATGGGATGATGCTGTCCGGGCTTTTCAAAAAGCAATGGAGTTTGCCCCCGGAGATCCGCCCAGTAACGTGTTTATTGAACGCTGCAATAGTTTTAAGATCACACCTCCCCCGGATAATTGGCAGGGTGAATACATAATGATAACGAAATAAAGCTGCTTACATTATTCTTAAACTGATTCTATAGATTTATTATTAAACAGCATTATTCAGCGTTAAAAATTTCAGGATTAATCTTTTCGCCTAAATTTTTTAAACGATTGATAAGGTCTTGTTTTTCTTTGAGAAGTTTCTCCGGGAACTCCCCCTTTTTATCCGAATCTCTGAGTTTTTCACCGATAAGCGTTAACTGATCTCTGATTTTTTGTTCTCCCAGACGAATAAGACAATCTAAAAACGTTTTCTGCGGGTTATTAAAGGTATATCCTTCCATAACAAGGCGATATATAAAACGCTGAATCTTGTTATCGTTGCATTTTTCTGCAAGAGTCGAACCTGATATTTTCTGATCTTCCTTCAAAGTAAGCAGAATATATTTCAGGGTTTTTTTGAGAAAATCATGGGTAAACAGATCTTCTTTCAAATATTCCAGGGCAGCCTTCCGGATTGACTCATCTGTTGTGTTGATTAAAAGTTGTATCAATTGATATTGTGCTGCTTCGGCTCTGTTTGTAAATCGTTGTTCTTTCCTGTCTGTATCTGTTAATATGGTTTCTTTCTCTTTACGGCCGGGATTCCGGAGCATCTGATTTTTTAATACAATCATATCGGTTCCGAAAATTCTGCTTAAATCCGCCAGGAACATCTCTTCAATTACCGGATCGGAAAATTCACCCAATTGCTCCAATAAACGCCGAACTGCTTCAGATCGCCGGGCCGGCGTAAGTCGAAGGGGATTGATAAGGCTTTCTAAAAAGGGAATGAACTCAACGGCATTGTCAAGAGTCTCAGAGAACGCTTTAGAACCGACTTGCCTGACATAACTATCCGGATCTTCTTTTGCAGGCAGTTTCAGAACTTTGCAGGCAATTCCCCGGGGTGCTAGCACCAGACCTGTTTTTACGGCTGCTTTTTGTCCGGCTTCATCACCATCATAACACAAGACGGCTTTACCTGCAAAACGGCGGATAATCCGGGCATGCTCTGTCGTAAATGCTGTTCCGGAACCGGCAATGATATTTCTGAATCCGTTTTGCCATAATTGGAGCAAATCCATGTATCCTTCAACAATTAAGACAGTATCCGTTTTTCGAATTTCATCACGGCTTTTGGATAACCCATACAAAATTCTGCTTTTATGATAAACAGGTGTTTCAGGTGAATTCAGGTACTTCATCTCTTTGTCTTCACCTGATATGATCCGTCCCCCAAAACCGACCGGGTTACCGTGTAAATCATAAATGGGAAACATGATCCTG
>DKER01000150.1 GCA_002452555.1 Fidelibacterota bacterium UBA6817 | reverse complement strand
CAAGCTGTGCAAATAAATATCTTATCCATCTCTTTCCACAAGATTAAGTCTCAGAAGATTGGAAGCCCGGGACATGTCAAGCTTCTCAAAATTGACATTTTGCATTTCTCCGGGAAAGGCATTGCTAATTTTTTGTTCCCCTATAATCCTGCCTTTATCAGTTACAAGTTGAAGGATTCCTGTCCTGACCGGCCGGAGAATGCGAAAGGACACATTCAGATTGTTGACCTTTCCGGTGAGACGCTGAGGCATAACGGCATGAACTGTTTCTCCGGGAACGATGAAACATTCCGTTTCCATCAATTCCATATCCCCCGTGATAAACCTTGCCGCCTGACGCCCTGCTTCCAGTCCGTGAACAGTAACCCTGTCAACCAAGTCTTCGACCATGAGTGCATTCCCGCAAACAAAAATGTTTTTACGGATTGTCTGATATCTTTGATTGACTTCCGCTCCCCCTGTTTTTTTGTTCAGAGGAATATTTGCACCGGTTAACAGCTCATTTTCCGGTATGAGACCAACTGACAGCAACAGGGTGTCACAGCTGATTTTTTCTTCAGTACCTTTCACGGGATTTTGGTTTTCATCCACATCACAAACTGTAACGCCAGAAATTCTTTTCTTTCCATGAATATTGATAACTGTTTTTTTCAGATACAAAGGAATGTCATAATCATAAAGACACTGTATGATATTTCTGTTCAAACCGGCTGACCATGGATTAATTTCATACACCCCCTTCACAAGCATGCCTTCCAGGATTAGACGTCTTGCCATGATTAAACCAATATCTCCCGAACCGAGAATCACAACATGATGGCCGATTTTCCTGCCTTCCATATTTATAAACCATTGGGCCAGCCCGGCAGTCAATATCCCCGAAGGTCTGTCCCCGGGAATTTGAATTGCTCCTCTGGTTCTTTCCCTGCATCCGGTTGCAATAATCAAGGCTTTGTATTTAACCCTTATAAAACCTTCCGTTCGGCTTACAACCGACAGCGAGCTGTCAGAATTAATTGAAAGCACCATTGAAGATGTGAATACACGAACCGGTGTTTTCCAGACTTTTTTTAAAAACCGTTCACTGTATTCCGGGCCTGTCAGTTCTTCGCTGAAATAGCTTAATCCAAACCCCGGATGAATACATTGGCGTAAAATTCCTCCGGCTTCATTACTTCGTTCAAACACGGCAACGTTTTTTACGCCACTTTCACTGGCTCCCAAGGCTGCTGCAAGTCCGGCTGGACCGCCTCCAATAACAGCAACGTCTATAATCATGGTTTTCACACGCTGCCGCCTTTCTTCAGGATCCACGATCCCGGAAGTTCTTTTTCTACCGATTCGGGAGGAATCTTTAATTCGCGTGCCAGAATTTGAATGACTTTAGGCAGACAAAATCCTCCCTGACATCTGCCGCTTCCCGGACGGACTCTTCGTTTAACTCCGTCAACAGTTTTCGATCCGCAGAACCGGTGAATTGAATCTACGATTTCCGCCTCTGTTACTGTTTCACATCGGCAAACAATATGTCCCCATGCCGGGTTAGCCTTTATCAGCATTCCTTTTTCTGCATCCGACAAACCGGAAAAACGGATAACAGGTTTTCGCGTTGTTTTAACATGTAATTTGAGAGACGGTGCCCCCAGGTATTGAATGATCTGATCACTTAAGAATTCTGCGATTGCAGGGGCAGCCGTCAGTCCCGGCGACTTAATCCCGCCCGCTTCAAAAAATCCCGGAATTCCCGTGACATGACGGATGACAAAATCGCCTGAACTGCTGTGTGCTCTTACACCGGCAAATTCAGTGATGGACATCCCAAAATCAAGATCAGGGAAAGATTGTAATGCAACACTGCGGACTGTGTCCATGGAATCACGGGTGACGGAAAGATCATATTTATCATTGTTTTGACTCGCATCCGGACCGATTATCAGATTACCGTGAACCGTTGGAGCACAAACAACTCCTTTTCCCAATTTGGATGGTGTCTGAAAAACAAAATGCTTTACGTGATCTCCGGATTTTTTATCCAGGAGGAAATAGGTCCCTTTTCGAGGAATAATTGTATAATCCGGTTTTTTAAGCATAGCATGAATCGTATCGGATTCAATGCCGGCACAATTCACAATAACAGGAGTGGTTACGGATGAATGCCCAAAAGTTACGACAAAACCTTTGAGGGCTTTTTCAATTTTTGTAACCGGTGAATTAAGGGATAATTCAGCTCCATTATCCATGGCATTTTCCGTAAGGGCTGTTGCCAGTTCCCACGGACCTGTAATGGCAGCTTTGGGTGCATAAAGCGCAGATCGAACAGATGAATTAACGGCCGGTTCAAGATTTAAAACTTCATTTCTGTCAATTAGGTGCAAATCCTTTATGCCATTGGTTTTTCCCCTGTCCAGCAATTTTTGAAGTTGTTTTTCGTCCTCATTATTAAATGCAACCACAAGAGATCCAATCTGCTTATAGGGAACATCCAGCAGATGGCAAAGGTCTTTATACATTGCATGACCTTCCCGGTTAAACCGTGCCATAAGCGTGTGAGATACAGCATCATAGCCGGCATGAACCAGGGCTGTATTTGCTTTGGTTGAACCAGTAG
This sequence comes from Fidelibacterota bacterium UBA6817, assembly GCA_002452555.1. GTDB lineage: Bacteria > Fidelibacterota > Fidelibacteria > Fidelibacterales > Fidelibacteraceae > Fidelibacter. The sequence goes on along the minus strand of DKER01000150.1, from coordinate 14,968 downwards.
CCACATCAGAAGACGCATCAATCAAAAGAACCCGGATATCATACAATGACAGTTTACGGGCTAATGATGCCCCTACTATACCCGCTCCAATAATTACCACATCTGCTTTCATGCTTATCCTGACTGCTTGTCTATACAAGTATACCAAATTAAATGGCTAATGGCAATAATTGGTAAAAGAATATTGCACGGTTTTACATTCAAATGATACAAATCTAAAGGATTTATTTCTGATCCGGAATTATGGAAGATAACGGGTGTTTTATCAAATTTATTGCTATGCCAACCAATTTAGAAAGAATCGGGGATGCCTTGAACGTTTGACTCGTTAACCAGTTTTCCCACGAAATACCCGTCCGTATTATATGTCCCGGGATTAATGCGCAAAAAGGGCGTTGACGGCATCTTGACCTTAATTCCCTGAGATAAGAGTCCGTCATGAATCGGCGTCAATTTTAGATTTGGCCATTTATCACAGATGTATTTTATTTGGTCTTCATTTTCTTCAGCAAAGATTGAGCATGTTGCATAGATCAAAATACCTCCGGGTTTTACCAGAGGAATATTGTCTTCAAGGATACTGCGCTGGAGTGAAACAAAATGATTAAGTGAATCCGGTGTTAATTTCCATTTAAGATCGGGACGGCGTCTGAACGTTCCGCTTCCTGTGCAGGGAACATCCAAAATCAGGATATCCGCTTTGCTCCTCAACGTTTTAAAAACTTCTTTTTGATCCATCACTTCAATTTTTGCGTCTGCTCTCCCGGCTCTTTTCATCAGTTCAATCAAGCGCTCCGGATATTTATCCGTCGCAATAATCCGTGATTGATTCTTTGTAAGGGCTGCAATATGCAACGCCTTTCCGCCGGCCCCGGCACATGCATCTACAATGAGCTGTCCCTGGTCAGGATTGACTGCACGGGTTATAAGCTGGCTCCCTTCATCCTGAATTTCTACCAGCCCTTTCCGATAAACAGGATGAGACATAATATCCTTTCCTGAACGGATTCTGAGTGCTTCCGGAAGAATGTTCCCGGGTATAAAATCAATATCCGGCATGAATAGTCTCATATCCTGATAACGAGTTTTTAGTGTATTAATCCGGCAATGTAATCCGGTTTGTTTAAGGAGACCGCCGGCAATATCCCGGGCATTATCCGGACCAACGCCTGACGCAAGTTTTTGCCACATCCATTCCGGTAATGCAAAATGGACATAATCAGGCATATCTTCCGGGATATGAATGATATCATGACTGTTCCACTGCCGGCTGATTTCATCGGCTTTATTGAAAGATAATTCCGTTATATCCGGATACAAATCCCTGAAAGCTCTGATAATTAATGCTTCAACAGGAATACTCGGGGTCATTGTTGGTGATGTGCTGTACGCTTCATTCCATTCAAAACGGGATTTTAACCGAACTGTATGCCAATAAAGTCCGGCCAGTTCTTTTCTGTCGCGCTTTCCTAAAAAGGGCCGTTCTTTAAAAAACATTCGAACCCGTTCATCGGAAGGAATATGCGGCTTTTCAGCCGTAAACCGGTACAATTCCGAGGCAATATTGAGAAGCAGGGGAACATTCATAAAGATAAATTTCTAACCGAATGTTTTCTTGGAAATCATAGCAAAAAACTCAGCGCGTGTTTCCGCATCATCGTGAAATTCCCCTAAAACCGTGGATGTTGTTGTATATGAATTCTTCTTTTCCACACCCCTCATCTGCATACACATATGCTGGCCTTCAACCACGACTCCCACACCAATTGGCCGAACGGTTTCCCACAACGCTTCTGCAATCTGACGTGTCAACCGTTCCTGGATCTGAAGGCGGCGGGAAAACATTTCGACGATCCTTGGAATTTTACTCAATCCCAAAACCTGCCCGTTTGGAATATATCCAACATGGGCAACACCAAAAAACGGCAGCATATGATGTTCACAAAGAGAGAAGAAATCAATATCCCTCACAACTATCATCCCGCGGGACTCTTCCTTAAAAACAGCATCATTAATAATATCATCCAGTTTCATTTCATATCCGCGGGAAAGAAATTCCCATGATTTTGCTACACGATGGGGTGTGCGGATCAGGCCTTCTCTGTCAGGGTCTTCACCAATCTGTTTCAGAAGATCAAGTGTGACCTCTTCAAGTTTTTTAATTTTCGTACTGCTCATCGATTATTTTCGCTCCTAAATCATTGCTTTCCTTCACTTCAACAGAAAACAAACTGACCGGTGATCTGAAGACATGTTTCAATTGATAGTAAATAAAGCGGGTTATATTTTCCGTGCTGGGTATCCTGTCATTAAACCAGGGAATATCGTCTTCCAGGTGAGAAATGTCCAATACAGACAGAATCTTATCCTCCATAATTTTTTGAACATCAAAAAAATTGATAATCATCCCGGTTTTAGCATCCACCGGCCCGCGCAAGCCAATGACAACCTCATAATTGTGTCCGTGAATCTTACTGTAAATTCCGTATTTTTTCAGGTTTTCCTCAGGAGATTTGTCCCGGTCCCTGTAACTGTGGGCTGCTGAAAAATAAACACGGGTAAACAGTTCGATTGTCGGCCGGTCATTCCCCACGATAGACAACCCAGTTATTTTCTGTTTCCCAGAGTTTTAGTTCACAAAGCATTCCCGGTTCAAGAACGGTTTCAAGTTCTTCCCAGATTTTCACAACGATATTTTCTGCCGTGGGGATAACGCCTTTTAAGAACTCGACATCCGTATTGAGAAATTTATGATCCATTTTATCAACAATTGTATCGTTGACAATCTTTTTCAAAACTTTCAAATCAATAATCATCCCGGTTTCTTCTGGAATTTCACCTTTAACTGTAACTTCCAGGGTATAATTATGTCCATGACCGTGAGGCCAGCTGCATTTTCCGTATACATCCCAGTTTTTATCGCTGTCATAGTCCGGATTCATAAGAACGTGAGACGAGGAAAATGTTAATCGTTTAGTCAGATATATCATAGTAATCTCCGGCCATATATTTTTAAGTTATTCTTCATTGAAACGTTAGAATATGCAAAACATGATTGGTTACGACAAACTATTCATGGTCCGGCTGATATTCCAATCCCTGCCGGATCATTATTTCATGAATCCGTGTCCGTTCAAGACATTCTTCACAGACATAAAAACCTTCATTGAACCGGTCTTCAACAAGTTTGTCAACATCTTCACATCCGCACAGAGCGCAGGAAAGGCCAAAAGGCTTAACGATTTCACTGTTTTTTTTCAGATCGGCCATGTTGTCATTAAGTAAAAGAGTTAAGGACAAAATACTTAAAAGGTCAGATACCCGCCCAGAGCAAATTCAATCCCTTTTGCGGTTTCCAGACTGAATCCGTTGTGCAGAGCTATTGCAAAATCCATATTGAAAATCCATTTATGGACAGAAAAACCAAAGGCAATATGCCGGTTATTATTACCACCCCAGGCCAGTCCGGCTCGTATTGGGAAACTGGGAGATCGTACTATTTCAATCCCGTTGCTCCACATCCAGGTATTTCTTGCAAAAAACATATTTTGAAAGGAAGCGGTAAAATCGCTGGTCCACATGACTTCAGGATGAAGCTGCTTGCTTAACCCGATCCTGAACCACGAGGGATAACGGATTTTGACAACATTATCCGGTGCTGACAGCCGATGTTCATCGGTGATATAAATTTCATCAAAGGTCGGCATAACATTGGTTGAATCACCAAAAAAATCCAGAGGCGTCAATTCTTTCAAAGCATAAAGATAGGATTTACTCTGATAGATCCTGTCTTCTTTCAACCCCATAAGCTTACTGGTATATGTGGGTTTATTCCAGTACGTCTGCGCAAAAAGGTTGTTCAGGGCAGCGCTGATCTGCCATCCGTTCATAACAGGTGATGTGTATCCGATATCCAGACCTGCACCCGTTCCTCCGTACATCAGGCGGGTTATATATTCCGCACCGGCCTGAATTGATGTTGTATCCGTAAGAAAGGCAGATGAAGACCCCTCACTGTCAAATCCATAGTAGGCGACGCCTTGAAAAAGGCGGACAGAAGCGCCAAAAGCCCCCCCTTCAAAGGGAAACGCAAACGAGTAATCGTATACGCCTAAAATAATAGAGTTCAAATCGATAGTTAGATCATATTCTTTCAGAATTCGGTTCCCGTTCACAAAGAGATCGGCATAGTCATAGGGCATTATAAAATCAGCTGCCGTAATGAGTCTGGATGTAAAGGCCCAGTTATTTCTTGAGATGCTCAAAAACGGGGAAACGAGAGACAGCCCGGCCTCACCTCTGAAGCCGTCTTCAAATAGCTCAAGGAAACCGTCTTTTGGAATATTGCCCGTGTAGGGATCGGGCTGGTCCAGATCTTTTCCATTGTAATAGTTTAAATCCTTCAATGAAAGGATGGTATTCTGAACCCGAACGTTTACATATCCGAGTGAAACACGTGTATTTCTTACTGAATCCCGGAAAGCCAGATTGGCCGGGTTCCATCCTACACATTGGAATCCCCGGGATACCGTGCTGTAGGCTCCTGCAAGTCCCACCGCTCGCGGATCACGATCAACCTGTCCCCAGAGTATGGAGGCTATTAGGAAAATCAGGAAATTGATCCGCTTGATCATTTCCCGTTCTCCTCATCCGAGCCGTAGATAAAATCACCGGTATTCACGCGAAATCCGATATAAGCATGAACACCAATATAGTCCTGCGGCCGTATAAAAATCAGAGAGTCCGAACTGGTTACCAGATCAATACGGGGCATAATATAATGATTTACAATCCGTGTGAATTCCTGCACAAGTTCTGCGCTAATAGTGTCAGTTACCATTAATTGCACAGGTGCTGCAACACGGCCGAATTCATCCAAATCAGCCATGGGGAGGGGAACGGAAAAAAGCGTATCCAGCCGGACAGTATCTCCGTTGTTAAAAAATATCCAATTATCTCTCATGGATAAAATATTCAGCGAATCGAGAGTATACCGGGTTGTATCAAGAGGAAAAATTGTACTGTCCGACATCAGCAACGTGAACTTCCCGTGCATGGGAATATGGTTTGTAAGATTAGCATATACGACAGCTTCGGTTGCATTGGTTCGAATAAATTCTGCGGTTGAGCTGTCCCATGCCGTGATGGTAGTATAATCTTTTGGCATAAAGCTCTGACTGCCTGCCAAAAACTTGAAGGGTGCTTCCAGGGTATAATCTGCCCAAAGGCTGTCCCCAACGCTGATTGAACCTTCACCCCTGACTCTTGCCATAGTACTGATCTGAAAACGCTCAGGACTCAGGTCAATTAAATCAGCTAATGTCGGATGGGTTTCATTCCTCCGTACTTCATTTGTCAGGTCATCCCAATATACGAACAGGCCGTCTTTATTAAATTTCAAAATCGACAATGCTGAATCCGTAACAGACGTTCCCGGATAATTCAGAGACGGTTCCACATGCATTGTCCGGGTTTGTCTGCCTTTACGGGCAGAAATATCCATAATCAGTTTGACCGGTAATATCCGGTTTCGTACTCGAAGGATCATTTCAGGTTCAGCAATTCCAATTCCCGTAATTCCTTCAGGAAGTTCCATCTCCTGATTGTCACCCGGCAGAAGCATATTGAACTGTCCGGACAGTTGATCAAAGCGCAGATCGGAGACTTGAAAAGCGATTTGAACATGTCCCATTTCTTCATTCAGGGGGAGGACGGCATTATACCCCGGGACATCCGGATCTGCTTCTTTAAAAAAGACCCGGTACGAATATGATAACGCATTTATAAACGCGTCCCCTTCATTTGCCTGAATGGCATAGCCTCCCAAATCAACATTCAGTTCAAGCCCTGTGGAAAGAAGTGTATCCGGTACAGATGCCGGTTTAGGGGGCGTTGCGGGAGATAATATCTGGGGAAATGTAAGACTGAACATGAGAGGTGCATTGTATGTATTATCCAGTACTTCCATGCTGATCTGATTGGTATCGGGACCGGTAACACTCAGCTGCCCCCTTTCAATCTGAGTATTGCTTTCCGGCAACGAGAAAGCAAGGGTTGTGTCAACCAGAACCACTTCCCGGGTTCTTCCGTGAATGGCATGGAATCCCAGTGCCATACTTTGCAGGTAAAAAAGTCCGGTTTGAATGTCCGGATTCTTATACAGTGTATCCACTACCGGCAAAAGATAGATGGCCATGGATGCATTCAACCGGGTTCCTTCCAGCATTTGGCCGGATAAATCAGTTGAATCCTTTAATACTTGATAAGCACCTACAGCCCCACCGTTGTGAATGACTAAATCATAACGGGAATTATCATCCCGGACTACCTCAACACGAATCGGTTCGATAAAAACAGGACCGGGCAAATTGTTAAAGAATTCCGTTACAAAATAACTACCGTTTTCTGTCTCCAAGGCATACACACTAAAATATTCTTCAAGAAGTCCCCGGGTTTCATCACCAAAATCCTGCAATGTATCTACATCAATGATGGGATCAGAAACGGCTGAATTCCATACATCAGGCGGAATGACCGATGGGTCCGATCCGATAATATCCTCTAACGTTACAATATCCTGAACTACTTCATTTACAGTAGGAACCGTCAGAATCTGACCGGGTTCATTTATGGGAATATCCTGGCCAACCGGCACTATAAAATCATTTTGCGACAGGGCTACACTCCCCAGCTTTCCGCCGAAACGGAGAAACATGGTATCTCCCTGAGCAAAAAATGTAGAATCATTTTCAAGATCAATGATAGGATACTGATCATAAATCAACGGTAACGTTAACGAAGCCCGCCAAACGGGCGGTTCAAGTTTTGTAGGTAAACTCAGATCACAGGAGGATAAAAATACCACAAAAAGAGCAACAATCGTAACAAGGACGATTGGAAGATGACCTGTATTTTTAAGGTTTTGCATCTCGGAACAACCCGGAAAATCAGGTGAGATAGGTTTTCAGAACCTCGGTTTTATCTGTTTTTTCCCAGGTAAAATCAGAATCTTCACGTCCAAAATGTCCGTAAGCAGCTGTTTTTCTGTAGATCGGTCGTTTCAAATCCAGATATTCAATAATTTTACGGGGTTTGAGGGGAAACTCTTTTTTCACGATATCTACAAGCTTTTCATCCGGCAATTTACCGGTTCCGAACGTTTCAACAAAAACCGAAAGAGGGTCCGCCACTCCGATTGAATAAGAAAGCTGAACCTCACATTTATCCGCCAGATCGGCTGCTACAATATTTTTTGCAATATAACGGGCCATATACGCTGCAGACCTGTCCACTTTTGAAGGATCTTTACCGGAAAAGGCACCGCCTCCATGGCGGGCATATCCCCCATACGTATCTACAATAATTTTTCGGCCTGTGAGTCCTGCATCAGCCTGCGGGCCGCCAACTTCAAACCGGCCTGTTGCATTGATATGCAAAGACGTCTTCTCATCCAGCAAATCCCCTAACACAGGACGAATAACTTTTCCCAGGACAGATTCCCTGATTTCGTCAATAACCACATCTTTACGGTGATGAATGGCAATAACCACAGAGCTGACACGGACCGGTTTGCCGTCGTGGTATTCAACCGTAACCTGGCTTTTCCCGTCCGGAAGGGCCCACAGGAGTTCACCTTCCTTCCTCATAAGAGAAAGTCTGTAAGTCAGCTGATGCGCCAGGTAAATTGGCAGCGGCATTAGCTGGGGAGTTTCTTTGCAGGCAAAACCAAACATCAGTCCCTGATCGCCGGCGCCCTGTTCGTGGCCTTTTGTTTCGTCCACGCCCTGTTTAATGTCCTGAGTCTGTGGATGTATGGATTCAATAATGGCACAATTTTCATAACTAAGACCGCTGTCACAACTATCATATCCAATTCGTTTTAATGTTTTCCTGACAATATCCGGAATTTCCACATAACATTCGGTCGTGATTTCACCGACGACCATCACCAGGCCTGTTGTCACAAGGGTTTCACAGGCAACACGCGCTTCTGTGTCTTTTTCCAGTATAGAATCAAGAATGGCGTCCGATATCTGATCACAGACTTTATCGGGATGTCCTTCGGTAACGGATTCTGAAGTAAAATAGGTTATATGCAAAATCATCTCCTTCGTTTAAATCATTATAATTTAAACATTTTAATGCTTATTTAAAAAGTTTCAGAATAATCTCCCAGATTTAATGCTTTCAACTCTCCCTTTATTGAAGCATTTTGGCCGATTACGGCACCGGACAGAAGCGATTCCCGAACAACAGCTTCTTCATAAATGATCGAATCCCGTATAACAGACTTGTGAATCACAGCTTTACTGCTGACTGAAACATACGGACCGATCACACTCTCATTAATTTCAGCGTCCGGGGCAATAAAAACCGGGGGAATGATAACACTGTTAATTGTATTGCCGGCACAGTTCCCTTTTTTTTCAAGGATTTGCCGGTTAGTTTCCAGTAACGTTTCCATCTTGCCGCAATCCAGCCAACTGTCAATTTCAGATGCCGTAAAGATTTCGTTCTGCTCCATCATAATTTTCAGAGCATCCGTCAGTTGATATTCCTGCCGTGTTTTAATGTTATCCCGTATCAGTTTTTCTATAGATTCTTTCAATAATCCCTGATTCCGGATCAGGTAGAGTCCGGCGATTGCCAGATTTCCCGGAGGATTTTCCGGTTTTTCAACCATAGACAGGATTCGGCCATTTTTATCTGTTTCAACGATGCCAAAGCGGCGGGGATCATCCACCTGCACGACGCCGAGAGTATGCGTATCCCGGGAAATGAATGCTTTATAATCTGTATTAATAATCGTATCGCCTAAAATTATCAGAACCGGTTCATCAACCGCTTCAAGTCCATAAAGAACCGCATGTCCGAGCCCCTTCATCTCCTTTTGTTCTGGAAATTCACAATCCAATCCTGAAATTTTTGAGAAATAATCCATAACCCTTTCTTTTTTATACCCAACAATAACAGACAATTGATGGATACCTGCTTCCATGAGTGTATCGGCAATATGTCCGATAATCGGCTTTCCTGCAACAGTCAGCATAACTTTTGGACGTGTCAGGGTATGCGGCCGGAGTCGGGTGCCAATACCGGCAGCCGGAATAATAGCTTTCATAACAAACACCTTTTTTATTTATTCAAAGTCGCCTTTAAATCGTTTATCATTCATCATGGTTGATGACTGAAGATTCAGTTTGGCCATCAGTTCTTCCTGCAATTCCTTGGCCGGATCTTCCCCATGAAGTTTGAGCATATAATTCAGGGATATCACTTCGGCAATTACCGTAATATTTTTCCCGGGATAAATCGGCAACGTAATAAAGGGAATATCCACATCCAGAATGGTATTTTTTTGTTCCTCAAGTCCAAAGCGCTCATACTCGGCGTTTTTATCCCATTCAACAAGTTCGATTTGGACTTCAAGTCTTTTCCTTGGACGGACTGCACGAATACCGAATGCTTTACGGACATTTACAATACCCAGGCCACGGATTTCAAGTGTATCCTGAAGAATTTTCTCGCCATAACCCATGAGGATTGTTTCGCTGGCTTTTTCAATATTGACCACATCATCTGCAACGAGCCGGTGGCCTCTTTCAATCAAATCAAGAGCAATCTCGCTTTTTCCAATCCCACTCCGGCCGGTAAGCAAAACACCCACGCCGTAAATATCCAGAAGTGTTCCATGAATATTGATGCGGGGAGCAAATTCTTTATAGAGAAAGGAATTGATCTCTTTTAAAAAATCCGTGTTTTCAACTTTAGTCTGAAGAATAGGGACTTTCATTTCAGTGGCAAGATCGAGGACCAGAGGGGGAATATCCAGATCCTTGAGGATTATCACTCCCGGAATTTCATAGGAAAACATCCTCTCAAAAATTGATTTCATTGCTGCTGCAGAAATATTGGAAATAAATTTTACTTCCTTGTTTGTGAGGAGCTGAATCGATTTTGGAGAGAAAAAATCCCAATATCCGGCCAGTTCCAGACCGGGAATGTTCACTTTGGATGACCGAATGACATTTTTCCGTCCAACGCGTCCGTTAAGCTGGACAATTTTCAATTTGGCTCCCATATCATTCAGGAACCGTTGTATTGTAAGTTCGAGTTCCATTCCTAAAATTTATCTTTATATTTTTTCAATTGCCTTACCATTTTTGAAACAGCCTGATCAATGGTTTTTGTTATCTCACGGCTTTTATCTTCAACTGTCAGGGTTTTACCCGGGACATTTACAATCAATTCCGTTTTTACATTACCGCTTTTTGCATCCTCAAAGATCACATGCACATCTACAATACGGTCAAAAACCTTTGTCAGTCGGTTGAGTTCATCCTGAACATATTTTTTGATATTATCTGATATGTCCAGATGTCTTGCTGTGATGTCAACTCTCATCGCGGCCTCCGTTCGTTTTTTTGTTTTTATCTTTTTGTATTGCTCTCGGGTGAGCCTGGCGGTAAACATCTTTTAGCCGTCCCGTATCAACATGCGTATAAATCTGTGTTGTTGAAAGACTTGAATGCCCAAGGAGGGATCGGACAGCCTGAAGATCTGCCCCGTTTTCCAGAAGATGGGTGGCAAAGGTATGCCGCAGCACATGGGGACTGTTTTTCTTTGCTCCATCCGAAAAGGACATAATTATCTTTTCTATCCGGTATTGGACGTCGCGGGGACTGATGCGTTTATTCCGTTGGGATATAAAAAGCGGGGATGATGTTTGGACAGGTCCAAATTGTTCCCGGCGATAGGAGAGATAATTTGAAATACTTTTTATCGTTTCTGCTCCAACCGGCAGAACTCTTTGCTTGTTTCCCTTGCCCACGACTGATACTGTATTTCCGTGTTCGTTTAAATCCATGACATTTAAATCTACCAATTCATTCAACCTCATGCCCGTGCTGTATATAAGATCAATAAGTGCTTTATCGCGGCTGGCAATAAAGCTGTCTGCCCGTATTGAACGAAAGAGTGATTGCATCTGTTCCTGACTTAGAAAAACCGGCAATCTGGAAGGGATTTTCGGAGAACGAATGGAATAAGCCGGATTTTTTTCAATAATTTTATTTCTCATGGCATATTTAAAAATTGATTTCAGTGCCGCCAGTTTACGCGCCAGTGTTTTGGCCGATTGTCCCTCTTCAGATAATTTCCCCAAAAAATGCCGTACGGTCAGTTTGTCAATCTGTTTTACAAGAACCTCATTTTTCCCGAAATAATTCCTGCAATAATCCCTGAACTGCAGAAGATCACGGCAATAGGCTTCAAGGGTGTTTTCAGAATATCCCCGAACTTCATGCAGGTATGTAAGAAAACTGTTCAGGCATTCATCAAAAGTCATCAAAAGTTGTCCGGATTAATATTGAACAAACGGAGAATCTCTGCCATATCTTCCGGCAGCGGTGATCTGACATGAACCGGTTCATTGGAGACGGGATGATTAAAAAACATTTCGTAACTGTGCAGTGCCTGCCTGTGAATAGTATCCAAAACTTTTACGGCCAGTTCCCGTTGTCGCGGTTTTAGGGTCTTAAGTTTCTTTGTTCTGCCCCCATATGTGCTGTCACCTAAAACAGGATGATCCATAGCACTCATATGAACGCGTATCTGATGTGTTCGTCCAGTAATAATTCGCAGTTTCACAAGGGAGAGAAAATCCAGGTCTGCCAAAACTTCATAGTGTGTTTCTGCATCTTTTCCGTCGGGAGTTACGGCAAACTTCTTTCTGTCTGACGGATGACGGCCAATAGGATCAGCAATCACTCCCGATTTTTTTTCAAAGCCTCCCCAGACAATCGTTAGGTAGTATTTGCGGATTTGCCGGTATTCGAATTTCCGGGCCATGATATTGTGTGCATAATCATTTTTGGCAGCGATGATTGTCCCGGATGTATCCTTATCAAGCCGGTGAATAATACCGGGGCGATAATAACCCCCAACGGTTGACAGGGTTGTGCAATAGTGTGCAAGTCCATTGACAAGTGTTCCGGTCCTGTTTCCTGCTGCAGGATGAACAACCATGTCCGGCGGTTTATTGATCACGATCAGGTCATCATCCTCATAGACAATATTCAGAGAAATGTTCTCCGGCTCTATGAGCAGGGGACGGCGCTGTGGAACAGAAATGGTTAGAATATCACCGGGTACGATTTTTATTGAAGCTTTTGACACAATCGTGCCGTTTCTGAGAATGCATTCTCTGTCAATAAGCATTTGTATTCTTGTCCGTGAAATTCTGGGAATTGATTCTGCAATGAAGCGATCCAGGCGGACAGCTTTTTGATTGTGAGAGACAACTATCTGATACGTTTGAGTATCCAGCGTCTCTTCATACAGCTCATCAGTCAACATGTTTTTTTTGACGATCCAGAATAATAGTACCGATAAAAAAGAGCACAACACCCACAGATATTGCGGAATCAGCAATATTATATACGGGCCAATAGTATCCGGCCACACCCATTTGAATCATATCGGTTACCGTTCCCCGAAACAACCTGTCTATAAAATTTCCAAGAGCACCGCCGATAATCAGACTGAAAGCCAGGTCATTCACCCAGAAGGCTTTTTCTTTCCGGTATTGAACAAGAAGGTAAGCGATAACAAGCAAAAACCCCACATATGAAATAATATGAATCCCGGGAAAATGTATACCAAACGCAACGCCGCGGTTTTCCACCCGGGTTATGATCAGATTTTCACCAATAACATGGATCGGATTACGCACGGGTACGGTAAAATGATCACGGATTAACAGTTTGGTCCACTGATCGGCAATGAGAATTACCAGGATTATTGAGACAAACACAATCCATCTTTTATCGGGAATTCTTTTATTCATAGTACAGATAATCCGGAAATCCGGTCTTGTGAATTATTTAATTTTTGATTTACAATCCACACAGTGACGTGTATGGGGGACTTCTTCTAGGCGCTCATTGGGAATTCTGGCGCCGCATTCTATACAAAAGCCATATTCAGGGTCATTATCCACCCGGTTTAATGCCTCGTTAAGATGATTCAGGTATTTATATTCACGTGAATAATGCATAAAGGCTTTCTCACGTTCCTGAGCATCCGTACCGACGTCAGCCATGTGATATGCATAATTGGAATCGATCTGAGCATTTCCTCCGGGAGAATTGTCAAGAAAAGAAAGTCGTTTTTCATCAAGCTGCTCCATAGTTTCTTCTCTCTTTTTCAGGATCAGCTCTCTGAAATGTTTACGTTCTTTTGCTGTGAGTCCCTTTTTTTTATTTTCGGCCATGTCAGATTCCTTCTCTAATAATTCTTTTGATCGTAATGCTTACGTTGGATTTTTCCAAATTTAATGATTTTTCGGCCTCAGGTAAATCTAAGGTTTCTATCAATTCATCTGCAAGTGTTTCCGTCATCAGGTAATCCTTATGATGCTCAACAGCATCCTGAATTAGCCGTGATCCCTTGATGCTGATGATAATTCTGTCATCAACACGAAAATCCGCTTCTTTTCTCATGGTTTGGATATGGCGCACCAAATCACGAATGATTCCCTCTTCCACCAGATCCGGTGTGAGACTGGTGTCAAGGGCCAGAAAAATTCCTTTATCTTCTACCGCTGCAAGATTAGGTTGTTCTTCCATGGCAATGATAAGTTCTGATGGTTCAAGAACATGCCCTGCGATGTGGAGTGATTCACCGCGACGAACTTTTTCTATCGCTTCTTCAGCATCAAGCATCAAGAGCTCTTTGGCAACCAATGGCATATTTTTCCCTAATTTCTGTCCAAGAAGCTTAAAATTCGGTTTTAGATTGTACTGCACAAAATCCTGGGAACGCTCGGTAATTACGACTTCTTTAATATTTAATTCTTCAAGGATCTGAGCTTTCAAATCCAATATATATTCGGCTTCATTCTTTCCTGAAGGTCGTATATAAATCCGGGACAGCGGTTGGCGGGTTCTGATATTCGCTTTATTCCGGGCTGAACGACCCATTTCCACAATTTTAATAATTGTATCAATTTTCTGGGAAAGTTTCTCGTCAATAAAGCGGTCATCTGCTTCCGGAAATGTATTCAGATGAATACTTTCAGGTGAAGAATCATCAACAGAAAGAACCAGATTCTGATATATTTCTTCTGTGACAAAAGGCATAACGGGGGCAATGACCAGAATAATCGTTTTGAGGGATGTATAGAGCGTATAATATGCGGACAGCTTATCCGAATCATTTTCACTTTTCCAGAAACGGCGACGGCTGCGCCGGATATACCAATTGGACAAGTCATCCAGGAGAATTTCAAATTTTCTCATAAGCCGTTCAACGTGGAATGAGTCGTAATCATTCCGGGCTTCTTTTATAAATATATTAATTCTGGACAAGGCCCACCGATCCAGTTCACTCAACTCGTCAATACTTACAACATGCTCTGCTGGATTATATTGATCCAGGTCAGCATATGTGATATAAAAGGAATACATATTCCAGAGAGTCAGAAGCTTTTTACGGATATCGTCAGCGGGGCCATAACCGAAATTAAGATTGTTCTCCGGGTTATGGGCTGTATAGATCCAACGCATAACATCCACGCCCATTTTATCGGCAGCATCCTCAAACCAGATGGCATTTCCGGCGCTTTTATGCATATCATTTCCATGTTCATCTTTAACAAGGGCATGTCCCAAAAGCGTTTTAAAAGGTGCTTTATTTTCAAGCACCGTACTCATGGCCAAAAGTGAATAGAACCAGTTTCTGAATTGCCCCGGAAGGCTTTCTGTAACAAAATCGGCAGGAAACCATTGTTTCCAGTATTCCCGGTTAGAAAGGTAACCCATCGTGCTGTAGGGAACGATACCTGCATCGAGCCAAGGATTTCCCACATCAGGAATTCTTTTTGAAACAGAGCCACATTTTGAACAGGCAATTTCAACTTTATCAATAAAGGGGCGGTGGGGAGTATGTCCTTCAAATTCATCCCATC
>DKER01000171.1 GCA_002452555.1 Fidelibacterota bacterium UBA6817 | reverse complement strand
AGGGATATTCCACACCGGACGACCCGTCTCTGAAAGGGTTCTTTGTAGATAATATCCTTGTCAAAGACGGTGAAACGGTTATCCTTGAAAATTACGGAACGGAAGCCGAAGGTTTTGTTGCAAGAGGTTATGCACATAATTCAGAAGTTGTTGACTGGCTGGTTGTTGAAGGTGCAAACGGACTGCTTTATCCCAATGAATCACAGGATGTCATCATAACTGTGGATTCCAAAGGAATGTCTGCCGGTGTATATGGCGGAAATCTTCAGATTCTCCTGAATGATACGGATAATTACTATCGAAACGTTTTCCTGGAAATAAATATGATTGCCCCCGAACACGATGTTCATGTGGCATATCTTTCGCTGCCCGGCAGTGAACTCTCAATTCTCTTTCCGATTGAGATTGGAACAGTTGTAAACAATGAGGGACAAAATACTGAAACAGATTTAAACATAGTCTGTTATGCAACAAAAGAGGGACAACCTTTTTATGCTGATACGACTGTTCTTGCTTCCATTGAACCGGGTGAATCACGAATTGTGAATTTCAAACCCATTACGCCTATGGAAACAGGAACGCTGGATTTTATTGTTTATCCCCTTGATCTTGAAAACGATTACAATGACTATAACGACACGTTGCGGCAAACGGTCGTTGTGGGTAATATTGTGGATGATTTTGAAACAAAAAAAACATATTGGCAGATGGATGGAGGATTTGGGACCACATCGTCTTATCCGGCCCATAGCGGAAGGTTTACCGCTCACGTAAATGGCGGAAGCGCTCCATATGTTGCCAATATGAATTCTACCATGACGTTTGCCCCGGGATTTGACCTGAGTCTGGCTGATGTCGTCGCCTTTAAATACTGGGTTTGGTATGTAACTGAAGCCGGCAAAGATATCCTCTATGTTGAAGCCAGTTATGATTCGGTCAGCTGGACGGTAAAAGATTCTCTGTCCGGTGTGGATAATAACTGGAAACAGCGTGCCGTAAATCTGGATGAGTATGCGGGTCTTGAAAAATTGTGGATCCGTTTCCGCTTTGTGTCTAATGAAACCACTCAGACGATCGGAGCGTTGATTGATGATGTGGGTATTTACCTGGAACATGTATCCGGAATCGAAGAAAAGATCATATCCGGATTACCGGAAAAGTGGACTCTTGAACCAAACTATCCCAATCCCTTTAATCCGGAAACAACCATCAATTACAGCGTTCCTGAAAACGGTCCGGTTCAAATTCTGATCTATAATCTGAGAGGAGAATTGATCCGTACCCTGGTGAATGGCAACCATACTGCAGGATGGTATAATGTGGTTTGGAACGGACGAAACGATTCAGGTTTACCTGTCAGTACCGGTGTTTACATTTACAGCCTGAAATCATCCGGCAGAATGACAAAAAGTCATAAGATGGTTTACATGAAATAAGAAGGATAGAAAAATGTTTCAAATTAAAGTGCAGCAATTCAAATCTGTTCAAAATCAGACGCTGAATTTGATGCTTGTTTTTGCTGGTTCGCTCTTTATTGCCCTTAGTGCAAGAGTAGCCGTTTCCATCCCGTTTTCAATGGTTCCGGTTACGCTGCAAACGTTAGGCGTATTGCTGGTCATGGTTCTTCTTGGTTCCAAAAGAGGAACCATGAGTGTGCTTCTTTACCTTACGGAAGGACTCAGCGGCTTTCCGGTTTTTGCGATGGGCGCAGGCGGATTCTACCACCTTACCGGACCGACAGGCGGATATCTTCTTGCTTTTCTTCCTATGGGATTTCTCTTTGCACGTTGGTTGGAATGGTCATTCGAAAGACGATTTATTTCTGTTGCCGCTGCTTCTCTGTTGACACATTTGTTCATTTTGATGCTGGGAGCACTTTGGCTTAACCGGTTTATTCCCTGGGACTCCGCAGTCATGAAAGGAATCATTCCTTTCATCCCCGGTGCTGTTTTTAAATCGGTGATTGTTGCCGGATTCACAGCAGGTATGAATCGTTCCAAAATGTGATTCTATAACCCTTGCCTACGTAAAGCCCGGTTTTTCCGGGCTTTTTTATTTTGTTATTTCTTCCTTTTAGTTGTAAAATTTTAAAGGTTTTCTCTTAAATTGCTCAGCGGGTATTATCATGACAGTCACCTTGAAAAAAACCTTTAAAATTGGTATTGTCGAGGATTCAACCGTTATCAGCTTGACGTTGAATGATATGGTTGAACATTTCGGTTATTCGGTGTGCGGTCCGTTTTCCAATGCCGGTGATGCTATGGAAAAATTTATTAAAGATCCCCCGGACCTTATTCTGATGGATATTGTGATCAAAGGCTCAATGGATGGTATATCACTTGCCCATGAAATTAACCGGAGACTGCAAATACCCATAATTTATCTGACCGGACATTCTGATCAGGCAAAACTGGACCGGGCACGGATAACGGCGCCCTTAGGTTATATTATCAAACCGTTTGATCCTAAACAACTCCAGATAACGCTTGATATGGCCGTCCGTAAAATCGAAACGGATAAAAAACTTGTTTTGTATCAGAAGAAACTCGAAGAGATGGTAAACGAAAAAACCTTTGAATTAAGGCATGAAATCGAACGACGCAAAGAAATTGAAAGCTCCCTCATCAGTCAGAATGTCAAGTTAAGCAAGCTGAATAAAGAATTACGTTTAAAAAATCAACAGATCATGGCAAAATCATTGAAAATATTTCAGAAAGATCAAATGCTAAAAAAACTGACTAAAGCATTAATTGATAAAAAAAATCAGTATAAAGACCTTTTTGACAAAGATTTGTTGAGCTTGGTGAGATCCCTTCAGAATCACCTTGAAGAACACATGCTGGATGAGTTTGAAATCCGTTTCAGTGACATATATTATGGTTTTAATGAACGGCTCTTGAATGCATTCCCGGGACTTACACCCAATGAAGTGAGACTTTGTGATTTGATAAAAATGAATTTTACAACCAAAGATATATCCAACCTTACGCTGCGGTCTGTGAAAAGTATCGAAATTGCACGATATCGCCTCAGAAAAAAACTGGGTGTAGGAAATTTTGTTGATCTTGCAACCTTTCTATCCAATTTTTAATGGTTATTAATCGGAATATGGAACATGAGCACATCTGAAGTTGTCAGGACTTTGACGAAAGCCCTTCGGCTGGACAAAAATATCTTTATTGAAGCCAGTGCCGGCGCCGGCAAAACATTCACATTGACAAAACGATATTGCGCCATTCTTGACGATTTTGCCAAAATGTATCAAAAATATCCCAATTCACCCAAAAAGGGACCTGCAAATATACTGGTTATTACATTTACGCGTAAAGCCGCCAGTGAAATGACAGGCAGAATTTTCGAAGATTTAAAGTGCCTGCTTCTGAATCAAAAACTTAAGGATATGCCTGACGAGTTCGGTTCAGCACTCCGTACAGCTCCTGTCCCATATAAACAATGGATTGAAGCCAATTTTCAGGATAATTCGATCTCTACCATCGACAGTTTTTGTACCGGGATCCTTAGAAATTATGCCTATCTCACCGGCTGTGATTATGATTTCCGAGTCGAAGAAGAAATACGAAGTCAGTATTATTTTGACCGTGAACTCGATCAGTTCCTGCGTGATAAATCAGCAGAAAATAATCCCAATATAAAGGATATCTTTGGATCTGTATCTGCCGGCAAACTAAAAAAAATAATATCCTATCTCTATGATAACAGACTGTACCTGAACGATTGGTTTGCGGATATGAACCGTATTATACAAGACGGATCGGAACACGAACTGTTAATGCGTTGGGAAGAAGCTCTGACGCCTGATATACCGATAGACACTATACTTGAACACTTGAGGGAAATGACCTCATATAGGTCTTCTGTCATGAAACACAGCGATGACAAAGGCTTTGTAAAACTTCAAAGCATTCAAAATGCTTTGGATTTATTTCCTGTAAATGAAAGCCCAACCCAGCAAAAAATTTACCTGATCAGGGAAATACTTCAGAATTTCCTGACAAATAACGCCACTGCCTTTGCAGCTTTTCCGGGGAATAAAAGTAATTGGCAAAACCCTGACGATTTGCTGGAAATCAAAAACCGCATTTATCCCGGACTATGTTCAATTCTAAAAGACTATACAGAAAGTCTCCTGTATATTCCTAATGATGCAGATGTAAAAAGCATATCCCTTATCCGGCCGACACTTGCTGTCTATTATGAATTTGTGAAAAGAATGGAGAATTTCCAGAAATCCCGTAAATATCTCACGTTCAATGATATTATTTTAAAAACAAAGGATTTACTGGAATCCAATGAACAGATCCGGAAAGAACTGTCAGATAAATACTGTCATATTCTTTTTGATGAATTTCAGGATACCAATGACCCCAGATGGCAAATCATCAAATTGATCGGAGATAAGAAAAAGGGGCAACTTCGGGAACAGGGATTATTTCTTGTAGGTGACAGGAAACAGTCTATTTACGGGTTTCAGCAAGCTGATGTAACCGTCATGGATTCAATAAAAAAAATATTCAAACCGGAAGAAATAATCGAACAGAATCACAATTTCAGGTCATCGGGCCATTATGTGGGATCTTGTATCAATCCCCTGTTTGAATCCTTGTTTCCGGCTGATGAAGAAAACAGGGCATCCTGGGAACCGCCATTTTATCCTACTGTCTGTGTATCCCCGCTAAAGGATGTTAATATCCCTGAAAAAGCTGTTACAATCTGCCGGCTGAATCATGTTCCATCTGCAGAAAATGATGCCGCCGCAGCCGCTTTGGCCGCTGAAATGGCTGAAAAGATGCTCACGTGGTGGGATGAAACAGGAAAGTTTTTAATACCGGACCATGACGGACCTGTCATTGGTTTACTGCTTCGGTCCTTCAAGCATATTGGATCTTATACGTCTGCTTTCGCCCGGAAAAATATCAAGCTTGAAATTGTCAGCGGTAATGGGTTATTTGCCCGACAGGAAATCGGCGATTTATTTCATTTAATATCATTTTTGATTAATCCTCACGACGATTTGGCTCTTTTAAGTTTGATGAGAAGTCCCTGGCTGGCTCTGGATGATAACAGCATCCATCGATTAAAGCATCGAAATAAAGATGAAAGCATTTTCAGCTATATCCTTAAAGATGATTATTTTAGAAAAACATCCGATGAGCTTAACCTATGGATGTCATTATGCAGGGACCGGTACTTTCCGGATCTTCTGGAGGATATTTTATCTGACAATCTTCGCGAACTCCTGATCTTGGGTGAATCGGAAGGGGAAAGGCGTCTGGCTAATCTTGATCTGGGAATGACGATCATCCGGAGTTTGATGGATGGTGGGATGTCGGTTCGTGAAACACGTGAATGGTTCAGATATCAGATTGATCAGGAGAAAGCAGGAGAAGAAGCACAATATAAAAGTGATGCTCAAGTTCGCATGATGACAATTCATAAGTCTAAAGGGCTGCAATTTCCCATGGTAATGGTAAGTGATATGAACAGAAAACCCAATAAGGACTCAGGTTTTATCACACATGCAAAAATCGGGAAAACCACAGAAGTAGCCCTGAACATAACAGATGATACAAATAAAAAGGCCGGATTACTTACCGCCCTGAGAGAACAGCAAAAGAAAGAAGAAATGGCAGAAGAACTTCGTGTTTTTTATGTGGCCGTTACCCGCGCCCGCTTTGCTGTGTCTTTTTTAGGATGTTTTGAAGATGAAGAGGACTCATCTCTTAAAAAACACGGGTGGTGGAATCGGTTTATCAATCCCTTTATAACTGCTGTAAAATCAGATCCGGAATTGTCTGCTTCAACAGATATTTCGGTAATGGACTGGAATCTTTTAAAAGAAGAATTGGCCGGGAAATCGTTGGCTGATAAGAATTTTTCCACAATAAAGTGGCAGGAACCTTCCATTGATAAGACTAAAAAACAGCGGTATTTACTCACACCGCATGATATCATGGATGCCATATGTCCCGAACAGGCTTCCAATCAAACCCATGACAGAGAGTCTGATATTTTCAGCCGGCAGTATGGCGTCTTCTTTCACAAGGTAATGGAAGAAAAATGGTTTGAAAATCTGACGGCTGCTGAAGCATGGCTGAAAGCGGAAATGCCTGAAATGCCGGTAAAAANNTTTCTTAAAACAAAGGATTATGAAATGCCGGTAAAAAAATCGTTGGATCTTCTTGCCGATGACCTGAATAGAATGAATGAATCAGATTATTTTCATAAAATTAATGAGTCGTCTCCTGAAACAATTCTTACAGAACTTACACTGAATGCCCATTTCAAGAACCGGGATTTGCATCTAATTTTGAAAGGTGTTCCCGATCTTCTATGGATTACGGATTCAGAGTGGATTTTAATCGACTACAAAACAGATAAAGATAAAAGCCGTTTGGATAAATACAAGATTCAGATTCAATGCTATCAGGAAATGATCAATAATCTGTATGGAAAAATCCCCCGGGGATTGATTTGGTTTGTGCGCATGAATGATATTGTTGACGTTCCGTATGAAAAAGATATTCTGAATAAACTTGATTTTGTTCATGAGCCATTATTGTATGATCATCATGAGGGAATGGCAGATCCGGACCATGTGAACATTATCTGCAACCATGTTCACAAGACTAAACTGCTGGTTTTGTGTCCCGCTAAAACGGAAACAGAGGAAATCAGACACAGTCTGATAAACCGTCGGCTATATCATCCGGGGCATCAGATCATTTCATGGCAGGAATTGCTCAGATCACGCACATTCCCCGGCAAGGGAATGGATCCTGTCATGCAGCTCATGATTTTTTATGATATGCTGAATCATGAGAAAAATGAAATGTCAGGGAAGGGCACTGCTTCCAGAATTTCGGATGCTTTCAGAAATTTTGAATTATATGGATTGGAACCGGTTGACGCTGTCAGAGATGTGTTTTACCGGTTTAGATCTCTGGCAGAATCGAAAGGATTGATGACCGATGCAAAAATTGCCCGGTGGTTATTGCATAACCATCCCTACAAAGATTATACGATAATTGTTACAGGATGGTACCAGCATTCACCGGTCTATAACGAATTTCTGGATACGCTGAAGAAAGATGCACAGTATTTTGAATTGTGTGATAAATCCTGGAATGCCGGCTTGGGGTCCGAACAGATACAAGAACTTCCCGAAACTGTCGTTCGGGAGGTAACAATATGCCGCAGTGTCGAAGAAGAAGTGAGAACCCTCATGCGGGAAATTTGTGCCTGTTCCGACAGACAAACCTATGGCAGGTTTCATATCGCCGTATCAAATCCCGGAATTTATTATCCCATTATCCGCAGACTTGCTGATGAATATTCCGTTCCTGTCCGTTTCAGCACCAGGATATCCGTTAAAAAACTTCCTGCAGGAGAATTGTTAATAAACATCCTGAATCTCACGGATTATCGTGATAATCCTGATTGGGATATGATAGCTTCAGTTTTACTCCATCCTCTAAAAATGCCAACCCGTCAAGCCTTTCTTTTTGATGCATGTGTGAGGAAGCGGAATCCCCGTTACTTTCTTAACTTTCTTAAAGAAGATGATCCTGAAACGTATCCGGAAATTCGAAAAGATATTTTGGCTTTTCTAAACAATTTTCGCATAGAGCAGAAAAGAAGCCTGGCGGGTGTTAACAACTATGTGAATTTTCTGAAATCTGAAATTCGGAAAATGCAATTGATTATGGAACAATCCGGGATTTTACACAACGATAATTTCAAAGCTCTCGATAAAATCAATGCCATATTAGACCAATTAATCCCGGCTTTTACGCTGACCGGCTTAAAACCGGATATGAATAATGTTACCATGTATCTTCGTGAAAGGATAAATACACTCGAGATCTCTCCTTCGGAAGAAACGGACGGAATACCTGTTACCGGTTATCTGGATGCAGTCAATCTTTGTCCGGACCGGATGTGGATTCTGGGACTCAACCACAATGATTTTCCTGCTCTCCCGGATAAAAATCCTTTCCAAATCGGGCAGCCTTTTAACCCGTGGTTTATGAGCAAACATATGGTCAATCGTTGGATCCGTCTGAAGAATGTCCGGTTTCTCTGCTCTAAAACATATCCGGATGGCACGGTGACCGAACCGTCCATTCTCCTGCGGTCTTTTTCTGTCAAATCGCCGGATATAATAACGGATCCCGGCAGAAGACCTTTTTACAGTCAGTATTTGAATAAGTTAATCATCGCTGCTCCGGATGATTATCGTGTTAGGCGGTTTAATGCGCAACAATTGATGAAAGGTTTCTCGTTTGACATATCGGGTTTTGAATTGCCTGAATCATATCGTTACGATGGAACTGTAACGCCGGATTTGGACATGCCATTCCGTTTGTCGGTGACAAATCTGGAAACACTGATCCGCTGCCCTATGAAGTATTGGTTCAAATTCATCCTGAAAGTTTGTCCCATGGATTCAGATACATCTCTTCAGGATATTCTTGATACAGGGACTATCGTTCATAAAATTCTGGAAACGTTCGGAAAACGGGGAGGATTTCAACTGAGTCCCCAAAAAGGAATTGAAATCATGAAATCCGTTGTTCAGGATATTCTGAAAGAGGAGAACCGTGATCCGGACAAAGATGCCTGGTATTATCAGCAGTTTAGCTTCATTCTAAAGGGGCTGGAGAATCCGCATGACGGTGGGAAACTGGGAAGTCTTATTCGGGAAAACTATGATTTGGGATTATCGGTATGTGAAGCATCTTTCGAGCAGACTTTCGGAGACGGCCGGGAAGGATCCTGGAAGGAATTTACTCACGATTCGATGATAAACCTGTTGATACACGGGAAAATTGATAAGGTCTTTGCGGATACGAAAGGGAAACGAATTTTATTGTCTGATTATAAAACAGGAACATCAAGTCAATTCAATCTTGTAAAGGCCGGACTGGCTGTTCAACCCCTCATTTATTACCTGAAAGCCAAACAGGAATATCCCGGGTATGATATTGTTTTTGTTTATGAGTATATCCCCAAAGAAAACGATCCGTATAAAATGAGCGGGGAAGCGGGTGATGCGGGAGACAAGAATTGTTTTATTACGGATAGACGAAAGAAATTTCTCAGACTCAATGTTCCGGATGTATCAGGTGATAATGTACTCACCAAAACAGACGTAGACGCAATTCTTTATCAGGCTGAAGCATCGCTGCGGGAAGGGCGTTTCCGTCATGCAAAACCGGAACACTATAAGGATGTGTGTAAATACTGCGAATTTGTTTTTACATGCAGAAAAGAATAACCACCATCAAATAAAGAAAATTTTCACGATATTTTATTGACTTTCATTCATGGCTTATTTAATATTAAATAGCCATCCTGAGATGGGGGAGTAATCTGTCATCAGGGGATCGGGTCAGCATCTGCTGTTGAGTAGCTCCCGATTTCTGATGAAAACAAAGGGAGCAGCTATGGAAAAGCAATACCACACACTCAGTATTACCGTTTATAACCGTGACAAGGCTTACAGAAAAGTCGGAGAACTGCTTCATGATTTTGCCGACGAAATTATGCTTCGGGTCGGTTATCCCATTGAGAGTGAAAACGTAGCTATAATTTTTCTCATTTTAAAAATGTCCGGTGATGAAGTGGGAGCCCTGTCAGGCCGGTTGGGACAGTTAGACTCTGTCAATGTTAAAGTATCTACACTTAAAATATAAGGGAGCATATCCATGGCAGTCCGATCGACCATTTCCTGGATAGACCGGGTAATACAACAGGAACAAATTGACAAGTATCTGATCAACGGGAAAGATTTTATCGATGAAAACCGTATTCTCCAAAATCTGGAGAACAATAAAAATCCTGATCCGGCCAGAATTCGTGAGATCATTCAAAAATCCCTCTCCATAAAACGGCTTGATCCGGATGAAACAGCGGCGCTGATTCATGTTAAAGATCCCGGACTCTGGGAAGAAATGTTTGAAGCGGGACTTGAAGTGAAACGGAAGGTCTATGACAACAGGATTGTTTTCTTCGCCCCTTTGTATTGCAGCAATTTGTGTGTAAACAGTTGTGTATATTGTGGATTCCGAACAGATAATACACGGGAAAAACGCCGGATTCTCACGATGGATGAAGTTAGGGCAGAAACCCGCGCTGTTGTTTCTGAGGGACATAAACGCATGATTGTTGTTTTTGGCGAGCATCCCATGTCTGATGCGGATTATATGTCTGATGCCATTAAAAACATCTACAGCATCAAACTGCCGGCTCGCGCCGGATATGGTGAAATCCGGCGTGTGAATGTGAATGCCGCTCCCATGAGTATCGAAGATCTGAAAAAACTCTGGGAAGCAGGCATAGGAACCTATCAGGTTTTTCAGGAAACCTATCACAAGGAAACCTATGCAAAAGTTCACCCTGCCGGATTAAAAGCCAATTACAGGTGGCGGTTATATGCCCTGCACAGAGCCATGGATGCTGGAATCGATGATGTTGCTTCCGGGGCATTGTTCGGACTCTATGATTGGAAGTTTGAAGTTATGGGACTCCTGTATCATGCCATGGATCTGGAACGGCAGTTTGGGATCGGTCCCCATACCATCAGTTTTCCCCGCATGACACCTGCCAGCGGTTCATGGATCAGCACACATTCACCGTATCAGGTTGATGATGATACCTTTAAAAAACTTGTCACCATCCTTCGTCTCTCTGTTCCGTATACCGGATTGATCATCACTGCCAGGGAAAAAGCTGAACTTCGCCGTGACGTGATTAAAGTAGGTTGTACGCAAACCGATGCATCTACAAAGATCGGAATAGGCGGTTATACGGATGCCCTGAAAAAACTGGATAAAGTAATACTGGGTGAACAAGATGAAGATGCCCAACAGTTCCTTTTGGGAGATACGCGAAGATTGGATGACGTAATTCGGGAACTGGCGGAAATGGGTATGATAACCAGTTTCTGTACTGCCGGCTATCGGTGCGGAAGAACCGGCGACAAAATAATGGGCCTGCTTCAAAGCTGTACTGAAGGAAAATTCTGCAAGCTGAATGCAGTCCTTACTTTCAAAGAGTATCTGGAAGATTATGCATCACCGGAAACAAAAAGAGTGGGAGAGACGCTGCTGCAAAAAGAATTGGATGAAATCCGTGCCATCCCCTTTTTCAAAAAGGGTAAACTTCTGGATAATTTTGAGAACTATTTTACCCGAATATCGTCCGGAGAAAGAGATGTCTATATCTAACGGAGATTTGGACCGGTTGTGTGACGATTTCTGTCATCAATACGGAATAACCCTGGCCATCTGCGAGATTTTTGGTAAACGCTGGTCATTTATTGCCGGAAACGGCGATTCGTTGTATGCCGGAGAGCGAATCAGACTGAATGAAAAATACGGACTGATAGCTGATGTAATTCCCGAAACAATCAAAGAGGATTTGCTGGGAAGACTTAAAACAATATTACACATACGTGATTGAATAAAAATTCCCCGGTTTTATTAACATAATGGATTGTAATAAAAAAGCGGATCACTTGATCCGCTTTGAGTACGCCCTGGAGGACTCGAACCCCCAACCTTCTGGTCCGTAGCCAGACGCTCTATCCAATTGAGCTAAGGGCGCGTTTTGAACCCGTAGCGCGTACGGGACTCGAACCCGTGTTACCGACGTGAGAGGCCAGCGTCCTAACCGCTAGACGAACGCGCCATATCCTGCTGGGTTGCAGGGATTCGAACCCCGATTCTACGGTCCAGAGCCGTATGTCCTGCCATTGGACGACAACCCAAGTTATGAAAAAAGCCCGAAAATATACACAATATCTTTAAAAATTTGCAACGGATTATTTATTGTAAAATTTTATTGAAGATTTACGGATAATAATTAAATAGTTAAAAAATATTCAAATATTCTTTAAAAATTAAAATAAATGTTGCAAATAATTTTAAATAGTATAATTTTATGTTAAAATTTGGAGGTGCTGTGGATCAAACAGATTATACAATACTGAGGACTCTGCAGGAAAATGGACGGGCGACATACCATGAACTGGCAGACGAAACCGGTTTGACCGTTCCCGCTGTTCGCGAAAGGATCATTAAACTTCGTGAAAGAGGAATTATTAAGGGTTTTCACGCTGTTGCAGATGCCAAACTTCTTGGAAAAGATATTACGGCCTTTATTATGATTGACAGTGTGGCAATCCATTATCAGGATCTTATTGACTATGCCAGAGAAGATCCGGCCATTCAGGAGTGTCATTCCATTACAGGCGGAGGATCCCACCTGTTGAAAGTCAAGACTAAGAATACGGTGACGCTAGAGGCGCTTCTCAGCAAAATCCAGCGCTGGCCCGGTGTAAAAGGAACTGAAACCCATGTGGTGCTCAGCTCATTCAAAGAAACAACATTTATCGAACCGGAAACGCTCCATTAATAATTAATAATTAATAATTAATAATTAATAATTCTATAACAATCCTTTGTGAGGAAAATATGGACCCAAATAAAAATTCAGCCCAAAACAAGACAGTAACGGATATATATGCTTCTCATGTTTTCAGTGATGACGTGATGAAACAGCGTCTTCCGGAGCATGTCTATCTGAAACTGAAAGATACTATTGAAAAACGACGTCCCTTGAACAGGGATATTGCCGATCAGGTTGCCGGTGCCATGATGGAATGGGCTGTCGAAAAGGGTGCCACCCATTATACGCACTGGTTTCAGCCCATGAACAGTATAACGGCAGAAAAACATGAGTCTTTTATAGAAAATGCCGGCCCCGGACGGGTTATTATGGAATTTTCCGGGAAGGAGTTGATTCAGGGTGAACCGGATGCTTCTTCATTCCCATCCGGCGGTATTCGATCAACATTTGAAGCCAGAGGATATTCTGTCTGGGATGCCACATCTCCTGCCTTTCTCAGAGAAGATCTGACCGGCGTAACCCTTTATATTCCCACAGCCTTCTATTCCTACCACGGTGAAGCCCTTGACAAAAAAACCCCTCTGCTCAGGTCCATGGAAGCCCTGTCAAACCAATCCCAGAGGATCATGAAAAATTTCGGCGATTCAATAACGGAAACAGTCATTGCGTCTGTAGGAGCAGAACAGGAATATTTTCTCATTGACAAATCGTATTACAATCAACGAACCGATCTTCAGTTTACCGGTCGAACTGTTTTTGGTGCACCTCCGCCCAAAGGTCAGGAGATGGAGGATCATTATTTTGGCAGTCTGAAAGAACGAATCGCCGATTTTATGCGCCAGGTGGATGTGGAATTATGGAAACTGGGAATCAGCGCCAAAACCAAGCATCATGAAGTGGCTCCCGGACAATATGAGTTGGCTCTCATTCATACGAACTGTAATGTAGCAACAGATCATAATCAGCTTCTCATGGATACTATCTGCAAAATTGCCGAACGGAATGAACTGGTCTGTCTGCTCCATGCCAAACCTTTTAAAGGGATCAACGGTTCAGGTAAGCACAATAACTGGTCCATCGTAACTGACCATGGCATAAATCTGCTGGAACCGGGTCAAACCCCGGAAGAAAAAATCCGTTTTCTTGTTTTTCTTACGGCCATACTTAAAGCAGTGGATTCCCATGCGGATCTGCTTCGCTTCGGCGCTGCCACTCCGGATAATGATGAACGTCTTGGCCAACATGAAGCCCCTCCGGCTATCATATCTGTCTTTCTCGGTGATTTTCTTACCGATCTTCTGGATAACATGGAGACAAAAACCGGTTCAAAACGCTCATTCCATAAAACGCTGCAGGGAGGAGTGAGCACGTTGCCCGCACTTTTACGGGACGATACAGACAGAAACCGCACATCCCCCTTCGCTTTTACGGGAAATAAATTTGAATTCCGTATGGTTTCATCCCTTGCATCTGTGGCCCGCCCGAATATTATTCTCAATACTATTGTTGCTGATATACTGAATGAATTTGCTGACATTCTTGAACACTCAGAAAATCCTCTCCATAAAGCAGAGGAATTGATTCGTGAAACGTATACCAAACATAAGCGAATTGTTTTTAACGGGAACGGATACTCGGATGAATGGCGAGAAGAAGCAAAAAAAAGAGGATTATTGGAATTTCCGTCTTCCCTGGATGTTTATCCTGAACTTGTTTCAGAAAAAAATATCAGTCTTTTCGAAAGACAGAAAGTTTTTAATGTGTCAGAATTGAAAGCACGGGCTGAAATCCACATTGATACTTTCATTAAACAGCTTTGCATAGAGGCCAATACGATGATCCGTATGGCCCGCACTGAAATTCTGCCGGCTGTCTTATCCTGCCAGAAAGAACTTTTGGAACTGGTAAAAATCCAGACTGAAACAGGAATTCCGCATGGGGCTGAAAAAGAATATGCCAAAACGTACCGCCTACATGTTCTGAATTTTATGAAACATCTGGATAAACTTGAACAGACTGAATCGGAAGAACAACCCTGCAGTCTGAAGGATTTTTCGGCTTGTCAGTCATACAGGGATAAGCTCCGGCACACGATGGCCTCTCTTCGGTATGAAGGAGACTGGTTGGAATGCCATACTCCCAGACATCTTTGGCCTTTTCCGGTTTATGCAGATATCCTTTATAAAATATAAGAATCAGTAGCCGGTAGCCGGTCCGGTAGCCGGTAGCCGGTAGTCAGTAGGAGACGTATGCAATTCCGGGGGGAGGACGAAAACGACGATTCACAGGTCCGTGAAGTGATTGAAGGAAAAAAAACGGCCACGGTTTGTAAAGCAGATGAATACTATCTCTCTGACGGAGATTACGATGATGGGGATGGGAAACCGGAGATATGGTGGACGTTTATGACAATCGTCAACAGCTCAGGTGCGTGATTGAAATTACGGAAGTATACAATACACCATTCGGCAGTATTCCCGTGGGGTAGTATGCCGGGATACAGAACACTTCCGCACGGCTCACAGACACTGCTGGCCGGACTGTGATCTGACGGAAGATTTAGAAATAACGGCTGCCCATTTCAGACTGATTAAAATTATTAAGAATCACGATTAGCCTTTATAATGTTTCATGTTTCACTTTTTATTCAATGTGAATTTTCATAGTTTTTTTTCGGAAGTGCTATAACTTGTTAAAAGGAGAAATGTTTTGGGAAATAAGTATCTTGGTATGTGTCTGATAACCGCTTGTCTTTTACTTTTTTCTTATGGGTGTACGGTGAAGCAATCAGATATTGTAAGTCATAAATCCTATGATTCGTTGAACGTTCAGCAATTGGTGAAATCGGTAAAAAGCTGGGATGAATCACTCCTTCCTCAATATCCGGACGGACAACCGGAAATTACGATTTTGAAAATATCTATCCCTGCCGGAACCCGGCTCGAAACCCATACCCATCCTGTCATAAATGCAGGTTTTCTTGTTAAAGGCGAACTCACAGTTTATAAGGAAAATGGTGAGACACTGAAACTGAAAGCCGGTGATCCGATTGTTGAAGTTGTAAATACGCTTCATTACGGTTTGAATGAAGGAGATGAAACTGCTGAAATCATTGTTTTTTATGCCGGGATTGAAGGGAATCCCATAACGTTGATTTCTTCCGATCAATAAATCTTTTTTTGGGTTGGAGTATAGGTTCCTAATCAAACTATATTTAAATCTTTGATGCGAACAACAGCAGCATCTAATAACGCAAGAGTAAAACATGCAGAGTGACGCTGTAAAAAGTATTATAACAATGATCCGGAATGAGTTGAATCGTAATGTTGATGATAAAACCAGAGAAACAAGTCAGAATTTCTTTAAGGAACCTGTGAATCCGTACGGTGTCAAAACAGCCACGGTTACGATGATAGGGAAAACCATTTACAAGGCCATTGAAATTAAAGAAAAAGCTCTGATCTTTCAAATATGCGAAGAACTCTGGAAATCCGGTCGTCTTGAGGAATCTTTTATTGCCTGTCATTTTTCATATTATATCCGCAAATCCTACTCATCAGATGATATTTTTGTGTTTGAAAGGTGGATTGAAAACTATGTTTCCAATTGGGCGTCATGTGATACATTGTGTAACCATACCATGGGAGAATATCTTGTAATGTTTCCGGAACACCTTACATATCTCAGGAAATGGACTCAATCAGAAAACCGCTGGATGCGTCGTGCAGCAGCTGTGTCTCTTATCATTCCCGGACGAAACGGGATTTTTCATCCGGAAATATTTGCCATTGCAGATTGTCTGCTGACGGATCCGGATGATCTGGTACAAAAAGGATATGGGTGGATGCTGAAATCGGCAAGCATGGCTGATCAGGAGAGTGTTTTTAAATTTGTTATGGAACGAAAAACTATGATGCCGCGAACAGCTCTGCGCTATGCCATTGAAAAAATGCCGCAGAATCAGAGAAAAAAAGCAATGGAGAAAGCGTGAAAACTGTGTACGATTTTTCGGGGAAGTTTGAAGATAATTTTCCGGGACAGATCGTTATAAAGACTATCGATGATTTGCCGGCTGCTGAGATAATCTCCGACAGAATCCTTATCAGCAGCATCCAGGATGCTCTTGACCTCATGGTGATTTGCGGCGAACACGGGGCAGGACATATCATCCTTCATAAAAAAAATCTTAACGAAAATTTCTTTGATTTGAAAACCGGCCTTGCCGGCGAAATCCTGCAAAAATTTGTCAATTATAATGTTAAACTGACAGTAATCGGTGATTTTTCTCACTATAAAAGTACGGCGCTTCAGGATTTTATCCGTGAAAGCAACAGACTGGGACGTCTATCATTTTCATCGGATAAACCCTGATAAAACAGGACTATCCTGCATGTTGGTTTTCAAACCAATGTGGGATATGTTTGACATAATGAGGACATAATATGACAAGAACCTGTCCAACGATTCAATATTCAGTATCCCAGATTATTATTGGGATCCTGCTTTTCTTTCATGTCTTTCCTCAAAAGTTGTCAGCGAATCCCGTTCCGATAGATAATTATGAGTTATATCGGTTTGTGAATATGCTGGAACAATGGATTCCGGGAGAGATGAAAAAATATGATATTCCCGGATTGTGTATTGCTCTGGTTCAACATGGTGAGATTAAGTGGGTCGGTGCCTATGGATATGCTGACCGTGAGTTATCACGGGATATGACAACAGAAGCTCTGTGCCGTGTGGAATCGATTTCAAAATCCGTTACTGCCTGGGGAGTCATGAAATTGGCAGATAAAGGATTTATCCGCCTTGAAGATCCGATAAATAAATATCTTGAAGAAGCAGATTTTCCCGGGACTGATACAAGCTGGCGTTATGTAACCATCCATCAGCTCCTGTCTCACACGGCAGGACTTCCATTGGGTACGATCNNTGGCATGATGCCGTCAGTTGAAGAATACCTTAGTCCGGAAATCCAATTGATTTATGAACCCGGGACAAAATTTTATTACTCAAATGTTGGGTTTAATTTGCTGGAAGTTTTAATTGAGAAAGTAAGCGGTCAGCGTTTTTCTTCATTTATGAAAGAGGAAATTCTATTGCCTCTGGGGATGAACCATTCGGGTTTTACTTTCAGTCAGGAAGAACTTAAGTCTATTCCAACCGGTTATGAAACAGACGGGACACCGGTGCCGCCCTATGTATATCCGGTTCATGCCTCCGGTGGACTCATGGCTACGGTATCGGATATCGCTCGCTTTCTGACGGCCGATGCCGGCGATGGAAAACATGTGCTTCAACCGGAAAGTCTGTCAAGGATTTATGTCCCTTATACAGATGTAAAGGGGCTCTATGGATTTGTGACAGATGGTTACGGGTATGGTCACTTTGTGGAAAAGCTCTCTGACGGAACAAATGCGGTGTGGCATGGGGGCCAGGGGCACGGCTGGATGACCCACTTTCATCTTTTACCGGAGAAAGGAGAAGGAATTGTGCTGCTCACCAACAGTCAGAGAAGCTGGCCCTTTTTTGGTAAAATACTCCTCACATGGACACAATGGCTTGATATTCCACCGGTAGGAATGAGTCGTATCATCGCGGCATCACGGATTTTTCAAGGTATGATTATCCTGACTATTTTGACTGCTATCTTTCTTTTAAGTCATGTACTATACGGATTAATTCAGGGGAAACGCCGTTTTAACCCGTTGTCTGATGTAAAGCGCATTAAGCGTCTTCTCCTTAACCTGTCGGGAATTACCATACTTGGTGTGCTCATTTGGGTTAACAATCTGCCATATTTTTTCCTGTCATCGGTGTTCCCGGTTTCAACGCCCTTTTTTGGTTATGGATTACTAACACTGGCTGCAGGTTTCATTCTATTATCACTCTTTCCTGTGTGTTACGGACAAAATAAACCGTTGAAACAGCAGGCAATCCTGTGAAAACGTGTAATTACTGTTTCAGCATTTTGATTCCGGTTAGTCTGTTGATATCAGGTTTGTTCCTGACCTCCTGTAACAAACGTGAACATCCGGAAGAAGAAAAAACATTTCCCCGGACTTTTATTGATGAACATACAAGCCGGAATTCTCTGGATTGGGATGGTAAATACAAGGGTATTTTACCGTGTGCCGATTGTGACGGTATTGAAACGGTCCTCAGTCTGAGCAGGGATCATAGCTATGAAATGTCACTCAGATACCTTGGAAAAAGCGACTCACTATATATGTCTTCCGGTTCGTTTTATTGGAATGATGCAGGGAATACGATCACGCTGATCAATCAGTTGCCGCCCAACCAATATTTTGTGGGAGAAAATGTTTTGATCAAGCTGGATATTGACGGTAATAAAATGGAGAATTCCCGGTTGAAAATTTCGGATTCAGATCTTTTTCCACTCTGATTATATCGGCATGCTCGGATATTTTTTTACTCCCGTGCGTTGGTGCATAATTCATTTTGATCTGTCAACACCGAAGTATTAATCGGCAAGGCGTCTGAACCAACATTCAAAACTCACGGTCATTCTTTTCACTCGTTTTTCTGAATTCTTAAAGTTTTGGGACAAATCTTTAAATCACATTATATTCCACCTTGTATTGGAAGAGATATTGATTGTATGACATATACCATTGCGACAATTATCGGCGCCAGACCGCAGTTCATCAAAGAAGCTCCTGTGGCATTAGCTTTACGGAAATCCTTTAAGGAAATTATCATTCATACCGGTCAGCATTATGATCAGAATATGTCCCGTATCTTTTTCGAAGATATGGCTATACCCGAACCCGATTATAATCTGAATATCGGTTCAGGTCTGCATGGTGAACAGACCGGCAGGATGCTGGCTGCCATTGAAGACGTCCTAATAAAAGAAAAACCGGATTATGTGCTGGTCTACGGCGATACAAACTCCACAATAGCAGGCGCTTTGGCGGCTGTCAAATTGCATATCCCCACAGGACATATTGAAGCAGGGCTCCGTTCTTTCAACCGGACTATGCCGGAAGAAATTAACCGCATCGCAACCGATCGAATTGCCGATCACCTTTTTTGTCCGACTAAAAATGCCGTATCTCTCCTGAATGATGAAGGTCTGAAGGAAAATGTTTTTCTTACAGGGGATGTCATGTATGATACCTGCCTTCATTTTTTGCCATTGGCAGAAAAACGATCGGATATCATTCGAAAACTGGGACTTTCCGGGAAAGAATATCTTTTAATGACGATTCACCGTCCATCCAACACGGATGATCCTCAAACCTTTTCAGGCATATTGAAAGCAGTGTCTGAAAGTCCCTGGCCGGTTGTGTTTCCCTGCCATCCCCGAACAAAAAAAGTGATGAATACGCCATCCGTAAAACAGATTTTATCCAAAATAAAACACCTGAAAATCATTGAACCGGTAGGATTTCTCGATATGCTTCATTTGGAAAACCATGCCATGAAAATTCTTACCGATTCCGGCGGCGTTCAGAAAGAAGCCTTTTTTCTCGGCAAACCATGTATAACCCTGCGGACAGAAACAGAGTGGGTTGAAACAGTTGAAGCAGGGTATAATATCATTGCCGGTTCAGAAACACATAGGATTGTCGAAGCAATTCAAAACTTCATGCCATCCCATAAAAGGTTGAATTTGTATGGTGACGGACATGCGTCTGATAAAATCGTTGAAATCATGAGAGGATTTCTTGTATCATGAAAAAATATCGATTGTTTGCAAAAATTTTTATATCTGACTTTTTTGCTTCTATTGCTGCCTTGTATTTAACCTATCTTTTTCGTTTTAAACTGGATCTTTTTGACAGCCCTGTTGAGCTTTATGTCTCTGATCTGGTATTGCCGGCTGTTGTTCTGTATATCTATTGGCTTATTCTATTTCTTTGGAACGGTCTGTATAATTTTCCTATTGCACCTTCAAGAACTGATGAAAATTTCAGGGTTTTCAAAACCACGTTTTTCGGCATAATTGTTCTTTTTCTTGTTACAATTGATTTGAACCATCCGATTGTTTCAACACGACTTACAATCATCATTTATTGGTTTCTGTTATCAATTCTTACATCCCTTGGACGGATTTTTTTTATCACCCTCCAAAGAAAACGATTTGAACGGGGAATCGGCCTGACACCGACATTGATTGTGGGTTATAACGATTTCGGTTTCAATATTTATGAAAAAATTTGCCAGTACCCGGCTTTGGGTTATAATATAGTGGGATTTGTTACCATTAATCCGGACAATATCGGGAAATATTATAAAGATATTTCTGTTTTGGGGGATATTGATCAATTACCTGAGCTGATCCGAAAAAACGCCATCGGGGAATTGGTCATTGCTTTTGACACGGGGAATCACGAAAGACTCCTGGATGTTGTGGATAAAGTTGGACGCATGGATGTGGGGCTCAAGATTATTCCGGATATGTATGATATTATATCCGGTCAAGCCCGGACAAACCAGATCTACGGATTTCCCCTCATCGATATTTTCCCCCAGCTAATGCCTCAGTGGGAAAAGGCCTTCAAACGCCTGATAGACGTTATCGTTTCATCATTAACATTACTCATACTTTTACCCTTTTTTCCCTTGATAGCTCTGGCTATTTACTTTGATTCACCCGGTTCTGTTTTCTTTTTGCAGGAACGGGTTGGGAAAAATGGTAAAATATTTAAAATGATAAAATTCCGAACAATGATTCCTGATGCTGAAAAGGAAACGGGTCCTGTTTGGTCTCAAAAACAAGATCCGCGGATAACGCGCGTGGGTTTTTTCCTCAGAAAGACCCGGGTAGATGAGATTCCGCAATTTATCAATGTTTTACAGGGTGATATGAGTCTGGTGGGGCCGCGGCCGGAACGACCGGTTTTTGTGGATGAATTTATTAAAACAATACCCCTGTACCGCCATCGTCTGAAAATGAAACCGGGTATAACCGGTTGGGCTCAGACCATGCATAAATATGACGAATCATTTGAAGACGTGAAAAAGAAACTGGAATACGACCTGTATTATCTTGAAAACATGTCTCTGAAGCTTGACATAAAAATAATTATGAATACCTTTGCTACCGTCTTTACGGCAAAAGGACAATAAGAGGTTACTTATGAAACGCAATATCCCCCTTCTGGATCTTCAAAAAGAATACGAACTCCTCAAAGATCAGTTATTGCCGGCAGTTGAGGAGGTTTTATCCTCAGCACGATATATTATGGGTCCGCAATTAAATGATTTGAGCAATCATATTCAAAACCTTTTAAACGTAAAACACCACATTCCCTGTGCCAATGGCACCGATGCTCTGTTGATTGCTTTGAATGCTTTGGGTATTCAGCCGGGTGATGAAGTCATTACGACCCCATTTACATTTGTGGCTACGGCGGAAACCATTGCCTTTGCCGGGGCTGTCCCTGTTTTTACCGATATTAACGCAGATACGTGCCTGATGAATACAGATCAGATTGAAAGATTGATAACAGATAAAACAAAAGCGATTATTCCCGTGCATCTTTTCGGTCAAATGGTTCCCATGGAACCGGTGATGAACATTGCACAAAAATTTGGTTTGAAGGTGATTGAAGATACAGCACAGGCATTGGGGGCCGTGCAAAATGACCGTTTTGCCGGAACAGTTGGAGATATTGGCACGATTTCGTATTTCCCCAGCAAAAATCTGGGGGCTTATGGCGATGCAGGCGGATTAATAACCAATGATGACCATTTGGCTGAAACCTGTGCCCTGATTGCCAATCACGGTCAGGCCCATAAATATGAACACCATTTGATAGGTATGAACAGCCGTATGGATACATTGCAGGCGGCAATTCTGAATGTAAAAGTTAATTATTTGAAAGAATGGAACCGTATCAGAGGTGAAAAGGCAGATCTATATAACCATCTTCTGGATCCAAAAATCGAAAAACCGGTTGTTGCTCCGGGGAATACGCATATTTATCACCAGTATACAATAAAACTGGACCAGCGAGATGATCTAAAGGAATATCTTGAGAAGCAAGGAATAGCAACGGCTGTTCATTATCCCATACCACTTAATGAACAACCAGCCATAAAAGCATTAAATCTGCCGGATAATCCGACTCCTGTTGCGTCAAAAACCGCCAAAAGGGTTATTTCTCTCCCCATTAACCAGTATTTATCTGATGATGATATTAACTATATTGTTTTTCATGTCAACACTTTTGTAAACGGATAATATACTGTTGAACCTGAAAAAAATCACGTATCTCTCCCTTAAACTGATATTAACGATTATTTTAATTGTCTGGATCATTTATGAAGTTGATTTGGGGAAAGTTTTCCGAATTATCAAACTTATTGATCTGCAATATCTTGGCATTGCAATTTTTCTGATTCCGATCAGTCAGTACCTGGGGATAAAACGGTGGTGTGTTTCTTCCCGAAAATTCAAGATAACCATGACACGTCGCAAGGCTGTTGTATCGTATTTTTTAGGGATGAGCGGTGCAGCCGTAACACCCGGCAGAGTTGGAGAAGTTGCGAGGATACTTTATCTGCCCAATGCCAGTAAAGCATCGGTTTTAACGTCCATTCTTATTGAACGTTTCAGCGGGGGCGGTATTCTTTTGATTGCCATGGTCTGGCCGCTTATAGTGATTGAATCCGGTTTGGGAACCGTTTCTTTTCTGCTGCTGGTTTCAGGATCCCTGCTTCTGATCGTGTTTCACTGGAAAATAGGCTGGTTGATCAAACTCATCCGTCATTTCCCCCTGAGAATTCAGGAAAAACTAAATAATTCACACTGGATTGAATCCATGCGTGAAATGTCGTCAAAAGATATTTTTGAAATTACGCTTCAAAGCTTACTCCAATATGCAGCTTTTATCGCCATGTTTTCTCTGGTTGTTCTGGGATTGGCCGATGCAGATCCGCTGGAAGTTGTCCCTGCAGTAATCGTGATATATACAACGAAAACGTTTTTAGCCTTTTCTTTTGGCGAACTGGGAGTAAGAGAAGCCGCCTCCATTCTTTATCTTGGGCTTTTTTGCAATCTTTCCAGCGAGGTTGCTTTGGGTGCTTCCCTGATTATGTGGATTCTCGAAATAATAATCCCTGCCCTGATCGGACTTCCTTTCATTATTGCAACAACTCTGAAGTCCTGCAGGAATCGTTGAAAAACCAGATTATCCAAAAATAAAAAAAAGTATAAAGAATTTATTTGTATTTACAACTTTCGCCTGTGATTATTTAAATTTATTCTTAAATTTGTCCTATCATAATTGAGATGAAAGGTAAGGAATTCATGCTGGATATCCATGTGATCAGAGAAGAACCTGAACGAATTGAAAAAGCTCTCAGGACAAAAAATATTTCAGTTGATGTGAATAAAATTTTGGCTTTGGATCAACAATTCCGTGAATTAAGTAAAGAAACGGATGATCTGAAGCATTTACGAAATACGGTAACACAGGCAATCAATGATAAAAAGAAAAAAGGGATTGATGCCCGGGAAGATATATTAAAAATGCGGGACGTGGGTTCGCGGATCAAGGAAAATGACCAGCAGCTTTTGTTAATACAGCAGACTCTGAAAGAACAATTGATTTCGCTGCCTAACACGCCTCATGAATCGGTGCCTGTCGGAAAGAATGAAAAAGATAATGTTGAGGTTCGCCGTTGGGGATCACCTCAAAAATTCACCTTTAATCCCAAAAATCATCTTGAATTGGGTGAATCCCTGAACCTGTTTGATTTTCATAGAGCTGCCAAAATCAGCGGAAGCGGTTTTCCTTTATACACGGGCAAAGGGGCAAAACTCGAAAGATCTCTGATAAATTTTATGCTTGATCTGCATACACAGGAACACGGTTATACGGAAATATTGCCGCCATTTCTGGTTAACTCCAACAGTTCTACAGGAACGGGACAACTGCCAAAGATGGCTGATGACATGTATTACCTGGATCAGGATGATCTGTGGCTTATTCCCACAGCGGAGGTGCCGGTAACAAATATTCACAGAGATGAAATTTTGAACCGTGAAAACCTGCCGATAAAATATACGGCTTATTCCGGCTGCTTTCGCAGGGAGGCCGGATCCTACGGAAAGGATACCCGGGGCTTTCAAAGGCTCCATCAGTTTAACAAAGTTGAAATGGTACAGTTCTGCCATCCTGATGAATCCTATACCATTCTTGATAGCCTAGTAAATAATGCAGAAATGGTTTTACAAAAACTGATTTTACCTTATCGTGTTGTAGAATTGTGTACGGCAGACCTGAGTTTTGCCGCAGCGAAATGTTATGATCTGGAACTATGGGCCCCGGGAGAAGAAAAATGGCTGGAGGTATCAAGTTGCAGTAACTTTGGGGATTTTCAGGCACGGAGGAGCAATATCCGTTTTAAAGATGAACAAGGCAAAAACCGTTTTGTCCATACCCTTAACGGGTCCGGTGTTGCTACTCCGCGGCTTCTTATCGCCATTCTCGAGAATTATCAAAATGAAGACGGCAGTGTAACGATCCCGGAAATCCTCAGACCGTATACCGGCTTTGATATTCTCCGACAGGATTCTTAAAACAATCCAGGTCCATAATCTTTCTGCGCTTTAGGAGCCTGTTAATGATGAGCTTCCTTATTTTTCTCCGTTCAATCTGGTCTGTAGTAATTCTATTTATAACTACGTTTATGGCGGTGTTTTTTTCGTTGTTACTACTCCCTTTACCCTTAAAACATACTGTTTTCAATTTTATCATAAAGAATTGGGCCCGTTTGAATCTTTTTATATCGGGGATACATGTCCGGATTACGGGACTGGAAAATATTGAGGACAAATCCTATGTTATTGTAAGTAACCATGAAAGTGTCTTGGATATATTTGCAATTTATGCAAAACTCCCGTTGGATTTTCGCATGGTTTCCAAAAAAGAAATGCTCAAACTTCCTCTACTTGGTTTTGTTATGAAACAGTATCTCTTTCCGCTTGTTAACCGATCCGACAGTGATGAAGCCATTGAAGCAATGAATTCGACATTCAGCAAGCTTCAACTGAATAATTTATCTGTTTGTATTTTCCCTGAAGGAACCCGTCAAGGGGGAAAGCAAATACTGCCTTTTAAAAAGGGAGCATTTGTCCTGGCTTTGAACTATGGTCTGCCTATTCTGCCGGTGGTAATCAGAGGGGCTGGAGATATAACGCCCAGGGGATCACTTTTGGTTAAACCGGGAAAAGTTTACTTAGATGTTTTGCCGGCTGTTTCATCCCGTTATAAAACGATGAATGACAGGAATGAACTGCTTTATCAGATTGAATCACAATACCGGGAATTTCTTAAAGAAAAAAACTATTTACCGTGAAATTAGCTTTGTATTCTTCTTTATTTGAACCCGACAGACCATACCTTCCCGAGCGAAGGTTGCAGAAAATGTGGGTTAATATTTTATGGAAACAACCACTGACAACGCTTGATGGAGAAGCGGTTCAGGTTCTGAGTCCGGGTATCTGGAATCACCATGAAGGCCCTGATTTCCGGGATGCCATGATTTTTATCGGTGAAAAAATGAAAGAAGGAGATGTGGAAATTCATTATGGCAACGGAGACTGGTACCGTCACGGACATCATACAGATCCCGGATATGACCGGGTTATCCTTCATCTGATTTTTAACAGTATCGATGGAAATAAACGGGTTTTGAACAGTAAGGGGGAAGGGATACCTGTCTGTCTCATAGATTATTCTGTGCTGGATATTTTTGAACCTGAACCGGTGTGTAAACCAGACTATATGTCTCCGGATAAATTTTTTTCTATTTTGAAAAAAATGGGATTTGAACGATTTAAAATAAAAACAGACTATATTCGCCGTCAGTCTGACCGTTTTAATTTCGATTTAATGTGTTGGTGGGGTCTCTTTCAGATGAGTGGTTTAAAGGCCAATCGTTCTGCTTTCAACCGTATTTTCCTTGATTTCCCATGGGAAGAATATTTTAAAGGGA
This sequence comes from Fidelibacterota bacterium UBA6817, assembly GCA_002452555.1. Classification (GTDB taxonomy): domain Bacteria; phylum Fidelibacterota; class Fidelibacteria; order Fidelibacterales; family Fidelibacteraceae; genus Fidelibacter. The sequence continues at coordinate 5,540 of DKER01000171.1, read as the reverse complement.
ATATGAAAAAAAATCATATTCCACCATTGATACAATATATTTCAGGTCTGGATTTGGGATTTGATCACATTCAATTTGCCGATTATAATAAATCGGAAGGACTCCTCTGGCTGAAAATGGGGATCAGGCCCCCGTCACGTCCGGAAAACCGGCTTAGATGGCTTTCTGTGTTTCTTGAACAGAAATATGGTCATTCGCTGTTTGGTGAACTTTTGACTGTTTCTCAAGGAGGAAAACAAACCAAAGTTTTCTGGAAAGATTTTTTTCGAACAAATTCAAAATATTGCAGGGAACCGGGTGTTGATCTGTCCGTTGAAATGGGAATTAATGCCCTGATGCCTGTTGTTATTGCATCATTCGAACCGCATAATGAGAAGATTGAAACATATATGAATGAAATGGCTTCACTCACTGTCAATGAATACAGAATATCAAGCCACTTCTATAATCGGCACGCAATTGATAAAAATAATCCTCTCAGGCGGAAATGGATTCATCAGCAGGGGATTTTGTACATTAATGAAAGATTTTGTTCACAGGATTTATCCGAACTATGCCCCCTTTGCAGTTCGGAAGCGGAGGTGAAATGAATTATAATGACCATATCCCGGAATCATGGGAAAAAGCGCGTGAGCAAATACACCTCTGGCAGAATAACGGAAAAAAAATTGTTTTTACAAACGGATGTTTTGATATCCTGCATGTTGGGCATATCCGTTATCTGAAAGGTGCCAGAAATATGGGTGATTATCTGGTCGTAGGTCTTAATACGGATGATTCGGTTAAACGGTTAAAAGGTGCTTCAAGACCTTATCAATCGGAATGTGACCGGGCCGAGATCCTCAGAGCACTGCGTTTTGTTGATCTTGTTGTGCTGTTTTCTCAAGATACCCCCCTGGAGATTATTACATATTTGAAACCCGATATTCTGATTAAAGGGGGCGATTATCGTATTGAGACAATTGTGGGAGCACGGGAGATCATGAGTTGGGGAGGAAAGGTTTTAACGCTCCCATTTGTGCCGGAAAAATCAACCAGTAATCTTTTGTTGAAAATTGAAAAACAAATTCGTGAAAACTCCCATAATCATTGACTTTGTTGGTAGTTACAGGTACTTTAACATGATTAATACAGAGGAGATATGAAAATACTGCTGAAACTAACACTGATATTTGTTCTATCTACAATGACATTAGCCCATTCCTATTCAACCAAGGAAATTTTAGATGATCCTGTAGAACGTGAAATTTATCCTGTTGAGATAATTGATTCCGCGACTGTTCAGGATACAGTCATAATGGCTGAAACTTTTTATGAGGCCGATCGGTTTGAGGCATTGTTTAACGAAGCAAAGATTCACTATGCCAATGCCTTGATTGCCGAGCATTATGCGGACACATTTGAAGTCCAGTTTCAACTGAGACTAACATTTGAAGCATTGTCAGATATGGAAGTTTTTAATAATCTCGATCAGATACAGTATCAGGAACTGACACGGTTTACCGAACGACTGGTTCATGATTTTAAAGATTTTGCGCCGGAAGCCATTTCTCTGCACGATCAGTTTTCAGTCAGCGATCTCAGAGATGCCATGGAATACCTGGCGGAAGATATGTCCTCGGAAAACTTTAAAGTAATCGATGATCGTGACGGGCATATTCCCATCATTTCGAATTCACGGGTTGAAAGCCTGATCCGGTTTTTCCAGACGCGAGGAAAAGACAGTTACCAGGCCTGGTTGAACAGGATGCCAGAGTATGAAATTCTGTATAAGCAAACCTTTAAAAAATACGAATTACCGGAAGAACTTATATATCTCAGTATGATAGAAAGCGGTTTGAGACCCAATGCTTATTCCTACGCCAGAGCTGTGGGGTTGTGGCAGTTTATGTATTCGACCGGTAAGAATTATGGACTGAGAAGAGACTATTGGATCGATGAGAGGCTGTGCCCTGTCAAGTCGACAGAGGCTGCCGCAAGACATTTAAAAGATTTGTATGAAGAGTTTGGGGACTGGTATCTTGTGATGGCTGCCTACAACGCCGGTTCAGGCCGTGTTTATCGGGCATTTCAAAGAGACAGAACACGAGATTTCTGGAAAATGTACAGCCTCCCAAAAGAAACTCGTAACTATGTCCCTACGTTTCTTGCCGCAGCCATAATTGCCAGAGATCCTGAAGCATATGGTTTCAGTTTACCGCAGTCTCAGCTAAATTTCTGGACTTATGATACACTGACTATTGATAAAAGTGTTGAGCTGGAAAGCATTGCGAAAGTTTCCGGCGTCAAATATCAGGATCTGAAAGATATTAATCCCCAGCTTCGTCAGCATTCAACCCCCAATTATGCCTATACTATCCGTTTACCGCAAGGCAAGCGGGAAGTTGTCTTGAATGCCCTGGAATCTTTTCACGTGGTTCATGAAGTTCAATATACGGTTCATACGGTTAGAAGAGGCGATACGTTGACCCGTATCAGCCGTACGTATGGAGTTCCTATTCGTGAAATAATGACAGCAAACCGCTTACGAAACAACCAACCCATTATCATAGGCCAAAAATTAACCATTCCCAATCCGGGGTACAGTGAATCGATTGCTTCTACATCGACACGAACCCAACCCCTTCCTGATTATTCAGGCAATAATGAAAAAATAGTTTATACGGTACGTAAAAATGATACACTCGGACACATTGCTGAACGTTATGGCACCACCGCCTCCAATATCAGGCACTGGAACAATCTTCGTTATGGTCAATACATTTATCCGGGACAAAAACTTACCCTTTGGGTTCCAAAGAAAAATATTGCATCCGTAACCGATGATATTTATACGGTTCAATCAGGCGACTCTCTTCACCGTATTTCACAGAAAACAGGTGTGACGGTTAATCAGTTGAAAACATTGAACCCGAACATCAATCCTTCCAGGATTTATCCCGGAGATACAATCAGAATACGATGAAAAAAAGTGATCTGGTCATCATAGCCCTGCTTTTTATTGCTGCTGCCGTAACATTCAATTCTATGATACTAAACAGTAATCGGTCTGTGAAATTGACAAGGACAGACCAAATAGGAGTTATACCGGTACAAGGCGTGATATTTGATTCGGAATCGTTCATACGTGATTTAAATAAAATAGCATCCAATCGGGACATTAGAGCAATAATACTGCATATTAACAGTCCCGGAGGCGGAACAGTCGCTTCACAGGAAATGTATTATGCTGTAAAAAAAATTAAGGAAAAGTATGATTTTCCCGTTGTATCTGTTCTGAGTACTTTGGGAGCAAGCGGCGGCTACTATCTTGCGCTGGCTTCTGATTCGATCTATGCCATGCCCGGAACAATGACGGGAAGCATCGGTGTGATCATGGATTTTCCTGAATGGACAGAAGCCATGGAAAAGATCGGTGTCCGTATGAATGTTGTGAAAAGCGGCGAATATAAAGATACCGGCTCACCCTACAGGGAGTTTACTGATCAAGATAAAGCATATTACCAGGATTTGGTTAACGATGTTTATGATCAGTTTAAAATGGCCGTTGCCGAATCAAGGCATATGGAAATGAGTCACGTTGAAAAATTGTCAAACGGAAAAGTTTATTCAGGAAGACAGGCCTTAAAACTGGGGCTTATTGATCATATTGGTACTCTCCAAGATGCCGTTGATGACCTGACACATCAGCTCGGTTTATCTGATAAACCGCAAATAATCCGGCCTAAAGAAGAAAAAATGACACTTTATAATCTGATTTTTGGGGATATTAAGGGGTGGATAGGATCTTTCGTTGAAACACCCACCGTTCAAATGATCTTTAAATAAGAGGTATATATCATGACAAAAGCGGACATTGTAGATACCATCGCAGCAGCGACCGGATTAACAAAGGTTGAAACGGAAGCAGTCATTAATGGCTTTTTATCCACAGTTTCCGACGCTCTCATGAGAGGTCAACGGGTGGATTTCAGAGGTTTTGGCAGTTTCAGCGTGAAAAAACGGGCATCAAAAGTCGGTCAGAATCCGGGAACAGGGGAAACGGTACCAGTCCCTGAACGATTTGTACCGGTTTTTAAGGCGTCAAAAATGTTGAAAAATGCTGTAGACAATAACATGAAAAAAGGCTAAGGAGGAATAAAGGTGCCTTGCGGTAAAAAACGTAAAAAAGGAAAAATCCGTAACCATAAACGGAAAAAACGTTTAAGAAAAAATCGTCATAAAAAAAGAAAACGCTGATTGATAGTCGGTTATCCGATTTTATCCGACACTTTTTTTCATTAAACACAAACCTATGGAGTAATGCAGCACTTTTTCGGATATTCGATTGTTGAGTGCTGCATTTGTTTTGATGGACAGAATATACAGCATCTCAGAAATTACCCGTATTATAAAAGATCGCCTTGAATCTTTGGGAACATTTACTTTCCAGGGCGAGATTTCAGAAATTAAATACCATGGCAGCGGACATTTATATTTTACCCTGAAAGATGATCATGCTGTTCTTCCTTGTGTGATGTGGCGTACCAATGCAGCTTATTTATCTTTTCGTCCTGAAACCGGTAATCATATTCTTGCTCAGGGAAAACTGAGTGTTTACCCGCCTCACGGGAAGTATCAAATGTCCGTTGAATCCATGCAAATGGCCGGTATGGGCAACTTGTTCGAGCAGTTTGAGGCATTGAAAAAGAAGCTTCGCGAAGAGGGGCTTTTTGATGAATCATTGAAGAAATCAATTCCGCTGTATCCCATAAAGGTTGGTATTATTCCCAGTGAAACTGCAGCAGCACTTCAGGATGCAGAACGCGTATTCCTTCAAAATGCTCCTCATGTCAAACGGCTCCTTATTCCTGCCCGTATGCAGGGAAAGGGTACGGAAGAATCCGTCATTAAGGCATTAAATATTGCATTAACACTTAAAGGTGTTGATGTTGTTATGATTATTCGGGGTGGCGGTTCCATTGAAGATCTCTGGGCGTTTAACAGTGAGAATCTGGCGCGGAAGATCTTTGACTATCCCATTCCGATTATTACCGGTATTGGACATGAAACGGATTTTACAATTGTGGATTTTGTAGCAGATCACCGGGCGAGTACACCGACCAATGCGGCAGAATATGTCATCAGGGGTTGGAAAGATACACTTTTGCGTCTCAATCAAAGTGAAAGCAGACTGATTAATGCCGTTGATTTCAACATGAGAAAAAAGACGTCCGATTATAAAGTGTTGACTGACCGTTATGCTTTTCGGTTCCCCATGGAATATATCATGCGATTGAATGAAAATATTTTTGTTATGGAAAGACAATTAAAAGAACGAATTCAAATGCTTTTTAATGATAAAAATCATAAGTGGGAAAAATTGGATACAACGATTCGACTTTCTCATCCACGTAAAATTCTGAAAAAAGGATATGCTGTTATTCGAAATGAGGATGGTAAAATTTATCGTTCCATAAACGATGTGACGGTTGGTCAACGTTTTTCAGCAGCCTTGCACGATGGGAATTTTATAGGTGAAGTTATTAACACGGAGGAAT
>DKER01000196.1 GCA_002452555.1 Fidelibacterota bacterium UBA6817 | reverse complement strand
CCGGTATGGAGAATATTACTATCATCAATTTGGCCGTGAAATATCCAGTGGAGATATCAATGCCGACGGGTACGATGATCTGGTTGTTGCCGCTCCCTTTGATGATATAGCCGCTTATGGAAGAGTGTATGTCTTTTTCGGTGGGGATCCATTTGATCTCGAACCGGACTGGTATTATCAGAGCGAGGTTGAATTCGCTTGTTATGGTGAATCCGTTGCCTGTGGTGATCTGAATGCCGATGGCTATGCCGATTTTATGGTAGGTTCTCCGCATGACCTCTCCGATAAACCAGGCAGGATTTATATCTATTCCGGTGGCGATACGCTGACAACAATGCCTGATTTTCTTTATGAAGCGCCCAATCCTTATTCCTATCTAGGTAGAAAAATGGAATATGTATCCAATTGGAATGATTCTGATTATGGTATGGTTTTAGCTGGTTGGATTATCACCGAAGGTTATCGTACCGATGTTCTCAAATTATCCGGATCAGCCGTATTTGACAGTCTACATACTGAAATAATATATAATAATTACGATCCTTATGATCAGTCTTTCTTTATTTGGTTTGCCCAAGGATATTTTAACAATGATGGATATAAAGATATCATAGTTTCAGGAGGATCAGGTGAATCAAAAAAGATGTATTGTTATCTAGGTGAGAGTGATCTTTTTAATCCGGATACTACAATAGCACTTGACGATACGAATACTCTTTCATTTTCTCTTTCAAATTCTATCGATCTAAATAACGACAAAACCGATGAGTTGATCTTTTTAAGAAGAATAAATCCCGATGATCCATATACTCGAACCTATAATATAGATATATATTCCAATAATCCATTTCCGGTAAGCAATAGCGCTATAGACAGGCATAGCGATTCGTACCAACCGAATGGTTTTACGTTAAAACCTAATTATCCTAATCCGTTCAATAATAGCACAAACATTCATTTCTATCTTCCTCAAGCAGACCAAATACAAATAACTATTTACGATATTTTGGGCGGGAAATTGCATTGTTAACGGATTCATTTTATCAACCTGGCACACATATATTGGCATGGAATGCCCGAGAACTATCATCCGGAATTTACTTTATCAAGATACATGCAGGGGATGAAAATACTTACCAAATACAAAAAACGGTGTTAATGAAATGAATAAATAAGATAGAAAGGTGAGGTCTAATTTTCAGCCAAAGAAAGTTTGGCAAAAATGCTGAACGGCAGTGAGTGCGCCACCGCCCTTCAGGAGTCATGATAAGCAGATAGATTCGAGTAATTTGATGGGATTGAATGGTATTCTGTTTATCAGAGCACAGTATACGTTTGGCGATCCAAAAAAGGAGGGCTCAATCATGAAATCAATTCAAATATTTACAGTAGTTTTTTTAATCACCCGACTATTATCTGCCCAGGAGATACTCTGGCAGAGGGTTTTTGATACGGGAGAAACAGATTATGCAAGAGGAATAACAACGGATTCTGAAGGAAATATCATTGTAACCGGCAGAAGCGCTTTTCAAAACAGTGATGGAAGTTGCTTAACCATTAAATACAATCAAAATGGTGACACCGTTTGGACCCGATGGTATGATGTTAACGCGCGCGGCGTAACAACTGACAATTCAGGCAACATTATTATTGGCGGTGATAAAGTTATTAAATGCGATCCTTCCGGAGATGTTCTTTGGAGTCAAACGTATGCGACGCAAGTTCTTAGAGGGTATATCGGTCGCCTTGCGGTAGACTCGAATAATAACATAATTGTTGTCGGCACAGCAGATTACAACCTGGGTGATTATATTACCCTTAAATACGACCCGGATGGCAATTTATTGTGGATGCGTACCTACGATGGTGGCTGGGAAGACTGTGCCTTGGATGTCGCGGTAGATGAATCTGATAATATCATTGTAACCGGCTATTCCGACAGCGACATAAACTGGGACTGGTGTACGATCAAATACAGCCCCGAAGGGGATACCCTCTGGATCAGGAGATACGATGTTGCGATCACGGACTGGGCATTTGGAGTTACGACCGATAAAGAAGGTAATGTAATTGTTGCCGGTGAAACCCATCAACTGCTTCCGGGAACGGGTGGTTGTTCAGCAATGGTAGTAAAGTATTCAGCACAAGGCGATACACTCTGGACAAAGATATTCACGGATACGCTTCAGTACGCCGAAGTTGTAAGCTTTGCCGATGTTGTCACCGATGATTACGGTAATATTTACCTGGCTGGTGAATTTGCCTGGTGGATTCAAGGGGGACAATTATGGAGAGATTATTACATTGCCAAATGTACATCTTTGGGTGATACGGTATGGACAAAACGGTGTTCCTATGGTGGAATCAATGAGCCAAGCGGAATTGTCTTGGATGCGTGGGGCAATATCATAGTAACCGGCTCGACTTATCTCCCTGGGACTTGGTATGAGTATGATTACTTCACAGTTAAGTTACAGAACACTGTGAGCAGCATTGAAGAATATCCCTCTGTTTCTAATAGTTTTGATTTATATCAGAACTATCCGAACCCCTTCAATGCTTCGATAACACTTTGGTATGAAATGTCGAAAGCTGCATGGGTAACAATCACACTGTATGATTTGCTCGGATGCAAGCTTAAGGTCTTTGTCAGTGAATATAAGCAACCAGGAGCGTATGAAATAGCCTGGGATGCTTCCTATTATTCCAGCGGTGTGTATTTTGTACAAATGACATCCGGCAACAATTTCACAATAACAAGGAAAATGCTGTTAATGAAGTAGAAAGAAAGGAAAAGATTTATGTCCACCCAAAGAAAGTTTGGCAAAAATGCTGAACGGCAGTGAGTGCGCCACCGCCCTTCAGGAGTCATGATAAGCAGATAGATTCGAGTAATTTGATTCTGTCAAAATAGGTTGAATGCTATTCTGTTTATTAGAACGCAGTGTATAAAAAGTATTGTTCTCTTCCAATATTTTTTAAAAAGGAAATTTAGAATGAAATCTTTCAATGTAATATTGATAATCATTTTTTGTATCGGGGTATCCCTATCAGCACAGTGGAAGAGTATTAGTGGACCGGAAGGCAGTCCGGTTACTGCAAATGTTCTTGAAGATGGGATAAGTGAGACGGTAATAGAATTCGATGTTGCCGGTTACAATCAGAAAAGCATCAATATCGAAAGTAATCCGTATTCAGTGTTGTCGGTACCGGAAGCTCCCATTTTCCTCGAGAAAGGCTACCCGGAGCTTCCGCGTGTCAATCGAAGTATTGTAATCCCGGATGAAGCCAAAATGAGTATTGAAATTGTTGAAGCGGAATATGATACGGTGGACGGTGTGTTAATCGCGCCTTCCAAAGGGAGTCTCTCCCGGTCAATTGATCCGAAAGCGGTTCCCTACACTTTCAGTGACTTCTATGAAACCGACACGTTTTGGCCGACGAATACCGTTGAACTATCACAACCATTCATTATAAGAGACATGCGAGGAATTACCATACGATTCAATCTTTTCCGCCACAACGCAGTGAAAAAACAGTTAATCGTATGTAAACATTTGGTTGTGCGTGTCTATTCTGATGGCATGGATGATGTGAATGTGAAACAAAGACAGACGACCCATCCGGATCACGATTTTTATAAACTCTATCAGAGATTTTTTCTGAATTATTCGGAAGATCAGGGGAAATCGCTTAAGAAAGCAGCTTATGATGATATTGGAGAAACGGGAAGAATGCTGATTATCGCTGCCGATGATTTCTATGACGAGATGATTTCATTAAGAGACTGGCGAACCAGGAAAGGATACAGGACAAGACTGGTGAAATGTTCGGATGTGGGAACAACAGATGTTCACATCCAGGACTACATCCAGGATATGTATGATGAGGTTGGTAGTGTCACATATATTCTTCTGGTGGGTGAAGGAATTGTTGATGACATCCCATCAACGAGTGTACCATATCCTGGGACTGAAGCAGCCCCAAAAGATCCAATGTATACTACTAAACTTGTTGGTGATGACAATTATCCCGACGCCTATATTTCCAGGCTATCAGCTGAAAACGTCGATCAGGTTGAAAACCAGGTAAGACGAATCATCAAATATGAAACAAATCCGGCTGCCGGCTCGTGGTTTCAGAGAGGGGCAGGAATCGCATCCGATGATGAAGGTTATGGTATTAAAGATTGGGAAAGATGTGATTTGCTTCGAACTGATCTTCTCAACTATGGATATACACTTATTTATCAAATATATGATCCCGGTGCAACGGCAGCACAACTTACGTATGCTGTTAATAAGGGCTGTGGTATCATTAATTACATTGGCCATGGTACTTGCACTTGTTGGACCACTACCGGATTCTCTTGAGCTCATGAACCCTTGAACTCATGAACTCTTGAACAGCGAGCGCAGCAAGCCTCAACCTCTCAACCTCTCAACNNTCTCAACGTCTGAACTTTTGAACCCATGAGCCCATGAACCATGTTCAACAATTCAGAATTCAGAATTCAGTATTACCTGAAAAGCCCTATATGTCTCGTAAACATCTCCTTTACTCACAACCTCAAAAGGAGAATGCATACCAAGGACAGCTACGCCGGCATCAATGACCTGCATACCATAATAAGCCATGAATTTGGCGATGGTTCCGCCGCCGCCTTCATCAACTTTACCCAGTTCTGCCATGTGCCACGTAATATCATTTTCATCAAAAATTCTCCGGAGAGCTGCCACAAATTCTGCATTGGCTTCGCTGCTGCCTGCTTTGCCGCGGACACCTGTGAATTTGGTCAATACCAATCCGCCGTTTAGATATGCGGCATTTCTGAGATCGTGGACTTCAGTCCAGTCCGGATGGACAGCTGCATTCACATCGGCCGATAAGCAATGAGCATTGGATAAAGATCTCCGGATGGCGGTATAACTGTCTTTTCCTTCCAATGCCAGGATTTCTCCAACAACCATTTCCGGAAACCAGGTATTTGAACCGCTGGCACCCTCACTGCCGATTTCTTCCTTATCCATCAGAAATACCAAAGCAGAGGTTTTGGGGTCTTCTGTATCCAGAATTGCCCGCAAAGCGGTGTATGCACAAACCCTGTCATCATGTCCGTATCCGCCAAGCATGGAGCGGTCCATACCCACATCCCTGGATTTTCCGGCCGGAACCAGTTCAACTTCCGCGCTAAAAAAATCTTCTTCTGAAATACCGTATTTATCTTTAAACAGTTTCAGAATATTCAGTTTAAAACGCTGATCCTGTTTTTCGTCATCACTCACAGGCATACTTCCGGCAAGAATATTCAGTTTTTCTCCGGGAATGAATTCTGACGCCTTTTTTGTATTTTGAGCATTAGCAGCCAAATGAGGCAAAAGATCCGCAATAGTAAAAACAGGGTCATGGCTATCTTCGCCAATGATTACATCTTTTATGCTGCCGTCTTTCATGACAAAAATCCCGTGCAGGGCAAGGGGAATTGATACCCATTGATATTTGCGAACACCCCCGTAATAGTGTGTTTTAAATAATGCCAGACCCTGATCTTCATATACTGGATACTGCTTCAAATCGAGCCGCGGTGAATCCACATGGGCTACCAGAATATTTAGACCCTCCGTAATGGATTTTTTGCCTTTTCTGTACAAAGCAATAGATTTACCGTGCAGGGGATAATAGAGCTTGTCCCCGTTTTCCCGAGTTTTCAAAATGTTTTTAAAACCTTTGGCTTCAGCCAGATTTATCACATTCCGGACAGCTTCCCGTTCTGTTTTGGATGCGTCCAGATAGGTTGCATAATCCTTATTGAAAGCATCGATCAAATCATGATCTTTTAAACGGTCCCATACATTTTTTCGTGTGTGGAGAAGCTCATTTTTTAATGAATCGTTCGACTTTTTTTCCTGATCCTTCATATTTTCTCCTTTTGATCTGTTCCGGAAGATTAATTTTGCAGTATTCAGACAATCGGTTCCTGATTTTGTTTCGGAATTTATAAAATGTTTCGATTCCTTTATACCGGAGATATCATTTCAATTTGCCGTGCGAGTTCCGGCAGCATTTTTCCGGCTTTACCCTGCAAAAAAATATCTGTGACGGCATGGGTATAGGTTGATGGTTCGGGATTAACTTCAATGATGATTGATCCATGTGTTTTTGCCTGCCAGGGGATGGATGAAGCGGGAACCACTTCACCTGTCGTGCCAATGATGATGAAAATATCGGAGAACTTTGCTTCGTTCATGGAAGCATTATACGCGTCAAGGGGAATGGCTTCTCCAAAAAAGATAAAATCCGGTTTCAGAAGTCCTTTGCATGATTGGCACAGAGGGGGCAATTGTTTGAGATAAGACGGTTCAAACGTGATGATAAGACCACATTGCGTGCATTTCAATCGTCCTGAAGTGCCATGAAATTCTATAATATTTTTATTTCCCGCCTGATGATGAAGACTGTCAATATTTTGTGTAATCACAGCTTTCAAATATCCGGCTTTTTCCAGTTCAGCCAGGCTTGTGTGTCCCGGATTGGGTTTTGCCTGACCGAAAAAATCGTAAAAGATCTCTTTGATGAGTTTCCAGGTCTCTGCCGGGTCGCGGTAAAACGAATCCAGATCCAGGCACTCGGGATCATAGCGTGACCATAAACCTTCCCGGCCCCGAAAGGGCGGGATGCCGCTTTCCACGGAAATACCGGCTCCCGTAAAGGCTGTAGCATGTTTTGAATGAAGGATTAGATCAGCCGCTTTATTCAAAAGATCAGAGCTGTTATTCAAGATCATCTCCGGCATCCGAATATGCTTTTATGATTTTTTTAACAAGATGGTGACGAACCACATCAATTTCTGTCAGATAAGAGAATCCGATTCCATCAATATTTTTCAAAATGCTTATGGCATCCATCAATCCGGAACGTTGTTTGGCAGGGAGATCTATCTGTGTAATATCCCCGGTAATGATAGCCTTGGAATTCACGCCGATACGGGTCAGAAACATCTTCATCTGCAAGGGGGTTGTATTCTGGGCTTCATCCAGGATAAGGAAAGCACTGTCCAGGGTCCGCCCGCGCATGTATGCCAAAGGGACGATTTCAATAACTTTTTGTTCAAAAAAGACTTTCAGCTTTTCCGGACTGATCATGGTTTTCAGGGCATCATAGAGGGGAGCCAGGTAGGGATCAATTTTTTCCTTCATATCTCCCGGGAGAAATCCCAGGTTTTCTCCGGCTTCCACGGCGGGACGGGTGAGGATGATTTTTCGGACCTCCCGGTTTTTTAATGCCGCCACAGCCATGGCCACGGCCTGATAGGTCTTGCCGGTTCCTGCAGGACCGATAGCAAAGGTGATGTCATTTTCCGATGCAATCCGGTAATATTCTGCCTGTCCTGCTGTCCGGGGCCGGATAAGTCCGTTTGGCGTGAAAAGTATGATGGATTCTTCAGGGACGGAGTAAACCGTATCTGAAGAATCTGATTCAATGTTAATGACCGTTTTTACGTCTGAAGGTTTAATATATTCTTTCTTGGGGATCAATTGGATCAATGCATTTAAAACATGGTGGATCCGTTCTACTTCAATGGGATCTCCAATGATTTTAATACTCTGTCCCCGGGCAATGATTTCCGCGTTAAAATGATCCTCCAGGATTTTAAGATTTTCATCATTGACACCCAGAAGTGCAATAGGATCAAATCCCCGCATAATGATTTCCCGCCGTGTTTCTGCCATACATCTCCTTAATTTGATTAAAAATTAAAATAAGTTATGTAAAAAAAGAAGTGATACATCCCGGGAACTGGGATAATTCATAGGGATTCTATGCGTGCGGAATCCGCCTGCTATGTGTAAATTGCAGGAAAAACAGGTGACGAAAACCATGTCCCGAATTGAAAAAGATGCCTTAGGATCTCTAGAGTTACCGGATGACTGTCTGTATGGCATTCATACACAGCGGTCTGTCAATCATTTTTCTTTCAGCGAAGAACGGCTGGACCCGGTTTTTATCAAAGCCTTTGCTCTTATAAAAAAAGCGTGTATCCTTGCGAATGAGGAAACAGGTTTTCTGGATTCGAAAATAGCACGGGTATTGGCTGAATCCTGTTCGGAAATAGCCGGTGGAAGACACCACGCATGGATTGTCGTTAATCCGTGGCAGGGAGGAGCCGGCACATCCACAAATATGAATTTTAACGAGGTCCTCGCTAACCTGGCATTGAAGAAACTGGGATTTGCACCGGGATCCTATGATCAAATCCACCCCCTGCACGATGTAAACCGCCATCAGTCCACCAATGATGTGTATCCGACGGCACTGCGTGTGGCTGTGTTGTTCCGTTTAAAAGACCTTGAAAAAGCGGTCACAGACTGGCAGGCAG
>DKER01000191.1 GCA_002452555.1 Fidelibacterota bacterium UBA6817 | reverse complement strand
ATAAAGGAACCCTTCTTTATTCTCACCGGCGGGGAATGCTCTGTTACAGTAAAAGGATCGGGGAAAGGGGGAAGAAATTTGGAACTTGTTCTTGGAACAGCACTCAGGCTGGCAGATTGCCCTTTCCGTTGGATTATTGCATCAATCGGTTCAGATGGAATTGATGGCCCTACCGATGCTGCCGGAGGCTGGTTATCCTCAGACTTATTCTATTCCACAGACAGAATCAGAGCAGAGAAAGCATTGGAAAATAATGATACCTATCCCTTGTTTAATCAAATTCAAACACTGATTAAAACCGGTTATACGGGAATAAATCTTAATGATCTTTTCCTGGCATATATCGAACCATAAAGACATTATATCACATATCATTACGACCGGAAATGCTATTTTACTTCTGGAGAAACATGGGGAAAGCGAATTGTAAAAAGAGTACCCTTTTGTGCAGCCATTTCATAAGAACCGTTTAACTCCTTAACAAATCCCTCAATCAGCCTTAAGCCCAGTGTTAATTTTGATTTGTTTTTGTCTGCCTGATCAAATCCCGAACCGTTGTCTCCAACAAATAAAAGAATGTCATGCTGATCTTTGGAGATTTTAAGGAAAATGTTTCCATCATATTTATCCGTAAAAGCATGTTTCAAGCTATTCACAATAATTTCATTTACGAGTAATCCGCAGGTTATTGCCGTATCAAAACCGGCAGTTATTTCATCTTCGCCGGAATAGGTTAATTCAATGTTTTTATGATTGGAAAGAACGAGAATAATATTCACAACCAATTGTTTTAAATAAACACACAGATTAATTTTTCCAAATTCCCGGCTTTCATACAGTTTTTCGTGAAGGATGGCAAGACCTTTTATTCTGTCTCGCGTATTGTTAAAAATTGACAGTGCATTCTCCCGGTTGATATTCAAATTTTCCAGATCCATAAAGTTTGAAATGATCTGCATGTTATTTTTAACTCTATGATGAATTTCACTCAGCATTCTTTTCTTTTCTTCCACTTCTTTAATCAATTCCATACGGGTAACATGACGATGGGTAATATCAATAAACGCCAACAATATGACTGATTTGTCTTTCTGATAAAATATGTCTACAAAATAGACAGAATAAAACGCGTTATTGCTTTCAAAAATAAAATCCTCTATAAAAGCATGGTGAATATTTTTTCGAAGCATATTATGCAAACAGTCAACTAAAATTGTCCACTTTTTGCCCGGATTGATCATAATATTATTGTTTTCATGCTGAATATTGGCAGAATCCAGCAATGCTTTCCCTTTTTCATTCATACTGATGATTTCACCGGAATTTCCGACAAGAATACAGGGAATATTATGTAACAGATCACCCACACCGACAAAAACAATTTCTGACATGACATCTTTGGAGAATCCGTTTTTCATGACGGATAAAAATGTATTAACCTTACGGTTCGTCTTTAAAAGCTCATTTATAAAATAACCGGCCTTGTTTAATATTTTGACAAATTTCAGTTTTGCGTGATTTTCCGGATTAACGTAATCAATACCGATAAAGCCGGTTAAAAAACTGTTTGAATATAACCCGACAACTATAAAGGATATTATTTCCTGCCTTTCCATGCTACCCTTTTCGTTCATAGCTTCAGCAGGCATATTCTGAATGGATTCAATAAAAATATATTCGTTGTTATAGAGTTTATTCATCCACCACGGATAATCGGAAACAGGAATATTCTGTAAATATTTTTGTTGAGAAAAAACCGGTTTACGACACCATTCAACTGTGTTGCTCATTAACATCATATTTGAATCAATCTCAAAGAGATATGCTCTGTCTGCCCCACATGTTTTACCGGTTTCTTTGAGAATTTCAAATATTTTGGGATACATTGATTCTGTATCCTGCTTATCATCACGGGATACAAAAACATCAAAAATCCTTGAACAAAAATCGTTATCGGTTTTTGTGTGTTTATCTGTCAAATCATCTGTATTTGTTGAATCAAAATCATTCTTCTTAACCGTTTTATCATTCGTGACAAATTCTTTTAATGCAATCATAAAAAAGTAAATTAGAAAAATACTGCTTTCAATGATATACGTGATTTTACTCAACGAATTTACATCAATCCGTGATTTATAGGCAAAAACGGGAAAATTGAGCAACAATGAGATTTGAATAAACATACCGAAAAACAGTGTTTCTTTAAAAGAGAATTGATAATAATGTATAACGAAGAAGAAAATGATCATAATATATGTGATATTGAGAAATGAGTAATAATCCCACACAAGTCTGAAAACCCATATGAGTAATGTAATTAAAATAATATTCAACGAAATACTGATCAGACGAATCATTTTCAGCATTTTGTGAGGAAATTTATTTAAAAAAATGGAAAATGCAGCAAACACCAGCAACAGAAAAACATAAAGAGCCACATATATGTTCTTAATATTCAGATAGAGCGGTTCGTAAAATGAAAAAAACGGGAATACCAACAACCAGAGTAAACCATTGATCAGGTAAACATGTCGTAACCGGAGATTATTCATCCTTTTGAATCAGTATCGGATAGTATCCCAAATTGACCGTTTATATTTTTTTAGGGGCTTTCCCCATAATTTATGAAACCACATCCATTGTTCGGGTTTTGTTGTTATGACCGGTTCATAATAAGACAATAACTTTTGAATTGATTCTGAAATGGTCTGATCATTTAATGTTTCGGGTTTTTCCAAATCAACAGGAAAAAAAGTAATATTAAGACGTCCGGATTCATATATGGGGACTACACCCATAACAGATGCATCCGTTCTGAACTGCAGTACTGCAGTCCCTTTGGCAATGGATGTTATATTGTTGAAAAATTTAACTTTAACACCTTTATCATGGGCATTTTGATCAATGGCTACGGCAAGAACCCTGTTATTTTTCAATGCATGTTGGTATGCTTTCATTCCGTTTTGCGTAGAAATCATTTCCATAGAATCGCCGAAACTGAGTCTGAGATTGAGAAAGAATGCATCACTCAGGGGATTTTTCATAATTTTATAGATCGCCGACATTTTAATTCCACTTAAGTTCATCCATGTTCCCAGATATTCCCAATTGCCGTAATGAAGGGCGGTCAGAATTACTCCCTTTCCTCTCTCCAATGCTTGATTCAGGTAATGAATCCCCTTAACACGCGTGTTTTCCAGAAGGATCTTTTGGTTCTTTTTTTTTGTCTGACCGAAAAACTGCATAACCATCATACCGTAAAATCGATAGACGTTATGTGCAATTCTGAGTTTTTCTGAATACGGTTTATCCGGGAATACAATATCCATATTATTGATCATCACCTGAAACCGGTACGGGAAAATATACCAAACGATATCACCCAAACGTCTGCCGGTCCATTCTGAAATTTTTAAAGGTAAAACAATGGCTATGAAACGGACAAACAAAAGGAATGAATATTCCAGTTTATACTTAAACTTCATAGGGATCCTTTTTTAAGAATATCCTTAATACTAACCGGGTCCGCTTTTATTTCCGCACCCGTATCTAGCTGCTTAAGGATGAATGTGCCTGATTTTAATTCATCCGATCCAATAACGGCAACAAACCGTGCGTTTTTCTTATGTGCATCTCTCATCATGGCTTTGAGACTTCTTCTCTGAAGATCTGTCTCAATGATAAAACCCATGCTTCTTAATTCATTCCAGGTTTTTAAAAAACCGGAATAACTGTTGAGATCCATGGAAGCCACATAGAGGTCTGGACATGCATAATCTCCAAAAGAAATGGTCTCGTTTTCCAGGGCAATCAGAAGTCTTTCAATTCCGGCGGCAAAACCGACGGACGGTGTGGGTTTTCCTCCCAGTTCGCTCACCAGGTTGTCATATCGTCCGCCACCGCATAAAGCATCCTGGGCACCCAGAGTTTTTCCTTTGATCTCAAAAGTTGTACGTGTATAGTAATCCAGTCCCCTGACGAGTTTGGGATTGATTACATATGGAATACCCTGATACGTCAGCAAATCACATACCTGTTCAAAATGTTCTTTGTCTTCTTTTGAAAGGAAGTCCAGTATATTGGGAGCATGCAGATCAAGAACAGCCTGACATTCAGAATTTTTACAATCAAAAAGACGAAGGGTGTTATTATCAAACCGCTGTTGGCAAAGGGGACATAATGATTCAATATGGGGTTTCAGGATTTTTCTTAAATGTTCGATGTATGTTTGACGGTCATGAATGTTGCCAATGCTGTTGATATGTAATTCCCACTCTTTAAGTCCGGTTTTTTTATAGAATTCACAGGCCAGAGTTATGACTTCTGCATCTGCTTCAGGAAATTCTGAACCGATCAGTTCGATGCCAAACTGATGAAATTGCCTTTGTCTGCCGGCTTGAGGTCTTTCCTGACGAAACAAAGGTCCGGCATACCAGATTTTATGGAGGGCGGATTGCTGTTCAAAATGGTGCTGGATATATGACCGAATCACAGAGGCAGTATATTCAGGACGGAGTGTAAGCCACTCACCGCCTTTATCCTGAAATGAATACATTTCTTTGCTGACAATATCTGAAAACTCACCGATCCCCCGGGCAAACAACTCAGTTTTTTCAAAAACCGGAGTGCGGATTTCCTGATAGAAATAACTGCCAAATAGTTCACGGCACAGTTTTTCAACGGCCTGCCATTGATAAGATTCCCAGGGCAATACATCCCTGGTTCCTTTGATTGATTTCAGAGCACCCATTCTACCTCAACAATTTGTTTGTCTTTTAACGTGAATCATGATCTTTTCACGAAGAAAAACAATTTATTCAAATAACAGATACAGGAAAAATTCTGCATCCGCCCGGTTTATGATAATGTCTGAAAAGCTTTGTGGAGTTCTAACCATGTTTCCTGCAGTCCGTGAAGCATAACCTTCGTGTTTCCGGTAACCGGCATAAAATTGGTATCACCCAGCCATCGGGGAACTATGTGTCGGTGAATATGATCTGCGATACCTGCGCCGCTTACATTTCCAAGGTTCATGCCGAGATTGAATCCCTGGGGTTTCAGGCACATTTCCAAAACTTTCAAAGACAGTTTCGTCAGTTTATCGATTTCTGCGGATTCTTCGTCAGACAGATTAATAAAATCATGCGTGTGTCTGTATGGGGCAATCATCAGATGACCGTTGTTATACGGGTATAGATTGAGAAGTACAAAAGCAGTTTTACCCCTGTAAACGATCAGGTTCTTTTTATCATCGTCTTCAGACGCTTTTTGACAGAAAATACAGGCTTCTTTTTTACTTTTATCTCTCCGGATGTATTCAATGCGCCAGGGAGCCCATAAATAATCCATGATTAATGGCCTTCTTCTCTTTCTTTAAGATAATCGGCAACGATTTTATCCTGGATTTCTCTGGGAACGTATTCATAATGGCTGAATTTTCTCCTGTGATATCCTCTACCCTGGCAAATAGACCTAAGCGTATTGGAATATTTGTAAAGGTTTGCCAGAGGAACTTCGGCTTTGATAACCTGGAAGTGACCGTCTGAATCCATACCGAGAACTTTTCCGCGGCGGGAAGAAATATCACCCATAACATCGCCCATATAGTCTTCCGGAATTGTTATTTCAATTTCATAAATTGGTTCAAGAAGAATCGGATCTGCTTTTTCAAAAGCATCTCTGAATGCTCCTCTGCCGGCTATTTGAAAGGCGATGTCCTTTGAATCAACCGGATGTTGTTTTCCGTCAAACACAGCGGCTTTCACATCGATAACCTTGTTACCGGACAGGGGTCCGTTTTCGCAGGCCTGTCTTACACCTTTTTCAATTGACGGAACAAAGGCCCTGTCAACATTCATACCGACCAATTCACTGACAAATTCAATGCCGGTTCCGCGGGGCAACGGTTCAATTCGTAATTCAACTTCACCGAACTGTCCTGCACCTCCGGATTGCTTTTTATGACGATAACGGGCAGTAGCCGTTTTCCGAATGGTTTCACGATATGGAATTCTCGGTTGAATCTGAAGAATTTCAACATTGAATCGTTGTGATATTTTTTTCAATGAAATATCCAGATGGATTTCACCCATACCGGAAACGATTGTTTGTTTCAGTTCGGAATCCACAATAAAATGAAAAGTTGGATCTTCTGCCTGCACCTGTGTTAAACCGGTGCCGATTTTTTCTTCATCTCCTTTTGCAGCGGCTTCAACGGCAACACGGATAACCGGTTCGGGGTATTTGATTTCTTCAAATGTCCATGTATCTTTAGAATTCAAAAGTGTATGATTTGTCATGGTATTTTTCAGTTTTACCGCTACCCCGAGATCACCGGCTTTAATTTCCGAGACTTCTTTTCTGTGCTTGCCGTTTAAGAGATAAATGCTTCCAAACCGCTCATTTCCATTGGTAAACGGATTTTTCAATTCATCTCCGACTTTCAGAGAACCGCTTACAACCTTAAAATAAGACGTATCGCCTACATGTTGTTCATGGACAGTTTTATAAACAAAAAGAGCAGTAACGCCTGTTTCATCCACAGGGATTTCCAGCGGTTTATTGTCCTTAACTGCTTTCCAGCTTCCTTTGGCAGATGGATCGGGATAATAATCATTTATAATTTCCATAAGCCTGGAAACACCTACCTTTTTTTCGGAAGAAAGGCAGATCAAAGGAAAAATATTTTTTTCAAGTATCGCTTTTTTCAAACCGGATTTCAATTCATCTTCTGTCAATTCTCCCGTTTCGAAGAAACGTTCCAGCAATGTATCATCCGACTCGGCAACCATTTCCACCAATTCTTCATACATTGTATCAAATTTATCCTGCAGATGTGCGGGAACAGATTCTTCTTTATATGAACCCTTTGAATCAAAAACGAGCAATTTACGTTTAAGCAAATCAATGACACTGTCAAAAGCTGGTCCTGCATTGACCGGGATTTGAACAGGATAAATGCGATTTGAAAAACGATCACGAACGGTATCAACGATCTTGTCAAACTGCGTATGTTCCTTATCAAGCATCGTCATAGCGATCAAAGCTGTTGTATCAAAATTATTTACGTAATTCCATGCAAACTCTGTTCCGACTTCAATTCCTGATGTAGAATTAACGGCAACCAGCGTATTTTCAACAACTTTGGCTGCACTCATGACTTCACCCACAAAATCCATATATCCCGGAGTATCGAGAATATTGCATTTAATTCCATTCATTTCATAATGCATCAGGGATGTTTTGATTGAGATTTGCCGTTCAATTTCATCATTTGAGTAATCGGAGGTAGTGCTTCCTTCCGAGATGGAGCCTATTCGGTTAATCTCACCGCCCAAAAGAAGCAAAGCATCTGCAAGAATTGTCTTGCCACTTGCAGAATGCCCCATCAGGGCAAAATTCCTTACATTTTTTGTCTCAAAGGTTTTCATAAATCGTCCTCCGGTTTTGAAGATAAATTAATATTTTTATTATAATACTGAATCGCATTTCTGCGGATCATCTGCCTGGAGATTTTTCCCGTAGCGCCGACTGGTAAATGATTTACAATCACAAAGTCACTCGGGATCTGATATGCCGGAATTTTTCCCGCCAGGTAATTTCGAAGGGTGTCAACATCAATCTTGCTGACTTTTTCCGGTACAATATAAGCAATACATTTTTCGTTGCCGAAACTGTCAACGGGAACACCCACTAAAGCTGCCTGTTTGATGTTGGCATGTTTTTTGAGAATATTTTCTGCTCCCTCCGGAAACATATCGAATCCGTTTATTCGAATTCTGTTTTCTTTCCGGTCAACAAAATAAATATACCCGTCAATATCCTGATAACACAGATCACCGGTACGAAACCACCCTTTTTCCCGCACATCTTTTAAAAGATTTGTATCATGAGTTAAGGCAGAAACAACCCACTCCTGTCGTATGCACAGCTCACCAATGTTCGGCGGTGAAATGATTTTTTCTCCGTCTTTGAGAAGAACGGAAATATTATGAAGCGGGATCCCGATTGAACGGAGTTTTGTAACGTCATTATTAATAAGAATTACCGGACCGGCCTCCACCAAACCATATCCTCTGAAAACGGGAAAATGAAACGTCTCATAAAGTGCCAGCTGTACATCCGGTTTTAAATGTCCGCCTGCTGTTATACCATATAAAACCTTTTCAGGGATCGGTTCCTTCGACTCTGATAATTCTTCGTAAAAATCAGGATCAGCATTAAGAATCGCTCCTCGGGAGTTCTCCGGGACCGGGGGCAATTTTACACTGTTGAGAATAATAACTCTGTTCCCTTTGATTAGTGAACTGACGAGGACTGTCGTAAAACCCCAGAAGTGGTGCAAAGGGAATCGGGCACACAGGATTTCAGATTCATGAAGAATCATACTTTCATTGAATGATCGTGCGTTGAATATTAACTGACGGTTTGTAAAAATCCCGCCTTTTGACGGACCGCTTGTCCCCGAACTGTAAAAAATCGCAGCTTCCTGTTCACTTTGAGGACTGAATGGACCGCCATAGGGCGCATGGGATAAATGATCATCAATAGAGTAATCCGTCAATTCCGCCTTTCCCCCCACACTGATGACGGATTTTAAATTATCAAGAATATCAATAGC
Source organism: Fidelibacterota bacterium UBA6817 (assembly GCA_002452555.1). Lineage (GTDB taxonomy): Bacteria > Fidelibacterota > Fidelibacteria > Fidelibacterales > Fidelibacteraceae > Fidelibacter. The sequence goes on along the minus strand of DKER01000191.1, from coordinate 11 downwards.
ATCCTGAACAC
>DKER01000223.1 GCA_002452555.1 Fidelibacterota bacterium UBA6817 | reverse complement strand
TTTGATCCGGTCCACAAATATTTCGGCAATTTGCTCATGGATTAAAAGTGTTTCCAGGGCATTGCATACACCCGGACGGGATGTTTTGCCGTTTACCAGGAGCGCCATGGCCAGATCCGGGTCCGCAGATTTATCCACATAAAGATGACAGACTCCCTTATAATGTTTGATGACCGGTATCCGGCTGTTTTCATCCACAAAGCGAATCAGTCCCTCCCCTCCCCGGGGAATGACCAGATCGATGGTCTCATTCATTTTCAAAAGCTCTGTCATACTCTCCCGATCAGTTGTGGGAACAAATGATATGATATTTTCCGGAAGACCGGTTTCTTCCAGCGCCTTATGAAGAATGTTTACAATCTGTCTGTTCGAATGGAAAGCCTCCGATCCGCCCCGGAGTATCACCGCGTTTCCCGCTTTAAGACAGAGTCCGGCTGCATCGGATGTGACATTAGGCCTGGATTCATAAATTATGAGGATAACACCCAGGGGAATGGACATTCGACCCACACGTAATCCGTTGGGTCGGGTTTGGATTTGTGTCATTTCTCCAACCGGATCCGGAAGAGCGGCAATTTCTATCAATGCCAGCGCCATGCCTTCGATGCGGGATTTGTTTAAAACAAGCCTGTCAATCATGGCAGGAGACAGTCCCTTGTTTTTTGCCTGCTCTGCATCCTTTCCGTTTTCATGCACGATCTCGGATATGTTCTCTATCAACAGATCAGCCATTCTTTCCAAAAGAGCGTTTTTTTCTTTCCCGCTTAAACGGGATATTATCTGTGATGCATACCGGGCTCCCCGGGATAAAGGACTTAAATCATGATTACTCATTATATGACATCCTCTTTTTTAACATTGCTGATGATTACCATATCATCGCGATGAACCAGTGAACTGCTGGAAAAATAGCCCAGAATCGGGAGAATTTCATGACTTTGTTTCCCGATCAACCGTTTCATATCATCCGAGTTATACTGGGTTAATCCTTTGGCAATGAGGTTTTTTTCCGATATGCTTTCACGGTAGATTTTTACGGCATCGCCATGGTCAAATTTATTCTTTATTTCTATAACGCCGGAGGGCAGCAATGATGCAGATCTGTGAAGCAGCGCTTTGGCGGCACCCTCATCAATTACGATAGAACCGCTGGACGGCAGGGCATGAAGAATCCAGTGCTTTTTGGCTGCTCGGGGACTCATGGTCCGGTGAAAAAGGGTTCCCACTACGTTTCCTTTTGCCAGCATGTCGAAATTTTCCGCTTTTTTTCCGTGAAGGATTACAACGTCAATTCCCCGTGATGTGGCTTTTTCCGCAGCCTGTATCTTGGTCCGCATTCCTCCCACAGCCATAGGATTATTTGAATCGCCTGCAATGTCATAAACCGATTCATCAATCTTTTTTATTTCCGGAATCAGAGACGCCTTTTTATCTACATTGGGATTCGCCGAATACAGACCATCAATGTCCGAGCAGATAAAAAGAATATCCGCATCCGCAAGATCGGCAACATGGGCAGATATATTATCGTTGTCTCCCACTTTCAACTGCTGTACAACCACCGTATCATTTTCATTCACAATGGGCAATGCCCTCAAACGCAGCAATTCAAGCAGTGTGTTCTTGACATTGATAAACCGCCGTCTGTTCAGAAGGTCATCATGGGTGATCAGCAATTGGGCGCAGGGATAATCAAAAAGCTGTTTCCACAGAAAAAACATCATGGGCTGTCCGATCGCCGAAAAAGCCTGTTTACGCGGAATGGATATGGGCGTGTTCCGGGGATACCGGGGCTGGGTGCTCCAGCCGGCAGCCACCGCACCGGATGACACGACAATAACTTCCTTGCCGTCCTGAATGCTCTGATTGATAAAATTGGCAATGGGCAGCAAATGTTTGGTTGCACACCCTCTTCCGTCCGGAGCAATGATCGAACTTCCGATCTTTATCACACACCGGTTCCATTTGGGTAAACGTAATGCTTTATTTTCCGTAATCACCTGATCTGACCTCTTTTAACATATTTTCGCCAGCGACTTGCCAAGCGCATCCAGGAAATACGCCGTTTCCTCCCGTGAAATGATTGTGGGCGGCAGCAAACGGAGGTATTCGCCGGTTGACAGGCTGGCCATAACGCCTTCTTCTTTCAGAGATTCCTGGACTGCATGTACGTTTTCTTCCGATCCCAGTGAAAAGGCGATCATGAGTCCGCGAATCCGGATATCCGTCAGGAACGGAAAGCTTTCAGAAAGGTTTTCCAATCCCTGTATAAATTGTTTGCTCCGGGCTATCACATTGCCGGTTACATCTTTTTCACGCATCTGGCGGGTTGCAATAAAAGCCGATGTCATGGCCATGGGATTGCCGCCAAATGTTGAACCGTCATATCCGCCTGTCATGGCCATGGAAATTTCCTTCCGGGTTACAACGGCCGTAACCGGATAACCGCCGCCAAATGATTTTCCGATTGCCATGATATCCGGAATCACATTGTACCCCATGCAGGCAAACCAATCCCCGGATTTTACGGCGGTTCTTCCGAAACCGGTCTGAACTTCATCAGCAATAACAAGCACGCCTTTTTCACCGGCAAGTTCAAACAGTGCATCAATAAATTCCTGCGTGGCTGCTCTGTTTCCGGCCTCCTCACCCTGTATCATTTCAAGGATGATAATTCTTGAACCGGTTTTTTCGATCAAATCCCGAACACTGTCAATATTGTTAAATTCAGCAAAGTGAACCCAGTCTTCATGATCCAATCCAAAAGGTTTACGGTATTTTTCGTTCCATGTTACTGATACTGCCCCATGGGTCCTCCCGTGAAAACTGCCTTTAAATGCTATTACGTGACGTGAACCTGTATATGCTTTGGCAATTTTCAGGGACTTGTCAACGGCTTCTCCGCCTGAATTCTGAAAATAGAAGTAATGCAAACCGTTGGGCATCATGGGCATAATGGTTTTGAAAAACCGGGTCCGGGCAATCTGAACCCTGTCCTCTTTCATGGAGATCAGCTGGGATGCCTGATTATACAGACCGACCGCAATTTCCCGGTTGGCCATGCCCAGATTGGTTGCACTGTAGTTGCTGTCCATATCCAGATACTTTTTACCTTTGGTATCCATAAGCCAGCAACCTTCACCCCAAACCGGGACCAGGTCTTTTTCCAGGGTGGATACGGGAATTTTATACTGTTCGTGAAGGTCAATGGCTTCATCGGTAGCAATTTCAGAAAAAAACAGCTGTTGGGATATGGCAGATAATTCTTCCTGAGAAAGATGCGATTTGACAAGAAAAGCTGCTGCTTTTTCAGCCAAATCCCCTGTTAATTCATCTCTGTTTCCAATTCCGTCAAAAAACCCTTTCAGGGTTTGGGCATACTTTTGTCCCTTCGTCCCGAGAACATTTTCCAAAACTTCGAAAACTCTTTCCGGAGTCGCATTCAGCCGTTCCGGATGTTTTGATCTGTCATTGATCAGTGCTGATAATAATTGTTGTTTCATTTTATCTCCTATCAGTTTTCAGTCGGCAGTGGACAGTCGGCAGTAGGCAGTAAGTGACTACCGGCTACCGGCTACCGGCTACCGGCTACCGTCTTATACGCTTCCCTGAAGCTCATTCCCTGTTTCACCAGTTCATAGACTTTTTCTGTTGCATACAGGTCTTCCGTCATGGCATTTTTGCAGGCAGCTTCATTAACCGTCAAATTCTCAAAAACCAGGGTCATGATCCGGATCGTATCAACCGCAATTTCCAGTGATTTCATAACCGGTTCTTTCAGAAGCTGAAAATCTCTGTGATAACCGGACATAAGGTTTGAAATGAGGGATTTGACCTGCATTTCATATCCCAGAACCACGGAATAATTTGCACGGGCAAGTTCCAGCACATCCGGATTTTTCTTCTGGGGCATAATAGAACTGCCGGTGAGGAATGAATCCGGAAGATTAAAATATCCGAAATCAGGCAATGTAAACAGAATGAGGTCTCCGGCATATTTATTGATGTCGAAAAGAATAAAACCGGTCAGGTGAAGCAAAGCTCCTTCAAATTTTCCCCGGCTGTTCTGGACATAGACAGGGTTGTTTTGGACTTTTTCAAAATCCAGATCCCGGGCTACCCCCTCTTTATCCAGTTCCAGAGGGATACCGTATCCTGCACCGGAACCGAGGGGTGACTGATTGACCAGTTTCATGGTGCTGTTCAATTGGATCAGGTCATCCGCAAGCGCTTCCCGTAATCCGCCTGCCCAAAGGCCGATACTGGACGGCATGGCCTTTCGGGTGTGGGTATATCCGGGAAAAACCGTATGACCCCGGGATTGGATCAGCGTGTCCACAGATTTTTCCAAACGGATCAATTCCTTTTCCAGGCACGAGAGACGATTTTTGTAATAAAGGCGTAACGCAGCCAGGACCTGGTCATTTCTGGACCGTCCCGTATGGATCTTTTTTCCCAGTTCACCCAGGGTTTCCGTTAACCGGTTTTCAATAGCCGTATGACAATCTTCATCGTGAATTGTTATGGGAAATCTGCCTTTTTTATCCAGTTCAATAATCCTGTCCAGCTCATTCAGGATCATTTCCAATTCTTCATCATTGATAATTTTGATCCTGTTCAGCATCGCAGCGTGAGCTTTAGAGGCAAGGCAATCAAACTGAACCAGTGCCTGATCGGTCAGATAATCATTTCCAACCGTAAAGGACTCAATCTGATCATTCAGCGAATATTTTTTTTGCCACAGTTTCATCCTCTTTTTTTCCTCCAGTTATAGGGATCATGATTTCTCAGAAGAAGGTTATGGGCTTTAAGCCGTATGGCATTAATATTGATAAAGCCGAGGGAATCCACGGCATTGAATCCCCCTTCAATATCCATGCTGGACAAATCCTCATTATACAGGGATGTGGGAGATTTTCTGCCGATCGGCAGGACATTTCCCTTAAAGAGAGACAGCCGGACCGTTCCATCGATCTTTTCCTGACTTTTTTCCATGGCAGCCATAATAAAATCCATCTCGGGCGAGAACCAGAATCCGTTATAGATCAGTTCAGAAAATTTGGGGATCAGCATATCTCTCAGATGCATAACTTCCTTATCCATGGCAATCCCTTCAAGATCCCGGTGAGCAGCCCATAATACGGTAGCTCCCGGCGTTTCATAGACGCCTCTTGACTTGATGCCGATAAAACGGTTTTCCACCATATCCACCCTTCCCACGCCGTGAAGTCCGGCGATTTCATTCAGATAAAGAAAAAGGTCCAGCGGTTTAGTGATATCTGTTCCGTCATCCGGATTTATTACGCGGACCGGAAAACCGTCTTTAAATCCGATTTCCAGAATTGTCTCCGTATCCGGCGTATCCTTCAATGCCCGGGTCAGCGTGAACATTTCTTCTGAGGGCGAATGATCCGGGTCTTCAAGAATTCCTGCTTCATGACTGATATGCATGATATTTTCATCTTCGCTGTAAGGCTTTGTTTTGGATGCCGCAACGGGAATGTTGTATTTTTCTGCATAGCGGATCATATCGGAACGTCCCTTGAATTCAGAAAGGAACTCAGGATCTTTCCAGGGGGAAATCACGTTTGCATCGGGGTGAAGAGCATAGAAAGCAAATTCAAAACGGACCTGATCATTGCCTTTGCCTGTCGCACCGTGAGCCATGAGATTGGTATTTTCCGCTTCGGCAATCTCAACCTGCCTTTTAGCAATCAGCGGCCTTGCGAGAGCGGTTCCCAGCAAATACCGTCCTTCATATAAAGCATTTCCTCTCAGGGCCGGGAAAATGTAATCCGTAACCAGTTCTTCACGAAGATCTTCAATATATACTTTGGAAGCACCGGTTTTGAACGCTTTGTC
>DKER01000177.1 GCA_002452555.1 Fidelibacterota bacterium UBA6817 | reverse complement strand
GACTGTTGACTGCCGACTGTCGACTTATCCTGCAATTCCCGTATTTTCAGCAGATGATCCAGCCTGTCTTCCGGGGTTTCCGCAGCCCCAAACATCATGGTGGCCGTCGTAAGGAGTCCGAGAGAATGGGCTGTTTGCATAACCTCCAGCCATTCCTCTGCCGTGGCTTTTACATGGGCATTCATTTTACGGCGAACGTTTTCAACAAGAATTTCGGCTCCGCCTCCCGGAATAGAATCCAATCCGGCTATTATTAATCTTTTGAGCGTCTCTTCAATTGAAATTTTTGAAATTTTAGCAATATAGAGAATCTCAGGCGGGCTCAAGCCGTGGATATGTATGGGATGTTCTTGTTTTATCCATCGGAAAAGCTCTTCAAACCACTCAATTTTAAGTCCGGGATTAAGGCCTCCCTGAAGAAGTATCTGAACACCGCCCAATGTTTTTGTCTCTTCAATTTTACGGGCAAGTGTCTCTTTGTCCAGAACAAAACCCTTATCAGATCCGGGTTTGCAATGAAAAGCACAGAAATAGCAGCCGGCTGAACAGATATTTGTGTAATTAATATTCCGATCAATGATATAAGTAACACTTCGATCCGGGTGCAACCGATTTCGTACAATATCTGCCAGAATAGAGAGATAAGATAAATCTCTGCATTTCAGAAGTTTTAAACCGTCATCCCGGGTTAATCTTTCATTTTGGAGAATTTTTTTTCCAGTGTTCAGGATATCAGTCATCCGAATGGCTTCGCAGTGTTTTACTCATCATGATAAGGTCATCCCTGCGAGACCAGCCCTTTTTTTCATAATATGATTCAACGCCGGCATTAAAGGTCTCAATAAAAAGATGAATTTTAACAACATTCAGTTTTTTGTACCGGTTTTCCAGTTCGTCAAGCAACGCGGTGCCTATTCCTTTCTTCTGGAATTCCGGTATAACGGCCAAATGATGAACATAACCCCGGCGCCCGTCAAACGTTCCCAAAACAGTTCCAATCAGACGATTATTCATTTCAGCAACAAGAAATAATTGCGGGTTCAAAGGGAGCACCCGATGCAGTTCCTTTTCCGTATCAGAATGAGATAACACAAGTCCGGCCTTGAGCCATAAAGTTTTCACGTTATTGTAATCTTCGGGGGCATATTCCCGGATTTCAAGTGGATTCATGGTTGAATTTAGACAATATTACAGCAAACTAAAAAGAGTGAGTTTTTAAAATTCAAGTAAAAAATATAGAACAAAATAATAAAAAATCTTGCAAATGGAGATAAAGACCAATAGCTTGAATTAGACGCCTGCAGCTTCGATTTTTGAGAATCAACATATACAAATTGGGAACTTAGCTCATCCCGGTGGAAATCATACCTCAAACTGAGGAAGGTTGAACCCGGGGGCAGGCTCCCACCGTGTTACACGGATTCATCAAAACTTTGCTGCAGGCTTTTTTTTATCAGAAAATTTTTCAAAGATTATTGCAAATAATTGATCTATATAGGATGAGAAGCAAATTTCTTTTTGATAGTGGTATGGCAAATCCATACTTTAATCTTACAGACTAATAAAACGTTTACAAAAATGCTGAGAGGTGGATGATGAAAAGTTATCTATATTTATTTCGGTTTTTGGTTTTTCTTGCAGTGATTGTTTCATCGTTAAACGCACAGAATATTGGAGAAACCGTAATTTTTTTCAGCAACAATCCTGCCCAATGGGTTGTTGACGGACGAATTACATATGTTCCGACTGATTCTTCATTAAAATTTCTGTTTGATTTTGATGACAGCTACAAGCCCAAGGCAAGACCGGATACAACAATACTTGATATCATTTCCGAGTTTGATTTAAGCCCGTATGATTCGGTATATTTTTATTTCACAACTCAGGATTATCTGCCTAATGACGAATCATGGGTAGCCGGGACTGTATTGCTGTTTGTGAAACATGAAGGCCAAAATACATGGACCGAAGTGTATGGAGATTTGACAGGTTATGCAGGGTTTGTTAGAAATCTAAAATTACGAATGAAAATAGCCGTTCGTTCCAGTACGGAATATCCGGGAGCTTTTGCTATTGACAATATCAAGCTTATTGGCACCAACCGCTGAAAATTTTTTCTTTAAGGAAACCTGATAATCTATGGGCCGGTCAACATTAATAATTGTATTAGGCTTTATCGTTATTTTTTCAGGTGTTATTACTCAAATGAACCGTATCTCAGAACGGGCAAATGAGAATTCTGTCCAATATACTGAAAATATTATTGCCCGGCAGATCGGCCTTAGTGCAATGGATTATCTGATTTCTAAACACTCACATACCGGAATATCCGATACCACCCTCATGCAGGCAGTTTCGGATCAAGGCACTTTTACAGGCACCATAACAACGCTTTCCTATGATTCTTTAACCCGGTTCTCAGAACTTCAATTCGATATAACAGCTTATGCAGGAGATGTTTCCTATACCGGTAAAGTTACACTTAACAGCCGCATCTTACTGGTTCCGGAAATACCGGCAACGGTTGGTGCCATAGCGAATACTGTTCTCCTGGATATAATTGGAAATGCCAGAATTTATGGACAGGACACAAATATTGACGGGACAACCGGAACGTCCGGGGATCTCCCTGGCGTTACTGTATCGGAAGAAAGCGACAGCACGAATCTTTCTGAGCAGTATGCCGGAACAACCAAAATTCAAGGTGAGGGATCCACTCCCAGCATTGCAGTTTTTGATGATGTTTCCAAGGAAGATTTGGATGCTCTGATCAATGCATACATCAGTATAGCGGATTATAATCTGTCTTCATGCAATTCAATTGGGAATCAGGTCCTTGGAAGTGTAGAATCGCCGGTTGTCGTATATATCAATGGCGGTTGCACCTTTACCGGAAACATAACCGGATATGGTGTTTTGATTGCTGAGAATCTTACATTCAAGGGACGCGTGAAATGGTATGGACTTGTTCTAATCTCCGGTGAAGAATCAGCTGATGTTTCCAGCCTTGGAAACTCAACAATTCACGGCGCTTTAGTGGTAAGCGCACCGATCGTTAACATTTCCATTAAAGGAACCGACCAGTTCTATTATAGTAACGAAGCAATCGAGATGCTGACGGATCATTTTTCAGAAGCCGGGAGAAGTCCCCGTGTCATCAGCCAGATTCTCTGGTGGGATTAATTTATTTTTTCTTTCTGTCAGGAAGTGATATTTCCTGTTTTTCCAACGCTTCCTCAAGGTTTAGTGCTTTCATTTTCATGCGTTCTTCAAGTGTAGGCATCAGTTCAGCTTTTATAACGATGATCAGCTCTTTTTTTATTCTGTCCTCAGAATTAAAACCGGTAAGATAGCGGAGGCCTAAAACCCACCACGGCAAATCTTTCAGGACGGGTATTCCTTTACGGACCACAACTTTTTCATCGGCATATAAGCCGGCGATGTAGGTTTGTTCTCCATTAACCAGAAGAACATCAGTTGTTGCGACCTGTTTATCAATACGGGTGCTGACCGGGTCCGGGGCTGCCGAGCTTCTTTCGGCATGAATTTTCAGATGGATAAATGTTAAGCCCTCATCTTCTATAACTTTAGGCGTAACCTGTAAAATTGTTCCAACATCAAAAAATTTATCAGTCGTATTTCCCGCAAAATCCTTTTGTTTAATAGAATAGCTTTGTCCTACGTTTATTATTCCTGCAGTGCCGTCCATAACCATAATCGTTGGCCGGGCAATAACTTCACCAAGATTCATGGCCTCAAAAGTATTGAAAAGGCCGGAAAGCGTAATATTGTGTTTATTATCTGTAAAACTGGATGCTACGGAAAAGAATTGTTGGGAAACAGAACTTCCTCCCAGTGAAAAAATATTCAGATTTCCAAAATCTGCAAGGACACTCCAATCAATGCCGCTTTCAGCCAGATCCCGCTGGTCGCCCTGAAAAAAGATGGCAGATATTTCAATATCCCGGGTGAATTTTGTTATGTCCCCGTCTTTTAATTGCCTGGCAGGCGCCGCTGTTGTAACAATCTGGTCTGCCGATGCTTGTTCCGACCGGATGATTTCTATATACCTTCCTTTATCCGCATATTCCAGTCCAAATTCATTCACTATAATTTCCAATGCTTTAAGCCAATACATGGGGGGTATTTCTACGTTAATCATGCCTGTCTGGTTTGTTGGATCGATGATCATCTTATTTTCAAATTTCATGGCCATATTGCTGAGGATTTGGATTACATACCCAAAATCTGCCGTTGCGGAGAACGATACCATCTGGTCTCTGCTAACCGTTTCAGGGACAGGAAGCCGTTGTGCATTCAACGGTAAAGGGGTCAAAATCAGAATCATACAGATGAAAATCGTCAATATTGCTGATAAAAAAAGTCTTATGCTCATTTTTTTTCTCTCCCGGTTGGATTCAGAGACAAAACAACCTTATCGGGAATTCCGCCCCGATCCATAATAAACGTAACCTGTCCTCTTTTTAAATCTATTTGTGACAATTGTCCCAGGTAAACTTTATGACCTTTTTTCATTTCAATTATTTTACCGTATTTGTCTTGAATATGGGCAGTTTTATCTGTCAGGGCAATTAGCTGGGCTGTTTCAATTTCCGGCAAGTTTTGTGTATTGGGAGGAACTGCATCCAGAATAAGGGGTTTGAAGGGATCGAATATTTTCCCTTTTCGATCGGGTATCGTATTATAAAACCGTGATTTTATTCTTAAATCTTTATCTTCTTTTGAAAAGAAGATGCCGTTAAACCGAATATTTACTTCAAGATCATCAGATATAATCTGGCCCGGCGTTTTTTTCACGGTTTTTTTTATACTCAGGGACTGAATTTTGTACAGGGGGTCGCCATATTCCATACGGTTGATAAATCCTGAAATCTTCGCATAATTTCCTTCACCTGCCAAAGAATACCCCGCTGTAATAACATCATTCGCACTTTCAACACCCAAAAGAGAAAACCGGAAATTAAAAAACGGCCCGTATTGATCAATCTGTTCCAGATAGCGGTATGTCTGATGAATTGTCTGTTCCGGTAGAATTATTTTGGGGTAAAACACAAGTTTCATATTTATCTCTACCAGTTGTTTTTCATAATAATACAGATCAGCCAGAGACTGCTGGAGCTTTTGCAGCTTTTCCTGATTCATCTTCAACGTTTCTTTAAGTTGAGGAATATTTCTGTCAAATTTTTGATTCAGGAGAAAGAATCCGCTCACATTGATAAGGATAAAAGTAATAAGAAGGATCAGACTGTTTCGTATTTCATAAATCATGGTTTTTCCTCATACAATCGTTTCATCAGTTCAGACGCTTCCCGTCCTGCAGGGCTATCGGGACTCTCAATTATAAGATCCTGAAAAATTAACCGGGCATCATTATTCTCTTTATTCATTGTATAAGACTTTCCAAGATAAAGCAAGATTTCATATCTGTCATCATTCTCCGGGCTTTCCCGTAAAATTGTCGTAAACAAATTTATCGCCTCGGATGGTTTATACATATAATAACAGCATTTCCCCAACAGAAAAGCCGATTTGATCAAAAGATTTTTATCGGCATGTTTATTACCCATAATTTCATGAAAATTTTTAGCTGCATTAAAATAATTCGTCTTGTTAAACAATTCCTGCCCTTCAAAAAACAAATCCCACATTTCTTCATCATCACTGTTTATTATCTCAGCAATATCAATATTCTCTGCTTCTGTTTCATTGACCGGCCGGAGTATTTCATCAGGAATTTTATCAACTTTTTTTTCTTCCGGAATTTTTATAACCGGATCAAAAATTGTCGGAGTGTCAGTAATTTTTGTAACATCCAGTTTAAACTGATAGACTGTTTTTCCCCGAATTTGTGCCGGAATTATATACAAGACGCTTGCTTCCGGAAATTGTGCAGCAAGACGTGAAGGCCTGTTTCGATAGATACTTACTCCGCTTATCTGGAAACCGTCTCCGGTTGAAACAAATTCAGTAATCCACAGGTATCCCCGAATTGCAGGGATGGCTTTGCTTAAGTGATCCAGTGTTACACTCCATTTGTTAGAACCCGCGGATAATGTATTCAGCAATTCCAATTTTTTAGTGCTTATCTGGTATTGGTACATGACACTGTCCAGATGGTCTTCCACCCATGATAATTCATTAACTGAATTTTGAAGCACAATATTATTTTTTTTATAATCTGATAATACTTTTGCTTTATCATTATAGAGCTTGTTAATCACTATGGGGGTTAAAAAAAGGAGAATAAGGATTAAATAGCCGTGCCAGGCAAGTTTAAAAACCTGCTGTTTCCTCAGAATATTTTCAGGAATCAGCGTAGGTGAATATTGGGTTTTTGTATTCTGGAAATGAACAGTAACGGCAGACCCCAGAGATACGGCAAATTCCGACGGGTGAGCATCCGTCTCGCCTGTCCATGAAATCATTTCCTCATTGGGCGTGAAATAATCTACATCTTGATTATCCAGGGCTTTTTGAAAGAACGACTGACTGTTTAGAGTAATAGCCAATCCCGTTAATACAACACGGTATGTATCCGGAATGGTATTCATACTTTGCTCATACAGAATTTTCCCGCTTATAGTTTTCAGCAATTGCGCGGAATTAAAAGGTAGCTGAATAGGCGGAGGCATTTGAAGAATTTTTCCGTTTCGGGTAACAATGATCATACTCTCTTCAAGGGCAATATGAACGATGACCTGAATCAGCGATTCATCGGAGGAATCATTGAAACGGACGAGATTGGCCAGTGCAATGGCATCGGGAATAACTGCAGAGAGGTGATGTCTTTTCTTCAGGTGAATTTGTGTCGCTTCACTCAGCATTAACAGAGGGATTTCTCCGGAATATGTAAAAGCAAAAAAGTTGTTCTCATCACCGGGTATTATATCATAATGATCAGATTTTATGTCCTGATTCAGTTTTTCGACCAAATCCTTTTGTATTTTTTTCCTTTTTCCTGATCGACCTAATGTTTCATAACCGTTTCTCAAAGAAATGATATTTGTAAGCGGTGACGGCAAATTGACGGTATACCGGACTTTCTTAGGGGATACGGAATCAAACATGGATAAGAGAATGGATTCATTGCTTTCATCTTCATCCGGAGTTTCCTCATCAGGAGTTTGTGACAGGGATTGATCCAATGTTGATGTCAGATTAGTTTCATCCAGGTTAAAAATATCTTCCGGTGTTTCCTCGGGTTTTTCCTGATCTTCCTCTGAAAAATAATCTGATAATGATTCAGGCAGTGATTTTTTTTCAGCAGGACCGACGAGCAGATTATGATCTGAAGGGTAGGATACAACCGAGTATAGAACATCACCATCCGAGCTTAGGGAAAGCAACCGTTTGGGATGATTTTCTTTGAACATTATTTTATCGTCTGTACTGGGCAATTTCTTCAAATCTCTTTTTATTGTTGGCATTTGACAGTGCTTCTTCATATGAAATAATCTTTTCGTCATAAAGACGTTTAAGATCCTGTTCCATGGTAATCATACCAAGAGAAGAAGATTGTTGGATCATCTGATAAATTTCATCTAGGTTATTATTCTTTATAGCTGCCCTGATAGGCGGTGTGCTCAGCATAATTTCTTTGGCAAGGACCCGTTTGTTATCCAGTGTTCTCGGGAGTTTTTGCGAAATTACAACTGTCAGGACATCGGCAAGCCGGTCGCGAACCCTGCTTTGTTCTTCAGACGGTACTTCGGCGATAATACGGTTAACACTTTCCACGGCAGAGGATGTATGAAGGGTTGCAAAGACTTTATGACCGCTGTCAGTAATTTCCAATGTTGTGATAATAGTGTCTGCATAACGCATCTCAGCAATAACAATAATGTCCGGATCTTGTCTCAAAGCCTGATTTGCGCCATCCTTAAACGTCATCACATCTGTACCCACATTCCGGTGTCTAACCACACAACGAATGGGTTCATGAACATGTTCAACCGGACCGCCGATAATGATAATGGATGAGTCAACCGTCCTGTTGTTTGCATCTATGATGGAATCAAGTGTCGTGCTTTTCCCGGAACCGGTAATACCGGTTACCAGAATTAACCCTTGTTTTACATATTTAAGACTGAGAGCTTTCAAAACATTCGGGTGAAAATTATAATCAGTGATCGGCCGGACTTTAGAGCCGATTTTGCGCATATTCAGTGCAAGATGGTCCAGGTCAAAATAAACATCAGCCCTGAAGCGGTAATCTTCACCGTTGAGGGTTATCATATAGGGGAAATCAACGTTTCGATACGTTAAAAGATTGTCAGTTTGCTGCTCCATAAGCAAATTCATAATAAGAATATCTGCCTCTGTCAAAGAATACATGCCAAGATTGGGGAATGGTTTTTTTTCTCCATGGACTCGGTACCAAACGCTGCTTTTTGAACCATAGCCGCCAAAATCTATATCAGAGGCATCATTAGTCTGCATTTCTGCCAGAAATCCTTCAACAAGATTCCGAAGAATCATTCTTCTGTCCATATCACAGCTTTTCAGTAATGTATTAATGTGCTGCTGTCTTTCTGCTCCCTGATAAAAGGGAGGGATTTCCTGACTGATTTTATCAAGGACAGGTTTAGCTCTTTCAATTAATTGATTATCCATCGTTGTTTTCCTACTTATTAAGCAACATCATTTCAAGTTCACAAACTCTCTCATTTGTTAAAATCAGTTTCCTTCGCATAATTTCTATGATATTCATACAATAGATCAGAAAAATTTTATTTGTTTGACGATTAAAAAAGTCCATAAGGACATGCCGGTTAAACTTCA
>DKER01000101.1 GCA_002452555.1 Fidelibacterota bacterium UBA6817 | reverse complement strand
CTTTTTACTGCGACAGAATTCTGTGATTACCGTCGTTCCGTCATATAATTTAACGATGTATGACTCGTTCATCATCACACTCTGTCTCAAACTGAACCGTAAGATGGTTAATGTGATATGCTTTTAAAACGGACAGCATTTTTTCACGGATTTGTGACGTCATGGATAAAAGTCGGTCATTAATGAGGGCTTCACAACTGAAAGCACGATTGGATTCAGAAATATTCCAGATATGAACATGATGAATATTGATGATTTCATCAATTTCTTCCAATTTCGACACAATATGCTCCAGATGCAGGTCTTCCGGTGTTCCGTTAAGTAAAATCCGGATAGTTGACTTAAGAACTTTCAGACTGCTGAAAACCATTAAAACAGCGATTATCAGTGTGACAGCCGGATCAATCCATGACCATTTCCATAACCAGGCACCGATGGCAGCAATAATTACTGCAACAGAACTCAGAGTATCATAAAAAAGATGTAAAAAAGCGCTATGGATATTTAAACTATGATCTTTTTCCTTTTGTAAAAAAAGGATACTCAGCGCATTTCCTGCAAGACCGATAATCGCCACGGGAAGCATGATGCTTAATACGGGAATCTCCGGATTATGCAACCGTTCCCAAGCTTCTTTTACCAGAAAAAAAGCAATGATGATCAATATTGACATATTAATAAATGCTGACAATATTTCTGCTCTGTGATAACCAAAAGTAAAACGATTATTAGCGGGCTTGCGTGACAAAACACGAGTACCGTAACTGATCCCGATTGCCAGCGTGTCCTGCAGGTTATGAACCGCGTCTGAAAGCAAAGCCAGACTGTTGGATAACATTCCCCCGATAAATTCAGCCAGCGTTATGGCCGCATTCAACAAAAAAACCAAAAGGATTTTACCCTGATTATGATGATGGTGTGTATGTGAATGCAAAGTGAATCCTTATTCTTGAATAGTACGGTTATCCGTTTAAGTCAGGGAGCGAAGCAATTCTATTTCCTCAGCCCATATCTCCGGTTCAATCGTTTCCAATATTAATGGGATTCCCCTGAAATGATCCCGTGTCATGATATATTTAAACACGCTTAATCCTAATTCACCCTTCCCCAGTGACTGATGCCTGTCTTTTTTTTCTCCCAGCGGGAATTTGGCATCATTCAGATGCATGCCCCGAAGATTTGAAAACCCGATAATCTTATCAAATTCATCAAAGACCAATTCACAACTTCCGTCAGTCCTCAGGTCATATCCTGCTGCAAAGGCATGGCATGTATCAATACAGACACCGATTCGGGATGGGTCTTTGATCTGATCCATTATATTCGCCAACTGTTGGAACGTATACCCAAGGTTGCTGCCCTGTCCCGCAGTATTCTCAAGAACTGCCGTTACATGCGCCGTTTCCTGCAGGGCCAGATTTATGGACTCAGCTATTCTTGACAGACAATCCTTTTCAGACATCTGTCTCAGGTGACTCCCGGGGTGAAAATTCAAACGATCCAATTCCAGCATCTCACATCGCTGCATCTCATCAATAAATGCCTGTCTGCTTTTTTTCAGAGCTTCTTTTTCAGGATGCCCCAAATTGATCAAATAGCCGTCATGAGGTAAAATGGATTCTACAGGAAATCCTAAAGTCTCACAGTTCTTTTTGAAGGATTCAATTTCAGATTCTTCCAGCGGTTTTGCTTCCCATTGCCGTTGATTTTTTGTAAAAAATGCAAATCCGGAGGCTCCGATATCTGCAGCATTTTTGGGAGCATTTGAAACGCCGCCGGATGCACTGACATGAGCCCCGATATAATATGGTTTCTGTCTTAATGAACGATTCATTATGAAAGGTACAAATTATCGCCAGTGTTTTGAAAAGATTTTACAGGGTCTAAACTGAACTTTTTTATTAACTTTCACAGAATCTTTTATTTGGGGGATTTCATTGATGACAGATCAGCATGACTATTTTGAACGGTTTAACAGCCCTGCTCTGGATGAGATTTTGGGCAGACCCTTCCCGGTACTGGATGACGGTTTTGTCCGGGTTGTAGATTATATGGGGAACGACAGCAGCATCGTCCAGGCGGCCCGTGTTTCATACGGGAAAGGGACAAAAAAAGTCAGCCGGGATCGTGAGCTGATACGCTATTTACTTCGTCATCAACATACAAGTCCCTTCGAAATGTGTTCAATAAAACTGCACATTCGCGTTCCTATGGATTGTTGGCGTCAATGGATTCGTCATCGCACGGCCAGTGTCAACGAATACTCCACCCGATATTCCATTGCTATTAACGCTGCCCAGAAAACCGCCCCCGATGCATGGCGGGGACAATCAGAAACCAATCATCAGGGCAGTGCAGGTTTTATTTCACCTGAGGAAGGACGGCTTTTCAGTCTCCGGGAAGAAGAATTACACAAACTTACAAGGGACATTTACAACGAAAGGATTGAGGGAGGTGTTGCCCGGGAACAAGCCCGAAAAGATCTTCCCCTTTGTACCTATACCGAAGCATACTGGAAAATCGATCTCCATAACCTTCTTCATTTCCTTAAACTCCGGATGGAAACGAATGCACAGAAAGAGATCAGGGATTATGCGATTACAATCGGGCATGAAATCGTCAGCCGTTGGGTTCCGGTCACATGGGAAGCTTTTAATGATTACATTATGAATTCCCAGCGTTTTTCACGACTTGAAATGGAAATCCTTCAGTGCCTGCTGAAGGGATTACCCGATGCTGCACAAAAAAAAGCAGAAGAATTCGGATGGCTGGACAGAGATAAAACCGGTGTACTGTTTAAACGTCAGGAAAGGTTTGAATTCGAAGAAAAACTTAAGACAATGGATGTTCAGGTTCCATGGTTATAATACCTCTCAGTTAAGAATATTACATTACGCATCGGCCCATTCTTAAACAAAACACGATAAAAACAAGAAGGGAAATTAACGATGTATATAAACGTATTCGTTATCCCGCTTATTATAGTATTGGTTGTAAATGGTTTTATTTTCAGACATATCTGCAATCAGAAAAAGTCAAAAGGAACTTTCTATTTTATCAATCTGGTTATCGCCACGACGGTTTATACGTTTTTCTATGCGCTGGAAATTTCTACCACATCATTAAATACAGCACTTATATTTTACAAACTGGAATATTTGGGCATTCCGTTCATTTCTGTTTTCTTCCTCTTATTCACACTGGATTTTACCGGCAGAGCATCACGAATTTCCGAGTCTGTCATTAATCTGGTTTATGCAATACCACTGATAACTATTATTATAGTCGTCAGTAATGAATTCCATTCTCTATATTTGCAAAATCCTCATTTACAAGAGAGTGTGTTTTACACATTTCTAAGTTTTCAACCCGGTCCCTGGTATTGGGTTCATGGTGTTTATTCCACCACACTTATAATTTTTGCATTAATTCTGCTAATAAATATGTGGCTCAACAGTGCTCCGCTTTTTCGCAAACAGGTGGCTGTAATTATCTATGGCGGCATAATTCCATACGTAATTTATACATTATATCTAATCGATATTTTTCCTAAGGGTCTCGATCCTTCTCCCTATGCATTTTTTCTGACTGTCATCATCATTTATACCGGGTTTATCCGATATAAAGTATTTAGCATTGTCCCCCTCGGT
Source organism: Fidelibacterota bacterium UBA6817 (assembly GCA_002452555.1). GTDB lineage: Bacteria > Fidelibacterota > Fidelibacteria > Fidelibacterales > Fidelibacteraceae > Fidelibacter. The sequence continues at coordinate 7,526 of DKER01000101.1, read as the reverse complement.
AGATCCATGATTTTTGATAATGTCCCCAACCCTGTTATTATTGTCGATTTGGACAATCATATCGTAGACAGAAATACATCTTCCCAAAAGAGTTTGGGGATCTCTCCGAGGGATATTGGAAAGACACTGAATGAAGTTTTACCCGACTGGCCGGAACTGACAACCCTCAAACCGGAATTTTGCACATTTGAGTCAGAAAAACTTATTAAAGGATCTGTTTTTTATTTTCGTCTAACAACCAATCCGATTCTTAATAAAGAAACGTATCCGGTCGGTCTGATTCTATTGTTTCAGGATATCACCGAAGAAAAAAAACAGGAAGAAAAAAACGAAAAACTCCTGAAGGATCTGACAGTATCCGAAGAAAAATACAGAGACATTTCAGATCGTTTAAAAGCAATATTAAAAAGTATGCCGGACTTACTCTTCGTATTGGATAAAGACGGGAATTTTACTGACTTCTATGCACCGGAGACGAATCAACTTTTTATGCCGCCTGATAAAATTATCGGTTCTTCGATATATGATATGTTTTCAGAAGAAGAAGCAGAAAAACAATTATCAACATATCATACATGTTTACAGACGGGGATATTACAGACATTTAAATATTCCATGGTTTTAGATTCATCCACCCGTTATTATGAAGCACGTATTTCCAAACTTAATGATATGCAAATACTTGCTATAATCCGTGATGAAACCGACACCCATAATCTTGATAAAGAAATCAGTGACCGGATGGCGTTTCAACAAATTCTCATGGATCTTACCGCAGGATTTATTAACAGTCCTCTTGACAAGATGGATGAAGAAATCCAAAAAGCATTACGCGTTATCGGAGATTATACACACGTGGACAGATGTTATGTTTTTGACTATTTTGTTGACAAAGGAATAATGAAGAATACATATGAATGGTGCTCAGAAGGGATCCAACCCGTAATCGATACTCTGCAGGCCATCCCGATAGATGCCGTACCTGAGTGGACGTCATCACATTTTGAAGGTAAGGGAATTTTTATTCCTTCTGTTGCAAAAATGCCCGAAGATGACCCGGTCAGACAAATACTGGAACGGCAAAACGTTAAATCATTATTAACAATCCCTTTTATGCATGAAGGCAAATGTCTGGGATTTGTGGGTTTTGATTCTGTTAAATCTGAACGGGACTGGAATAAATCTGAGCGGTATTTGCTGAGACTTTTTGCTGAATTTTTAACAAATATGAAATTAAAAGACAATATGTATCGGGTTTTAAAGCAAAATGAAGAACAGTACCGGCTGCTCGCAGAAAATTCCTCGGATATCATAGCATTATATGACGGGAATTTTCAACGTCAATATATAAGTCCCGCTTTTAAGAATATAACCGGATACGATGTGAATTATTTGAGTCAACACGATTTTTTTGAACTTATCCATTCTGATGACAAGGAACAATTCTTTAATGATTTAAAAGCGAATGATGAGAAGAAAATCGAAATTTCAACGTATACGTACCGAATCCATCACAAAAGCGGCCGAATTATCTGGATTGAATCCATTAGCAATCGGAAATATGATAAAGACGGCAATCTGCAGCAAATTATCATAATCAGCAGGGATGTGACCAGACGCAAAACAGATGAAGAAAAGATATACCAAAATCTGTATGAAAAAGATGTGCTGATCAAAGAAATCCATCACCGGGTAAAGAATAATCTGAATATTATATCCAGCCTGTTAAAACTGCAGGCAAGAAAAATCAAGAATAAAGATAATGCCATTTCAGCTTTTAAAAACAGCAGTGATCGCGTCATGTCAATGGCGTTGGTTCATCAGAATCTATATCAGGACGGACAATTTGACAGGATTGATTTAAAACATTATGCAAAATCACTTCTTACACAATTAATGGGAGTCTTTCATACAGGAACCAGTGTCAAGACCCTTTTAAAAGGAGAAAGTATTGTTCTCACGATTAATACGGCCATTCCCATAGCACTCATACTTAACGAGTTGATTACCAATGCCCTGAAACACGCGTTTCCCAATAATGAATCCGGTGATTTGATTATTGATTTTCATAAGACTAAAGATGGAGATTGCGAATTGCTTATATCAGATACCGGCATTGGGCTGCCTGCCCATATTGATGAAAAAAGCAACGAAACGCTGGGATTTAACATGGTTGATATGCTCGTACGGCAGATCAGCGGTGAATGGGAAATAATCAGACAATACGGCACGAAAATCCATATCCGGTTTCCATTGCAATAAATCACCCGAGCCTCTTTACATCACAGGAAAATGTATGTTGATCCGTGTTCCATTCTCACTTAAGACAGAAAGGGTCCCGTTTATTTGGTCTGTGAGTATGCGTATCAAATGAAAGCCAAGAGATTCACTCTCTTCTTCATTAAAGTTTTCAGGTAAACCAACACCATTGTCAATGACACTCAATTCAAGTAAACTGTCATCTGTCCTGTGAAATTTAATAATGATAACACCGTTTTGGTGATTAGGAAAAGCATGCTTCAAAGCGTTGGTAATCAATTCGTTGAGCATTAAGCCACACGGTACAGCCTTATCTATATTGAGCATAATATTCTCAATTTCTGACGAAATAACGATTCTGTTGTTTCCAACATAGGTTTGTTTCAGTTGATTTGCCAGTTTAGAAACATATTGCTTCATGTTAATGTTGTCAAGGTTTTCTGAAGCATAAATGCTTTCATGAATCAATGCCATGGATTTGATCCGGTCACTGATATTCTGGCATGCTTTTATTGCATCATTTTTTCCTGATACGCGTCGCATTTGGATTTTCATCATGCTGGAGATGACATTCAGGTTGTTTTTTACCCGATGATGGACCTCCTTTAAAAGAACTTCCTTTTCTTTTAACCGATGGCTGATCTCTTTCTCTCTGACGATTTCCTTCTGATATAATTTTCCCAGTTCTTCATTCATATGCATTAATGTGTTTTTACTGTCCTGCAATTCCTGTGTTTTATTCCGAACCTGTTTCCTCAACAACAATATAAAAAGAAGAAAAATCAGGAACAGGCTTCCGCTGGTCATTAATACCGGTGTAACAAATTTTGAAAGGTTTTTTTCAGTAGGAATATTTAACCAATAATCCATGGTTTTATAGTAGACAGATGCCGGGTTATTTTTCATCGATGTAATGTGCTTATCAACAATCGGTATAAGTTGTTCGGGATCACCGTTTGAAAATGCAAAGAATATTCCCATAGGATTAAGAATAATGGGAGTTGGTTTTACATCAGAAGGCCGCTGTGAAGAAAAGTAAAAAAATCTGTCTGCTACAATCAAATCCACCTTACCACCGGTCAGGGCTTTAATTGTAGCTGTATAATCAGGATAGCTCAGAACAGTATAGTTCAATGGAAACCAAACCGGAAGTTCATGAAGAAGATAGTATTCCTGTATGGATTCTTTAAGTACAGCTATTGTTTTATTATTCAAATCATAAACAGATTCCAGCGGTTTTTCGTCAGTAGAGAAAGCCTGCAACCATGACTCAACGACTGATATTTTATTAAAATCCATATTTTTTATCCGGTCTTTATGCCAGGAAACGTCAAGTATAATATCCAATTCATTGTTTATCAAACGACCTAAATTTTCATTCCACGTCCCATAGACATAATTCAGATCCCAATTTTCACGGCGGGCAATCTCATTCATAATATCTACGAAAATGCCACTCGGAGCTTTGCCGTCTTCCACAAAAACTTTAGGGGGATTTTGATAAATGCCAACCGAAACTGTTCGTGCTTCCAGGATCCCGGGACAAAGCAAAATGATATAAACACCATATAGGTATAATACAGTAAAGCATATATAAATTGTTTTTAAACTGCCATTACTTTTCATGTCCACTTCCTTTTTTAATGAGAGGGATCAGGGAAAATGGATGAAGGGGAATGTTAAAATTAACAGGGTACGACTACCCTGTTTTACGGGGAAATTTTATAATGAACAAGGACCCTTTGTCATTCTGTATTGACAGCGTCCCGTTTAATTGGTTCGTCAGAAGCTTCACAAGGTGAAGTCCAAGCGTATCTACAGCGTTAATGTCAAAATTTTCCGGAAATCCTATACCGTCATCTTTTACGGAAAGAACAACATCATTGTTTTCTGAATATTCAGCTTTTATATGGATCATTCCCATTTTTCTGTCAGTAAAAGCATGTTTTAACGTGTTGGAAATCAATTCATTCAGTATCAAACCGCAAGGAACAGCTGTATTAATATCCAATACAACATCTTCAGCTTCAGTAGATATTTTAACATTAACTTGATGTCCATATGCCGATAAAAGTTGGCTGGCCAGGGATGTTAAATAGGTGTTCATTTCCACCCGGTCAAAATCTTTTGTATCATAAAGTTTTTTATGAACAAGTGCCATGGCAAGTATTCGGTTACTACTGTTACTGAAAGCCTCTATCGCCTCATCCTTGCTTGTAATTCTTCTTGCCTGCAGTTTTAACAGACTGGAAATAACATTCAAATTATTTTTTACACGATGGTGGATTTCCTGAAGGAGAATTTCCTTTTCATGAAGATTTTTTAAAATTTTTATTTCTGATTCTTTTCTCTGTTCTTCCATCTCGATTTTATACAGGGCAAAGCCAATATCTTCAGCAACTTCCACAAAGAGGTTCTGTTCTTCCTCCAGATCATAATACTCGCGGGAGACACTTACCGTGAGAACACCGTACAATCTGTCCTGATGGCTCAGAGGTGCGGAATAAATGGCAAATCCCGGTTCCTTCGACAAATACGGACATTTATGGCAATCATGATTAAAAGGACTAAGATTGATGAATTTTTGCGTTTTTAAAACTTGCTGTATACAAGCAGGTAAGGATTGATTTGTTATTTGATCTTTATAAGACTCAAAACCACAAACATCATTACCGGCAAATTCAGTAAGAGTAATATTATTATCTTTATCAAGTATGGATATCCAGGCATCAAAATAGCCAAGAGTCTCGGTTAAATTACTGCAAGCCGTCCGGATTAATGCAATCAGGTCATTCTCCTTGACGATGAGTTGATTCACATTGCGAATACCCATAAGCACTTTTTTTGTATGGGCTTCCCTGTCTGCCAGAATCTTTCTCTCATGCCAGAATCCGATAATTTCTGAAACGCTTTTAATTAAATTTTCTTCTTCCGGTTTTTGGAACGGCACATCTCTTGTGTAAAGAACCCATAATTTTCCATACACTGTTTTCCCAACGCGGATCAATGAGCTGATGCTGTGATTCTTTTGAATATTTATTTTCCCGTTGGAATAGACTTGTCCATTGAGTTCAATAACAGGAAAGGCAATTTCAGGATATTGCATGGCTTGTTTAACATAGTGAATAACTTTCAGCATGGATGCTTTATTCAAATGTCCCTGAGTCTGCGCTCTGACTGCAGCTAAACAGGCTAATTCTTTCATCCGTTCATGAAGTTCTTGTGTCTGGTTTTCCACCAGTTTTTCCAGCCGGACTTCACGGTTACGGATGTATCCGATAATAAGAGTTAATATAACTGTAAATAATAATCCTCCCAAAAACACCAGAAGTGTTATCCTGTACGGGAAATAATGAAAAAAAGCATCCGTAGGATGTACAATCAGCGCAAAAGGCTTTCCAAACATAAAAAGGGGAAAGGCTTTATAAAACGGATCATTCATTGAATGATCAACATCAGCAAGATATAAACATGAATTGGAACTGAATTTCGGATAAGAAGTGAGAGGTTTGATCCCGTCATTGGTATGCGGATCAACAAGATGAATATGAACGACTGTATCCGATTCCAGTGTAAACTCTTCAGCCCTGCTTAAAATACTGTTAACCTTAATATTGGCAGAGACAAAACCCAGAATATTTGTTGAAAGAGGCATTGAGTACTTTATGTTCTCCTGTTTGAACCCTGATTTTATTATGACAATTTCTATACTATCACTATCAGGGGTAAAAATTGGCATCAAGGCAAAGGGTGTCAACAAATGTCGGGTTATGGAGAAAAATAATTCTTCATTGTATTCAGGTAAGGAGCCCAGATCAAATCCTGATAATTCATCAAATACCCCTTTAGGTGCTGTTTGCCGAACGGGATAATAGTTTCTTCGACCGGTAACGGGGATTTTATGTCCATGCTCATCATTTTCCCATACAAAAAAAGGCGTGCCGAAAAGCTGGCTTATATATTTCTCATACAATAGCAGGTCCTCAGCAGGCACATGATCAATCCATTGGTGCCAGTTCACATGTGAAGAAATGACAAAGGGGTCATTAAAAAAATAAAATTCCTGATCTTCAACCGTTTCACTGCTTTGAAAAAAACGAACCGCAGATTCCATATTATGACGGATTTCCCACAGGTTATTGTTAACATCTTCTTTCATTGATAAAAACATATTGTTAAAAATTTTAACCCGATCCTGAGTTTCCTGATGATAAAAAAGTAACGAAACCATTATCGTGAGAAGAAGCCCTGAAGCAGCTGTTATATATGTTTCCAGATGCCGTAACAGCCTGTCTTTTCTGTACTTCCACGTAAGGTTAATGATGATCCCGGTTATTAAAATCAATCCGATGATCAACGTCATACCCAAAACTCTGATTTTATCTTTCCACAGGATTTTTTCATAAGATTCATAAAGAATATCAATCCCTATAACCATAAGAACGTCATCTGTCAGAGGATCCATTACAGGAGCAATGGCTGATATGAAAGTGCCGTATTCGTCTGTTTGCGGACCCATAACAACCGGCTTTTTTGTTTTAAAGATATTATAGTCTTCAGGTGAAGGTTCTTCGTAAACTGTTCCGGGAGGCCCTTCTCCCATGGGATCACCTTCCGCATAATTTTCAGGTCCGAACAGAATTTCACCATCTCTTAATATATAGGAATAAATCCCTCTTTGATTGATCAACTGTCCGTAAGCTATCAATTGTTCGCGAATTTTTTCGTAAGCGATCGATCCTTCATCGGCTTCTGTAAAAGTTAATTCTTTAATTAATTGAGGATCCAGAGCATTGGCAATAAAAACGGCCTGTTCCAATAAAGAATTTCGGATTGACCGGTCAGTTATTCGTACCTGCCAACGCGTGCCNNATAAAGCCAAAAACACAGCACTAAATAAAATCACTTTATATTTCATCCAATTCATAGCATAATTCATGTTTAGCATGTGACGCCTTATGTTGAGTGGAAGTATGACGCTGGTATGGTTTGATATTCCGGTGTATTGTTTATGTTTATGTTATGATAATTTTTAGCCGTATGATATAAACATTTGTATAAAAATAAAACAATAATTTAAGGTACATAGCTGTTATGAATTGCGTTGTTGGTAACGCTTATTCTTTCTTTTTTCCGAAATCTGCACTTATCGGCAAGTAGCGTATCAGGATAAATCCCGGAATTGTAGCAATAACAACCCAGATAAAGAAATTCTGGTATCCCACAATTTCCTGTATCCAGCCGCTCATCATTCCGGGTATCATCAT
>DKER01000066.1:10717-53764 GCA_002452555.1 Fidelibacterota bacterium UBA6817 | reverse complement strand
CTCATGATCAAGATCCAATCCGCCGGGGTATCCTGAAATTCCGGAATGATTTGCCTTTATCCATGTATTGGTCAATGTTCCGGTCCAGGAGTTATTGGACGAATCTGTTTCTATATAATGAATGGGATACATCGATATTTCCAGCGGCACTGTTCCGAAGGGCAAATTAACGGAAGGATAAAGGTATTGAACCCCTTTAATCAGAGTCAGCGTATCCGTTACAACTGTATTGGTATTCAGCGTGCATGTGAGTTTGGCCTGTATTTGATCATTGACCGTTGAACCTGCCGATATACGGAGTCCTTTTTCCGTTGCCTCAACACTGTAAATTCTCAGATCGGCACCGGGAAGGGGTTTTAGTAAAAACCATTGGGATTCTGTTTGATTCTTATTACCGTCAATGACGCGTATACGAAATCGTTTGCCTGAACCGTTATCCCACAGGATGTCATTTGACGTGTACACATCATTCCCGATAGGATCCAGCAGTTCAATATTGCCATTATTCCATTGAACCATAACGGAATCCACGCCCTGAGAATCTTTAACCTTTACGTAAAAAGGGCTGCGGTTCCCAATCTCCGGAATTCCATCGGGGAAATAGGGTTCGTAAATAAGTGATGCGCCAAAACTGAGAGGGGCATGACCGGCACAATATGTCCCGGCATTTTCATTCCAGAAAAAAACCGTAAGATCACCGGTTTCCGCAGTGATTGTATCCGGTATGGTCAGATTTATCCGGGAATCTGCACCCGGTTTAAACGGTATCCGTTGGATTACCGGTTGTTTTTTATCCAGAGATCCTCTGAAGGTTAAATCAAGCATGGCAGATTCTGCAGCATATTCAGGCAGGGTAATCACGATCTGATCTCCGGGTGAGGCATCCGGCGGCTGGATTGCCAGATTTCCTGTTTTGTAATCGAAAGGCAGCACGACAGACGGATCCCCCAGAATATTATATTGATAAAAACCGGTTTTTGCATGGGTTCGCCAGCCGGTTGTGGTGGTATATAGGAGTTTACCCAATTGAACTGCTTTGCCGAAGCTTAATCCTTCCTTAAACATATACTGATAAATAGCCTGAAGCATAAGGTAATCATTCACAACCCATCCCAGACCGGAGGAACCTAAAAAAGCCACTGAGCCGCCGGGAAGACGGGTCAAACCTTCACCCAGTCCCTGTTCCGTTTCAAAGGCTGCCGTAAAACATGTAAATGACGTAATGATACAGGGTTTTTCCTCATTTTCCAGCGTTTCAACATCGTCCAGCGTAAACAGACTCCGGTCTGCCCAGACGGCTCCGCCTCCGTGTCCTCTGAAGTTTATAACAGGTTTTCCGGCATTGATCATATCGGACAGTGTCGCCGTGGTACCGAAAAAGGGTCCGGTTTCAGCACTGGGATTGATATACAGCCGGTCCACCTGAACACTGGCCGGGATGTATTCGCTGATGGCCGTTTCCGTCTGGATTTTAAACTCATCTTCATAGCCGGCAATCATAACCATCCGGTTCAGCCATTCACTGATAACCGGTTTTTCGTGCCAGGTTCTGAATTTATTCACGGCATTGTGAACCTGTTCTGCATTCCGTACGGGAAGACGCCCTACAATAATTTCCTGATACATATCATCATTGATATCGCCATACCATGTGTCGGTAACACAGGCACCATACCGGTATGTCTGGAAAAATTGTGTGGGAATAAACATCCCTTCTTTATAGGTTGAGCGACCTGTTTTACCTGCATCGCCCACCAGGAGTGCATATCGGGGCTGAATGGACCAGTTTTCCCAGGCATCTTTCAAAAAACGCCGGATGGCGTAAGGGGACTGATTCCCCCAGCTGTAATGATCATAAATCCGGGTTACATCAACCACAACAGGCGAGAATCCGCGTGACCTCTGAAGATCAAGAAAATCTGACAATTCCTCGAGAAAATCAGGATGACTAATAATAATATAATCTCCCTGTTCATGGAAAGGACCCATGAGAGCCGGATCCCTGTAAATCACAGTATCTGCAGAGACGATACCGTCTGCTCCTATGGCTGAATAGGATTCTTTCCCGTCGAGAGATTCATCCTGAAATAAAACGGTATATCCCCTGTATTTGGAATCGTAGAAAACCACATAATCCCGGACCCAGAAACGGTTATTCTTAATTATCATCACGTCAGGTCCGGAAAACCCATTCAATTCATAGAGATATGTTCCCGGACCGGTTTCAGAAGGCGGTTTGAATTGTATCCGGTCACTGGCAGCCCGGAAATACCGGTCATATTCAATCTTCACCCAGTCCAGCATCACCGTATCATACAGTCTGTCAATTGTAGGATCGCCGGACATAACCACAGTCAAAACATTATTCCCGTTTTGCAAATGCCCGTGTGAAAAATTCTGTCCTTCACTGCTGATGAATTTCTCTTTCTGTCCGGCCCAACTGTCAACAGAAACAAACCGGTTGTTTAAAAGGATCGTTACCTGGTGGTCTGCCGATCCATACGTAATCCCCTGAAATCTCAGGTTGACTTTAACCTGACGTTCCGAATTTTGTTTTGGGTGGTCAAGACGTATATGAAACGTATCGGATGTTCCGGCAATGATTTGATTTCCAAAAAACCAATGGTCTGTCAATTCCGTCAGCAGGTCCTGATCCACCTGAGACAGTTTATCCCATCGTTCCGCTCTTTCCAGATGAACAACGTCCGTAAAGCTTTCCGGCTGGAAATCCACATTACCGGTTACTTCACCTGATTCTTCTGCATAGCGCAGACCCTTTGCACGGTTCCATACAATTTGCAAAACATCGTAGGGAGAATGGGGGTTGTGGCGATAATTGCCATAGGGATTTGCTAGCGAATCAACCCACACAAGGATTTTATCCTCTTTATACAACCGGGATGGAGATCGTGCATTGATTCGAGCCGGCAATTCTATTCCCTGATGCCAGACCTGGATCATATCGGGTTTCATATTTCTGAGAACGACTCCTGCTTCAGAAAGCATTTCGCCCGTTATACAAATCATTCCAGCCTCGCTGAAGCGGACATTGATATACGGCCCGTCTGTAATTGACCCTGCTGATTTTCTGAGAGCCGGCTTTTTAACCCGGGGACTTTCCCTGTATTCGCCCATTTTTCCAGCCGGATCCGAAAGGGTTACTCTGTATTGGCTCACAAATCGAAATTCATTCTCTGACAGGGGAATAACAGGAATAAATGTCAGCGAAAAACCACCGCCGGGCAGTTTGTTTAATGAAAAGAAAGATGGAATATCCCGTTTTTCCCTGCTTTCGGACACGACTTCCTCAAAGCCGGTTGACTGCTCAAAAGCCGGTCTGAATGTGAGGTTGCCGGTATTTTTGTGTTCTTTGATAAGCTCAGTTTGAACAGTGATATTTTTCAGGTCTCCGGAAAAGGTCTGAATATAGGCAGACGTCCAGAAGCCGTTAACATCCAGGGATGTCCAGCCGTCCTTAACAAGGTCTTCGCTGAAAGTGCTTACACGGGAAGGATCCAGTTCCCAGTCAAGTGTCATTTTCCCGTTTGAGGATTCAACGGTTAGTTCTGCCTTCAGAAAAATCAGAGGCAGGAATAAAAAGACAATCAATTTTATAATGGGATTTTTAGACATTTCTTCCTGACATATATTTGATCAAACTCGTTCTCAGTGCCGGTTCATCAAGTCCACGTTTGAGAATTCCGCGAAAAGCAGTGGAAATTTTGCCGGTTTCTTCCGATACGACAATAATAAATGCTTCACTCTCTTCTGACAAGCCCAAGGCAGCCAGATGGCGTGTTCCGATTGTTGGATCCACATCCGTGTTTTCGCTGAGGGGAAGAATACACTTGGCAGCCACGATCTGATCCTGATAAATAATGGCAGCTCCGTCATGCAGAGGAGAATCAGGATTGAAAATTGACAAAATAAGCTGAGTAGAAATTGAACCGTTTATAACGATCCCTTTTTCAACAATCGATTGTAGACCCTGATCACGCAACACGACCAGGAGTGCACCAATTCGCCGCCGCTGCAATTCCATAACGGAATAGATCAATTCTTCCGTAAAATCGTACGTTTCCGGTGAGAATATCTTTCTAACCAGGGGATTCTGTCCTACGAGAAGAAGGATACGTCGCAGTTCGGGTTGAAAAACGATAACAAAAAAGATAAGCCATGCTGCCTGAAGACTGCCAAGGATCCATGATAATGCCTGCAGATTTAAAACCTGCGCAAAGGTTCCGAGGAATATGAGTATAACCAGCCCGATAACCATTTGTTTTGCCCGGGAATCCCTGAACAAAATGTAAATCCCGTATATCAGGATCGTCACCAGTGAAATATCAATAATATCCAGAAGTGTTACTTTTATATAACCGATGTTAAAAAGATCGATCATATTCTGTTTCTTTTCATTTCATCAATGACCTTTACAGCCTGAACCGTTTCCTTTATATCATGAACACGAAGAATAGATGCTCCGTTCATTACGGAAGTTACCGCTGCAGCAAGAGATCCGCCAAGCCGATCCGTCACATGTGAATGATCAATTTTTCCGATAAAGGATTTCCGAGAAGCACCTACCAGAACCGGGATTTTTAGAGCCAGAAATTCTTTCAGGTAAAGCAGCACATCCAGATTATGGCGTAAATCCTTCCCAAACCCGATTCCCGGATCGATGATCAAATGATCTTTCGTTATACCCTCGTCTTCAGCAATTTTTACACTTTCTTTCAGAACCTTCAGGATATCGCCTACAACATCGCCGTATTGAGGATTTTTCTGCATGGTTCCCGGTGTGCCCTGAATATGCATGAGAACCGCTCCGGCCCCATTCCTGTAAACGACCTGGGACATACGGTGATTTTTACGAAAACCAAAAATATCATTGATCATATGAGCACCGGCTTTCAGGGCTTCTTCGGCCACATCCGGTTTTGCCGTATCGACCGAAATTACGGGGCAGATCTCAGCAAGTTTTTCCACAACCGGCACAACACGGTCCATTTCCTCACTCACCGACACTTCAGCTGCTCCGGGGCGTGTAGATTCGCCGCCCACGTCAATAATTCCCGCCCCTTCACGAATCATCTCTTCTGCACGTTTCAGGGCGGTTTCAGTTGTCGTATACTTGCCACCGTCACTGAATGAATCGGGCGTAAGATTCAAAATGCCCATGACAACTGTACCCCCGGCTAAATCAAGAGTCTTCCCATGGGCCAGTTTAACTGTGGCATTCACCGGTTCGAAAATTAAAGAATTTAGATTTTTCCCGATTGTGCTTAATCCGAAAGGTTGTCTTTGCAGATGATTGATAATTCGCAGGCACTGATCATCGGTTGCCATGAGGAGAGCATCGGTTGTATCTACGTCATGGGTGACAGTTTGCTGGTGAAGGGCACATTCAGCTCCGACTGCGAGACATTCCTGTTTTAAAATATTGGCCGGAACCGGTTTCAGATTCTTTAGGAGAATGGTTCTGAATCGTCCTCTGGGGATCATAATATTCATGCCGTCGGGATTTACACCCATGTGTATAAAAAGTTCTTTTAATTCCCCGGAGGATTTGATATCCAATTCACGGCAACAGGCCATAATTTTTCATAACTCACTGTGTCAAATTATTATTCGTTTTATCCTCTTCGGATGGTGTTTCCGATGATTGATTATCGTCCCGGACTTTTTCTTCAGAAATGCTTTTTTCAACATCATCATGAAGAACAACCACATTTTTTTTCAGCGGTTCAACATCAATTCCGACTGATTTGATTATTTCCAGCAATTCATGACTGTCCAGCATTTCCCGGACCAAAAGTGTATCGGCGAGTTTATGCAACAGATCCAGATGATCCGTAAGGATCTTTGCAGCGTTTTTGTGAGCATTGTTAACGATACTGGAAATTTCCGTATCGATTGTCCGGGCTGTTTCTTCGCTGTAATCAGCTGATCGGCCGAATTCACGGCCAAGAAAAATTTCTTCATTTTGATTGCCGAAGGTCAGAGGTCCCAGTTTTTCACTCATGCCCCACTCACAAACCATTTTACGGGCAAGAGCTGTTGCCCGTTCAAGGTCATTACCTGCGCCGGTTGTTATGTCATCAAAAACAATTTCTTCGGCAGAACGTCCGCCAAGCAAAACCTGCAGTTGAGCAAGGATATAATTTTTGGAATAATTATGTTTATCATCAACAGGCATCATGTGGGTCACTCCCAACGCCCTGCCGCGAGGTATAATGGAAACCTTGTGGACAGGATCTGCTTCCGGAAGAAAGAGTGCAACCAGGGCATGACCCGACTCATGATAGGCCGTAATCCGTTTATCCTTGTCGCTAATAATCATGGAACGCCGTTCTGTTCCCATAAGAACTTTGTCCTTGGCATCTTCCATATCCCTCATTTCAACAGACTTTTTACCTTTTCGAGCCGCCAAAAGCGCTGCTTCATTGACCATATTGGCCAGATCGGCTCCTACCATACCCGGTGTTCCTTTGGCAAGGGTTTTCAGGTCCACATTTGCACTGAGGGGAATATTTTTTGTATGGACTTTCAAAATTCCTTCCCGTCCGTTCACATCGGGGATATCCACAACAACCTGCCGGTCAAATCGGCCGGGACGCAAAAGGGCTTTATCTAAAATATCAGGACGGTTTGTGGCAGCCAGAACGATCACACTTGAATCGGAATCAAATCCGTCCATCTGCACCAGCAGCTGGTTCAGTGTCTGTTCCCGTTCGTCGTGCCCCCCTCCCAGACCGGCACCTCTCTGCCTGCCCACGGCATCAATTTCATCTATAAAAACGATACAGGGTGATGTTTTGACCGCCTGATCAAAAAGTCCCCGCACCCGGCTGGCTCCCACGCCCACGAACATTTCCACAAAATCAGCACCTGAAATGCTGTAGAAAGGAACTTTTGCTTCACCGGCTGCAGCCTTTGCCAGAAGGGTTTTACCGGTTCCGGGAGGACCCAGAAGCAGGGCACCCCGGGGAATTTTACCTCCCAATCGCTGAAACCGATCCGGATCCTTTAAAAATTCTATGATTTCCTGAAGTTCATACTTTGCTTCTTCACATCCGGCCACATCATTGAATGTAACCAGTGTTTTTTCAGGGTTGAACATTTTTGCCGGACTTTTCCCGAAACTAAAAATGCCTTTCTGGCCGCCTGCATTTCCCTGTAAACGCCGCATCCAGAAAATCCAGAGTCCGATAATCAGGACCCCTGGAATAATACCGATGAGAATATCAGTCCAGTTGGCCGTTTTTTCCTTGAATGTATATTGAAGGTTGTTCTCATCCCATTTTTCAAGCATTCCGCTGTCAACAAAAGGGAGGGTTAAAACAAAGCGGGTAAATTCATATTCTTTTCCGCTGACAATGACGGTCCTGGAATCCTTTAAAACGCCATGGAACTGATTTCCGATTATTTCGCCTTCCCTCACAAATCCTGATTCCAGATAATCGTTGAATTGCGTGAATGTTATTTCCCGTTCACCGATTGTATTGCTGGCAAAAATATTGGCAAGAAAAATTACGGCTATGATAATAAAAATCCAGATAAAGGGAGTCTTTGGCGCTTTTTTCCAGTCGAAGCCCGGTTCGTTGCCACCCTGTTTTGATCCGGAAGATCGCCGGGGAGGCGGACCTGAAGAGGGTTTGCGCGGGGGCGTATTCCTGCCTGAATTGGTTGTTTTACGTTGACGGGGAGCTGTATCTTTCCTGGTTTCTTTGTTATTCATGGTCTCCTCTTCTTTTTTTTGCAATATCCTTGTCCGGAGCGAACGCATAAATATCTCGCAGTGTCCGGAATTTCTGGTCGAGATCCAACCCATATCCCACAACAAAGCGATTTGGTATAACGAATCCAATGTATTCCGGTTCCTTTTCAAGCTGACTCATCTCTTTTTTATACAGAAATGTGACAACCCGAAGTGAATTCGGTGAATTGGAAAGCATTCGCTTTCTTAAAAAATTGATGGATAATCCTGTATCCACAATATCTTCCACAAGGATCACATCCCTGTCCGTGATTTGCGCACTGATGTCTTTCACCAAACGGACAGTCCCGGTAGATGATGTATGGTGATATGATGAAATTTTAATAAAATCCATCTCCGATTCAATTGACATGGCCCGCATCAGATCTGCCATAAAAAACAGACTGCCGTTTAAAACACCAATCATGATCGGCGGCAGAGGGGACTTTTTAAGATCACTCGAAATTTCATCTGCAATCTCTGAAACTCTCTTCTGAATTTGTTCTTCCGTAAAAAGGCAATCCAGCACCTGGCCTTCAAACGGTCCTTTCAGATCAATGATGAGATTTTTTTCTGATAATGTCATAATACTCCTTCTGAAGTGTGCACCTCAAACGGACACAATTCTTTGTGTTTTGAGACACGGTGTATTTATCGCTGCGCCGAATCCCGGGGATCCAGATAATATCCTTATCTGTTCTGACAACCGGGTAATGAGAACGGATAACAGCCGGAACACCCGCATCCTTTAAAAGATCGCTGACCAGATGTTTGCTATTACCCATAGGATCCATCCGGTCGCCGGAAGACCATTCTTGAATATACACTTTTATATGAATTAAGTCATCTGTAAAAAATTCCTCAAACGATGATCTGTCCCACCCTGCCGGCGTTCCGGGATAATCCCATTCCAGCGTAATCCAGGGTGTCCACTGAACCGTTGTCCCGGGAATCCAGATAAGATTTTTCCCTTTGTCAATTCCCGATGTAATATGTATGGTTTCATGGTCTACAACCCATGTTAAATTTTCGGTCATTTGATGGATTTGACCTTTTTCCGCTGTGTTCAGAAAATGGACAAGCCGACGGATTGATTCACGGCTTGTATGAGAAACGGCAGGATTATGGATGAGAAAAAATTCCTTCAGCAGCAAAACCTGTGTTTCATAATCGAACGATTTCCAGCGAACACGGTCAATCACGAAACCGGATGACGTTTCTGTGACCAATGAATCCAAGTCCTTCTGCAGGTATGTTTCCAGGACTTTTCTGGATATTGAAGCCGATTCGGCAAGACGTGCCAAATGGTGAGAAACCTGCGAGAACCCGTTTTTTTTCAGATAGGGAATTACAGAATAGCGAATCCGGTTACGGATAAACGTTTCGTCTCTGTTGCTGTGATCATCTGCATAAACCAATCCGTGTGTATGACAATAGGTACTGATTTCTTCCCGGCTGATAGTCAGAAGAGGTCTTCGGATCTTATCCCGGGAAACATGAATTCCCGTCAGTCCGTACAACCCGGATCCTTTCAGAATCCTGTAAAAAACTGTTTCTGCCTGATCATCCAGGTGATGACCGGTAACAATTGCCCGACATTGTTTTTCAAAAGCCCATTTTTCCAGACTGTCATAGCGCATAACCCGGGCTGTTTGTTCAAGATTTCCATTGTGCGGAATTGAGAGTTTTTCCTCAAGCAACTCCAGTCCCAGATCATGCGCAATATGCCGGCAAAGCAAGGATTCAGACACATCGTCTCCCGGCCTGAGCCCATGGTTCACATGAGCGGCAATAAGTGTCCATTTCCATGCGACAGATAATTCGTGCAGAACATAGAGAAGTGCAACACTGTCCCTTCCTCCTGACAGGGCTACAAGGATTCTGTCCCCTTTAGCAAGGAGCTTCTCCTCTGTGATATGCTGATGCACTTTCTGTGCAAGGTCTGACCATTCTGTCATAATGGATAATAATAATCCGGAAGGTGTAAAACCATGATTACTCAAAAAGCATTGACGAAGGGATTGAATTTCTTTTCATGGCCAACAGTCGTTTTGGGACCATGACCGGGCCAAAGGATTGTATCATCTTCAAGTGTATAGATTTGTGTACGGATAGATTGCTCCAGCGCTGCGGCATTTCCGCCGGGAAAATCAGACCGTCCTACTGAGCCGGAAAAAATGGTATCCCCGGAAAAAACACCCCCATCCGTCAACAGTGACAATCCTCCGGGTGTATGTCCCGGCGTATGGCGGAACGGGAGATCAAAATGCCCGATTTGAACACGGTCTCCGGTTTTCAGCCATCGGACCGGATCAGGCCGGCCGTAATAGGGCATGTGAAATTGACGGCACATAACCGGCAAACTGTCCAGAATAAGGTTTTCCAGTTCATGGAGAAAAACTGAAATTGAGAATTTTTTCATGAGCGGAAGAGCGGTCACAACGTGATCCATATGAGCATGAGTGCAAAGAATGCCTACTGGCTTGTAATTTTTGTCCCGGATAAACTTTTCAATTTTATTCAATCTGTCGCCGGGATCAATGATCAGCGTTTCATCCGATTCGGTTAAAAAGTAGGTGTTGGTTTGGAAAACACCCGTTATAAGTGTATCAATGCAAATCATAAACTCTCACAAATACGGCGCAATAAAGGTTTCGCGTTCAATCAATTTCTTTTTGAACAGAATCCACACTCCGATTTCAAGTCCGTACATACCCAGAGAATCACTTTTTCCTTCAGCAGACGCGTGGAAGTCTGATCCGCCTGTAGCCGCTCGATCTGTTTCCTTTGTGATTGTGAGCCATTCGCGGGAAAGGTCGTCACTGTGATTGGGATGCCAGACTTCAATACCGTCCAGATCAGGATTTTGGATAATCTTTTGAATACTGTCCCCGTTACTTTTCCCGGGGTGGGCAAGGACGGCAATTCCCCGGGCCTGATGAATGAGTTCCAATGCTTCGGAAAGTGTCATCTTTGCTTTTGGAACATAAGCCGGTTTATCATAATCAAGGTATTTATCAAAGGCTTCCGTTTCAGATCTGACCCATTTCCGTGCAACAAGCGTTCGTGCTATGTGAGGCCTCCCTGCCGAGGCTCCGGGGGGAATGTTTTTTACCACATCTTCATTTGAAATGGGCATTCCCAGATCCCTCAGACGTTCGATAATATGAAAAACCCGTTTATGCCGAACATCTCGATAATAGGCGAGTTTTTCATTCAGGCGGTTATTATCCGGATCAAACCCATACCCTAAAATATGAATGTCGTGTCCGTCTTTTATCACTGAGAGTTCTACACCGGGTATGGCAATCCCCCGGTAGGATTTGGTGAAAGACTTAAATCCGTTTATGGTGTCGTGATCTGTGAGTGATGCAGCGGCAATCCGTCTGCGGGTCAGATATTTGCCCAGGCTGACCGGGGAGTATTTCCCGTCAGATGCAGAGGAATGAAAATGCAGGTCAGCATATTTTACCGGTTCAGTTCTGATAAATCGAAGCATCATTCATCCTAATTACAGGAGTTCCCGGATTCGATCGGCAATATGTGTCGCAGACAAACCTGACAATTTCAGGAGTTCAGTCCGTTTCCCATGCGTAATGTAGGAATCAGGAAGAGTCATATTGACAATTTTCAGCTTTTCCGAATCATTGTAAAAAGCCCTGATCTGTTGTCCCAATCCGCCCGGAGCAGCATTCTCTTCAATAGTCAGGATTGTTTTATGGGATTCGGCAATTTGTTTCAGCATCTCTGTATCCATCGGTTTGATAAACCGGGCATTGATGAAAGTTACATCGGGAATGACACCGGCAAGCATACGAAGAGCCAGTTCAGATTCATAAACCATGGATCCTGTAGCGATGATGGCCAGTTTTTTCCCTTTTTGCAGCCACTCCCACGAACCGGGTTTAAGGATCTTCGGTTTCAGGGAGGGATCATACCGGACGGCCTCATCCCGGGGATAACGAATTACCCATGGCATATTATCAACGTGTAGCGCAGAATGCATGAGATCCCGCAGTTCATTGCCGTCTTTGGGTGCTGATACGATAATATTGGGAAGCATAGACAAGTATGAAAAATCAAAAACCCCGTGATGGGTAGAACCGTCAGGACCGACAAGACCTGCCCTGTCCAGACAGAAAAGAACCGGTAGTTTTTGGAGGGCTACATCATGCATCACTTCATCCAGAGCTCTTTGCATGAATGTAGAATAAACAGAGACGATGGGACGGAGTCTGTTTGCAGCCAGTCCGGCAGCATATGTCACGGCATGTCCTTCTGCAATGCCCACGTCGAAAAATCGTTTCGGAAATTTTTTATCAAATTCGAACAGTCCGGTACCTTCCTTCATCGCTGCCGTAATAGCAACAACACGTTTATCGTTTTCAGCCAGTTCAACAGCGGTTTGACCAAAAACACAGGTATACGGCGGCACTTTTGACGGATTTCCGATTTTTCCGCCCTGAATTCCGTGAAATGACGTGGGGTCATCTTCTGCTTCTGTTAATCCTTTGCCTTTTTTGGTCAGGACATGGATCAGAATCGGTGTTTTAATATCTTTGAGCCGGGTAAACGTCTTCACCATGTCATTAATGTCATGCCCGTCAACGGGACCGTAATACCGGACACCCAGTTCATCAAAAAGTATACCCGGAACCAGAAGATTTTTAAGGCTTTCCTCCAGTTTTTTCAACCCGCCGCGAAGCATAAATTTCCCCATAGACAGACGGCTTGTAAGGTCCCAGACTTTGTCGCGGATCCGATTATAAATAGGATCAGAGACTATTTTATGCAGATATTTTGAAATTGCTCCTACATTGGGGGAAATGGACATTTCATTGTCATTTAATATTGTTATTAGCTGTTTTTTCAGAGTCCCCAGGTTATTCAGACCCTCGTATGCCAGTCCGCCGGTGAGAGAGCCGTCACCGATAACGGCAACAACTCTGTCTTTCCGATTTGTCAGTTCATTGGCAACAGAAAAGCCAAGGGCAGCCGAAATGGACGTGGACGCATGGCCTGCGCCAAAAGCATCATAGTCACTTTCATCCCGTTTCAGAAAACCGCTGATTCCCCCTAATTGCCGGAGCGTATTCAGTTTATCCCGTCTTCCGGTAAGGACTTTAAAAGCGTATGCCTGGTGCCCAACATCCCAGATAATTTTATCACGGGGAAGATCAAACACGTAAAGCATGGCAATCGTCAGTTCCACGACTCCGAGAGACGGCGCCAAATGTCCGCCTGTTTTCCTGACATTTTGAATAATAAAATCCCGGACCTCATCCGCCAGAATTTTCAGTTCATCAAGATTCAATTTTTTCAGGTCATCCGGTGAATTTATATGCGGCAGATATTGATAATCCATATCACCTTCCGGCTATTGTTCACACATTTGAATAAAATATTCATGAATTCTCACATCATCCGTCAATTCGGGATGAAAGGCAGCTCCAAGCAATTTGTCCTGGCGGATCATGACAGGCCGGTTTTTTAATGTGGCAAGAACCTGCACATTTTTTCCCCAGGAGAGGATTTTCGGAGCCCGGATAAACACGGCATGGAAAGGTTTGCTGTCAAAGGAGAGGGCAACATCTTCCGAGAAGGACTCGATTTGTGAACCATAGGCATTTCGTTCAATGGCTGCATCCAGAACACCCAGTTGTCTCACACGGGGATCCGAACCGCCGTTTCCCAGAAGGATCAGGCCGGCACAGGTGCCAAAAACACCTTTTTCTTTTGAAAACGAATAAAGGTCTTCCCAGCTCAGCCGGAAACCCAACTGTCGTGAAATCACCGTAGATTCCCCTCCCGGAATAATCAGTCCGTCAAGTTTGTCAAGCTGTGCAGCATATTTAACAATGACAGATTGAATGCCAAGTTCCTTTAACACATGTTCATGTTTCAGATAGGCACCCTGAATTCCAAGCACCCCGATTCGCGTCAATCACCACCCCCGTTTGGCAAGTTTTTCATCATCCGGAAGTTCTTTGGCCGGTTTTCCCACCATGGCATCTTTCAATCCTTTTGAAACGTCCAAAAGAACAGCGGGGTCATTGTAGTAAGTTACAGCCTTTACAATTGCTTCAGCACGGGAGGCGGGATCATCAGATTTAAAGATTCCCGAACCTACAAAAACGGCTTCTGCACCCAGCTGCATCATAAGGGATGCATCTGCAGGAGTTGCAACACCTCCGGCAGCAAAATTGGGAACCGGCAGTTTCCCTTTCTGGGCAACGATTTCAACGATAGAGAACGGAGCGCCCAGGCGTTTGGCTTCTGCCATGAGTTCTTCTTTATCCATCATCTGAAGACGACGGATACCCCGGTTTACGTCCCGCATATGGCGGACGGCTTCCACAATATCACCGGTTCCCGCTTCACCTTTCGTACGCATCATGGCTGCACCTTCGCCGATTCGGCGAAGGGCTTCTCCCAGATCCCGGCAACCACAGACAAAAGGAGCTTTAAAATCATGCTTCCAGATGTGGTTTTCTTCATCAGCCGGTGTGAGTACTTCAGACTCATCAATAAAATCTATTCCCAGTTCTTCAAGGATTTGAGCTTCTGCAAAGTGGCCGATCCTGCATTTTGCCATAACAGGTATAGAGACTGCTTCTTTAATTTTTAAAATCATTTCCGGATTGCTCATCCGGGCAATTCCGCCATAAAGCCGGATATCTGCAGGAATTCTTTCCAGGGCCATAACGGCTGCCGCTCCGGCATCCTCGGCAATTTTGGCCTGATCCACGTTGGTCACGTCCATGATCACGCCGCCTTTAAGCATTTCCGCTAAACCGACTTTAACTTCATAGGAACTTTTTTCCATGTTTCCCCTTCTTTCTTATCCAAATTCCCGAATTTTAAAGATCACTTCACCGATCACATCATCCGGCGTGCTTGCACCGGCAGTGATCCCTACTGATTGTACGACATTAAACCAGTCTTTTTCAAGTTCATCCGACGATGAAACAAGATAAACATCCGGATTATATTTCTTCACAACCTGATACAGTCTTCGCGTATTGGCAGAGGATCGGCTGCCGATGACAATAATCACATCATTTTCCCGGGCAATACGTTCCGCTTCTTTCTGATTCTGCCGGCTGGGGGCACAAATTGTGTTGATAATCCGCAGATCCTGGACTTTGGTCAACAGTATGGCAACGATTGCATTCAGATTCTGGTGAGTTTGTGTGCTCTGAACCACCACCCCGGCTTTTTTCATAGAAGGCAACTTTTCTGCATCCTGCGGTCCGGACAGAATCAGAGACGTCTTCACCCGGCCTGAAATGCCATCCACTTCTTCATGACCTTTATCCCCGATAATAATGCATGTCCGGTTTTCCTTTTCAAGTTCCCGGACTGCGCTGTGAATTTCTTTGACAAGGGGACACGTGGCATCGATGATAAACAAGCCTTTCTCGCGAAGGAGATTTTCTGTTTCAGGCGGGGTCCCGTGCGCTCTCAGAAGGACCGGTTTATTTGTGATGTCTTCCGGAGAATTCACAACGTGTACACCGTTGCTTTCCAGCATGGAAACCACGTCTTCATTGTGGACAATATCACCCAACATAGCGACAGATCCGTATTCGTCTGCTGCTTTAAGGGCAATATCCACTGCCCGGCGAACACCTCCGCAGAATCCGCATCCTTTGGCAACGTCAATTTTTATTCGCGGGGAATTCATGCGTATCCTTCCATAACCCGTTTTACTTCCCTCAGGACAGAGGGTATCGCTTCGTTCAGTTTCTTTTTAAGGTTCGCACCGCTGGCAAAAGGGTGTCCGCCTCCGCCAAAATGTTGAGCCACTTTGTTGATCACAATCCGACCTTTTGAACGGATATTGATTCGGCAGGTTCCGTCTTCCATCTCTTTAAACATCAGACTAACTTCAACCCCGGCAATTGAACGCATAAAATCACTGAAACCGTCCAGATCATCGTAAGTTGCGCCAAACTTCAGAAAGATGTCCTGTGTGATAATAAACCAGACCAGTTTACCGTTACAGTCAAAATTCAGATTTTGAAGCGTATATCCAAGCAACAGCATACGGGCAAGACTGTATTGTTCATAGATCTGGCAATACATCTTATAGGGATTAAGTCCAAAACGGATCAAATCTCCCGCCATCAGGTGATCTTCAGCCCGTGTATTGCTGAATTTAAAATTACCCGTATCTGTCATAACGGCAATATACAAGTTGCGTGCAACGGACGGGGAAAGCGAATCCGGGTGAAATGTTTTAAGATAGTTATAAACCATATAACCGGTGGAAGAAGCATTTGTATCTTCAATAAACAGAAGATACCGGCTGTGATCGGACTGAGGGTGATGGTCGATAGAGACCACATTTTTATTATACTGCAAAGATGCCTGACCCACATAACCTGCTCTGTCAAAATCGCCCACATCAAGGAAAAGGAGTAAATCAGACTGCTGGACTTCCGAATCATGAATTTGTTTAATATAGGTTGTTATGTCATTTTTTTCATCCATAAAGCGGAGGGCATCGGGAAGGGGTGACGGATTGAGAATAGTCACGTTTTTTCCAAGCCGGCGCAAATATTCTGCCATAGCCAGTTCCGATCCGATGGCATCCCCGTCCGGGTTCAGATGAGTCGTAATGACAACGGATTTTACATACTTGAGCCGTTGATCAAATTCCCGCCATTTACTGATTGTCTCCATGATTCCCTTCTTTTACCGAATTTTAAAGTTAATGATTTTTTTCTGGAGAAAGAATGATATTCAGTAGCCAGTAGCCGGTAGCCGGTAGACAGTCGGCACTTCGTGCCGTTCAATCACTTCGCTGTACACAGTGTTCAAAGATTCAATCATCTCNNGATGTTCAACATGTTGAACGCTGCGGAGCAGCGATTGAACACCGAACAACGCGAGGTGTTGAAACCCGCAAAGCGGGGATTGAATATCGCCAGTTGACAGTCGGCAGTCGGCAGAACCAGAGGTTCCGCATTTTGAACCCCGCCTGGAATAAGGCAACCGATGGGGCGTATTACCTCTGAACATCTGAACGTCTAAACTTTTGAACTCTTGAGCCCATGAGCCCTTTGAACTTCAAAATCTCTCAACCTTAACCTCAACCTCAACCTCAAAATAAAAATTATTCTATATAATTCCGGGATTTAATGATTATTTTGTTGAATGGGATTTTGGGGAAATGTTTAAATCAGAAATTGAATTTGGTGAAATGTTTATTTATATTAATATTGTAATGAATATTGTATGTGGAATATATATAGCGAGATTAATATTCAGGGATTAGGGGATATAAAAAGAATGATGGGATGGATGGGGGAAAACGTGGGTTTAATATAAACATTTTTGTTGATACACAAACGGGCAGAAATTCAAAAAATTGGTCCAAAATTGAATGGGAATTCGGAATAATGGCAATTGTTTACGTGATCATTTATCCCCCATCGGTAAAATCTCCCGTTAATGTTGGTTGAATATTCCAATCCATTTCCCATTTGCAAAATTGGAAAACCATATCATCATGCCAAATCATGTACATGGGGTGATTGTGATTGTCGAAAACGCAGGGGCATGGTACACAGGGAAACAGATGAACATTTTAGCACATGATATACACTTTTTTAAGGGCAACCAATCGGTCGCCAAACGAAACCGCCGTTCCATACGATTGAAAAATTACGATTATTCCCAACCAGGAGCCTATTTTGTGACCATGTGTACACAAAACCGATCATGTTTGTTTGGAAATGTTGTGCGCAGGAAAATGGTGTTAAACAAAGCCGGACGGATGGTTGAAAAATAGTATTTCGAATTGGAAAATAAATTTCCGGATATTTTATGCGTTAAATATGTCATTATGCCCAATCATTTTCATGCCATCATCATAAACGTAGGGGCAGACCTGTGTGTCTGCCCCTATCATAGAATCGATCACAATAAAATGACCGGCCCCGATAATTTGGGCGAACACAATAATATGGGTGAACATAATAAATGGGGCGAACACACAGGTTCGCCCCTACAGCGTGTTGTGCAATGGTTTAAAACAATGACAACCAATGAATATATTCATGGTGTGAAACAAAATGGTTGGCAACCATTTCCCGGAAAATTGTGGCAACGGAATTATTGGGAACGCATTATCCGCAATGGAAATGAATTAAACCGCATTCGGCATTACATTAACAATAACCCTGCACATTGGGAAACGGATAAACATTATGCCGGTTTGTAAAATTATCACCATCATCAAAGACAAATATTTCTTGGAAAAACCGGAAAAACAGGCCGGGGTCAAAGAACTGGAGAGGGAAATTGAGATTAAAAACGTTTTTCTGAAAAAGACATAACATTGCTTCCTTTCATGTGTTTTATACCTGAATATGAAAAACTTTGAGCCTTTTACAGAAAGAAAATTTTTCTACCGTTTATTTATGATTTTTTACTACTTGTCACCGGGCTCTTCAAAATCCACCCTGCTATTCACCCGGCACTTTCCCGGTGCATTTAGTTTATTATAACAATCCATCCTGCATAAACATTAAACTCCTATCAATGAAGAGATTATATCTTATCCGATACGTTTTATTTCATCAGTATCATTTTTCGGGTGACGGTTTTATCGGCCTGCCGGAGAACAAACAGGTAGACCCCTGAACTGACAAGCTGACCGTCTGCCGAGGTGCCGTCCCAGTGTAATGAATAGTTCCCGGCTGCCTGATATGTGTCCATCAGACGAATAACCGGTTTTCCGGATATATCAAAAATGGTGAGCGTTGTATGGCCGTCCTGCGGAATAGAATACGAGAGAGAGGTTGACGGATTGAAGGGGTTGGGAAAATTGGGATGTAAAACCGGCGTTCGGGGATTACTATATTCAGCATGTTCTACATTGACTGGCGACGGGTTGAACATTTCCGCTGCTTCACTCAGAGTTACAAAAGCAAGTCCACGGCCGTAACGATTCATGAGTGAATCCATCAGCTCCGCGGTCCATGCAATAACACGGCCGTTTTCATACCCCTGACGAATGAAGGGATCATGAAGCAACAGACAGTAATAACCCTGAGACTGACGCATGGATTCAATATCCGAAAGGGCTGACTGCAGTTTTGACATGTAATCCGATTCTGAAAGGGTCCAGGTATATTCACTGTTGGGTGCCAGATTGTACAATTTTTCGTAAATGGTATCACGGGTGCTGCCAATTGTTGAAATCACATCAATATCATGATCCAACAGTACCCGAAAAGTCGTTGTATCCGCCTTATGTCCCGGAGGAACGAAACTCCGGGGAATGACCTGCAAACTATCCCAGAGAATGTCCATTCCCTGCCGGATCATCTCCGCCTGTTTTTCATAGGAATGATGCGTTGCCGTGGACGAACAATACATTTCATGACCGGACTGGCCGCATGTGGGACAGATATGATTATACCCGTGGAGGACGATTTCATGTCCGCGGCTTGCAGACGCTTTCAGATCCCGGATCAATTGACCGTCTGAATTCTGGGTTTCAATCAGCCGGTGAGGGATCACAGCCCACGAGACTTTCCCGCCGCGGCTTTCAACCGCTTCCTGAAAATCTGTAATCCGCCTGGGCTCCCAATTTGTCCGGGACTGGATATCATCCACCCGAATGATAAAATAAAATTTTTCAACGGCAAACAGGGATGAATAACTGAAAATAACAAGGAGAAAAAGTAAATGTTTCAAGTAGTTTTGGCCCGGAAATCCGGGATATTTTACAAAACGTGTGATGTGATTTGTCAGCTGCTCATGTTGTGTGATCATATATGCANNGACCGTCTGTGGCTCATGAGGGAGTGAATTCCATGAACCAGGGTTAAAAGAGGGGATTTATAAACCATCCGGGGGCCTGCATAACCCATCACGGCACGAATCTGCCGCCTCATGTCCGTTCGGTAACAGTGAACAGAGCAACGGGCACAAACGGGTTTTTTGGGATTAAGAGGGCACGACTCCAGCCGGGCAAGAGCATATTTTTTTACGTCTAAGCACTCCGGACATAAGCCGTTACGGGTTTTATGAATACCTCTGCAGTAGATCCGGATCATCCGGCTGATGGTGTGAGGCTCAGAATGAACAAAAACCCGATGAAAAAAGTTCAAAACCTTATCCTGCTTATTATAAAGGAGTGACATTTCGGCCACTCCCTTATTTCAATATAATCGTACTTATTTTGTGCGGTCATGAATTCAATAGCGTTTATTCATAATAAGCCGCTCCCCGCTCAGCACACAGAACTCAGAATTCAGAATTCTGAATTCCTACGACGGTAAAGCGGTCATACAGAAGACCATGACAAAGAGGGCCACGGTTTCGATGACTCCCAGAACCATAATATAATTCCCGAATCCTTTGCCTGTTTCTCCCAAAGCGTCGGCAGCACGAGCGCCGGCTTTACCCTGCATGTAGGCACTCATACCCATGGCAAAACCGCCCAATGCTCCGATAATCATGGCAAATGTGCTGGTTTCGGCTGTCCACGCAACACCCTGAATGGCATTTCTCAGGATCATACCGTAAATGGTTTGAGAAAGGGGAGCTCCCACAAAGGCAACCAAAATGAACGGAGCAGCCTTATTCGCTGCAAAAGCCTTTTTCCAGGCACCAATTGCAGACATACCCGCCACACCGGTCCCCAGAGCTGAACCGATTGCAGCAAGCGTTAACGAAAAATTCATATCACCCAGCATTGCAAAATCCATATTTATTCTCCTTTATTATTTAGTCGACAGTCGACAGTTGACAGTTGACAGTTGGCAGTCGACAGTTGGCAGTCGACAGTTGGCAGTCTGTCGGTTGCTGTTAGTTATCTTTAAACGGTTCATATTTGATTCCTGACCATTCCATTCCCAGATGTCCGGAAAATTCCAGCATATTCAAACGCACACCGTGAACAATTATGGACATGGCACCCAGAACAATATTGAGTCCGTGTCCCAGGAAAAGAATCATGGCAGCAATCAGACCTGAGAAAAATCCGCTGATTCCATCCCCGACAGCCATCTGATTGAAGCTGTAGGCCACAACAACAGAAGCGTAACCCACGGCAAAAAGACGCAGATACGACACAACATCGGAAAAACCGCTGATTATATTCAACGGAAGGTTCCCAAGTGAAGCCAATGCTCCTTTTACAAATCCTTTTTCAATGGCTGAAAAGAAGAGAGCCATCAGGAATCCAATTCCTAAAAGCCACCCGCCGGCAGCCGGCATGGGCTTATTTAAAACAAGCTGACCGGCCAGGAAAAACACGCCCCAGATAATCAAAGCCCAGCCAATTTGTCCCAATGTGTTCAGAGAATTTCTCAATTTCCATGCATTGATCAAATGGGCTATGGTCAGATGGACTGCACCGATAACAAAACACATTGCCATCATAAAATTCTGATTATCATTGAACTCAGAAGGATTGTTCAAATCAAAACTGGATACAGGGGCAATAATGAATTGTTTTAAAAACGGTATAGTGGCAATCTGTTCCGACCCAAACCACGTCCCGCTGATAACGCCCCAGAAAAATGTTGCCCCTCCCAGGACATACATGAGTCGAAATGGTTCTGCCGGTGCCTTTTTCATTTTCATCCGGGCCCAAGCCGTTAACGATATAAAAATCAAACCATATCCTGCATCACCGATCAGCATGGCAAAAAAGAGACTGAAAAAAACAAGGAACCATAAACTGATATCATATTCCCTGTAACCGGGAACCGTTCCCATAAATTCGAAAACCGGTTTAATGGTTTCTATCCATTTGGCCGTTTTGACAAGTGTGGGGGGCTGATCTTCATCTGCAGGTTTATCAATGATGTATCCCCAGCCGTTTTGATCAGCTCCTTTTTTGATAACGTCTTTTTCTTCTTCAGGGATATAGCCTTCCAGAATGACAACCGGTCCCTCTTCAGCCATGGAATCCCTGACTTTTGCCAGAGTCAGCTCTTTTTCAATTTTAACAATCTTCTCTTTTACTTTCTCCCTGTCCCCGGTATATGTGTTGAGCTTTCCGGCAAGTTTACTCAAATCGTGTTCGATCTCTTTTTCCTCATCACGGATTTCATGCCATTCCATATCCGGTAAAATTTCTTCTTTAAACGGGAGCTTCTGATCGTTGTTTGTGGCGATTAACGCCAATTGAACATCATTTTTATCTCCGCCGATAACAAAAATCCATTGATCGTCCTGCAAGGTTTCCAAGGCAGACCGGGAAGCAGTGTATAATTTAATATAAAGAGCTTCTTTAGCAAGAGCGGCTACATCTTCGAGTGAAATCGTGCCCCAGCGGTCATACCACGCCATTTTTTCGCGAAGTTCTTCACGTCGGCGATGCAAATTGGACCTGAGTTCTTCTATTTCCAGGACATTATCTATCACATCTTGGGCTGAATGGGATGTTGCGTCTGCCGGTTTGTCGGTAAAAGGAATGATATTCAGGGCTTTTTCTGCCCGGTTTAATTTTTCTTCAAGACGGGTAACCGTATCACTGATCAGATTTCGCGGAATATTGATATGAACCAATCCCATCTTCCGGAGTGCTTTCAGGGCAATATCCTGATCCGGTCTGTTAACAAGAAGAGTCACTTTAGACATAGGAACGATCATATATATTCTCCGGATCTGACACCGTCACTGGGGTATCAGACCGCTTCCTCCAATTTCTTTTTTTCCAGTTTTGATTTGGCAATTTTCCCTCGGACAACAGATGCTGTTTGTTGATCTCCGAGAAAAATTCGGATTTTCCGGATATTCTCACGGGTCTGTGGAATGAGGATCTTATCAAAAAGATTGATTCTCTGAACTGTAACCCGCAGTTCTTCCTGAATAATTTCCTGTTGCTTTTCAAGGATGTTGATTTCCACGCTCAGGGCAATAAATACTTTGGCTGTTTCGATACCCTTATCCACCCAGAGCGGATAATCCATATAGTTGTATTCCATATCATCAAAGGTTATCCCTTTAAAGAGCGGAATATCCGATCCGGCAATATTTCCTGTCTCCGTTTCGATGTCTTTCAAGGAAAAGAGCCGGGAAATGTCAATATCTTCGCCAAAAACCGAAACCCATTTCAAAACCTGAGCCCGGAGATTCTCATCCTGCTTTTTAAGCTTGTCAATTTCATCCTGTATGCGGCGGATTTCACTGAGAAGCTGCTGTTTTTTTAACTCAAGAGTAGGCAGATAACGAACATATCGCTTTAATGCATCTTTCTGTTTCTTGAATTCATTTTTTGTCAGTTTTATTTTTGCCATAATTCTTAAGGAGTTATGTGTTATGAGGGCTGAGGGCTGCATTCATTGACTCGTGACCGGTAGTCATGAGACATATCAACAAGAAATGCATAACGCACCAACCTTCAACCTTCAACCTTTCAACCTCTCAACCTCTGAACCTTTCAACTTCTCAACCTCTCAACTCTTGAACCCTTGAACTCATGAACCCTTGAACCCATGAGCCCATGAACCCATGAACTCATGAACCCTTGAACCCATGAGCCCATGAACTCTTGCACCGCGAGCCTCAATTAATTACCTTTCGGCCAGAATTCTTTAACCAGTTCGGACCTAAAACCTGTTTCGTCGGGATTAAAGCATTCTGCAAGAATTTTCCAGCCATTATCCAGAGCTTCTTCCAGCGGGATATTTACTTTCAGGCTCATCATCCTCTCTTCGAAGAGTTTGCCGTATTTAAGCAGTTTTTTATCCCATTCACTCATTCGGAAACCCATGGAACGTTTTTCTTCCGTTTCCTGATATTGGGCATAGAGTTGAATCATTCCATCCATAATCGCGCGGTGATCTTTACGGGTTTTATCATTCACCTGCTGTTTTAACCGGCTCAGAGAACCAAAGGGTTCGATACGGCCGTTTCTTAAATAGAACTGACCTTCCGTAATGTAGCCGGTATTATCCGGAACAGGGTGTGTAACATCGTCGCCGGGCATGGTGGTCACGGCCAGAACAGTTATGGAACCGGCATCATCAAAATCCACGGCTTTTTCATAGCGTGCGGCGAGCTGGCTGTATAAGTCTCCGGGGTAACCGCGATTTGACGGAACCTGTTCCATGGTTATAGCAATTTCTTTCATCGCATCGGCGAAATTGGTCATATCCGTAAGGAGAACCAGAACGTCTTTTCCATCCAAAGCAAACCGTTCTGCAACGGCAAGCGCCAGGTCAGGCACCATGAGTCCTTCCACAACAGGATCCGAAGCCGTATGGACAAAAAATACCGATCGGTTCAGGGCGCCGCCTTTTTCCAGTTCGTTCCGAAAATACATATATTCATCAAATTTCAGTCCGATCCCGCCCAGAATGATCATGTCAACTTCAGCCTGCAGGGCGATCCGCGCCAATAATTCATTATAGGGCTCACCGGACACAGAAAAAATCGGCAGTTTCTGTGAAACAACCAGAGAATTAAACAAATCAATCATGGGAATATTGGTCCGTATCATACGTTTGGGAATAATTCGTTTGGCAGGATTGACGGACGGACCGGCAATTTCAATCATGTTTTCTGTAAGGGCCGGACCTTTATCGCGGGGCTGACCGCTTCCGTTAAAAATTCGTCCCAGCATATTTTCAGAATAAGCAACTTTCATGGGATGACCTAAAAAACGAATTTCATCATCGGTGGACACCCCTTTACTCCCGGCAAATACCTGAAGGGATACAATATCGTCTTCCATTTTGATGACCTGAGCCAGTGTCTTTCCGCGGGATGTGGTTACTTCTGCCAGTTCTTCGTAGGAAACATCCTCCGCCCGGACCGTAATCACATTACCGACGACACTGAGAATTCTATTGTAAACTTTTTTCATTCGTAATATCTCCTTCTATGCCACTGCTTTTTCTGTAATTGCACTCTTCAGGTGCTTATCAATGAGCTTTTCATGTTCCATAAATTTATCATCCTCCATGGGAATGTAATTCCAGTCCACAATGAGCTGCCGGAGGGCATTAAAGAATTTTCTTGCTTCCTCTTTATTATTGAATGAAAAGGTGTCAAAAAGAATATCGTAAATAACCTTAAACATATATTTCTGACGTTCAACATCACAGGATGCGGCAACAGGATCAAAACCATCCTGTTGGAGATACACTGAATCCAGCAATTCACCTTTCAGATAAACCACAAAATCTTCGAGAGATGTACCTTCTTCACCCACAACCATCATCATCTGGTGGACTTCATTGCCCCGTCGGAGGACATCATGGGCTTCCATGACTTTTTCCACCGGTATTACGCCTGAATATTTACTCCAACTGTCCAGGGGATCGATAGCCGGATAGCGGCGGGCATCGGAGCGGGCCCGCGAGAGACCGTGAAATGCTCCGACGACTTTCAGAGTGGCCTGAGTGACCGGTTCTTCAAAATTACCTCCGGCCGGACTCACGGTTCCCCCGATGGTCATACTTCCGTATGTTCCGTCAGGAAGTTCAACATAGCCGGCACGTTCATAAAATTCGGCAATTCTGGATTCCAGATAGGCAGGAAATGCTTCTTCTCCCGGAATTTCTTCCAACCTGCCTGACACTTCACGCATGGCCTGCGCCCATCGGGACGTGGAATCGGCAAGGAGCAGTACGTCCAGCCCCATTTGGCGGTAATATTCTCCAATGGTTGCGGCTGTATACACAGATGCTTCACGGGCTGCCACGGGCATAGAACTGGTGTTGCAGATGATCACGGTTCTTTCCATTAATGTCTTTCCGGTTCGCGGATCTTCAAGTTTGGGAAATTCACGCAATGTTTCAACAACTTCTCCGGCCCGTTCACCACAGGCGGCAATAATCACAATATCCACATCCGCATAGCGGCTTGTAAGCTGCTGGAGCACGGTTTTTCCGGCCCCGAAAGGACCGGGGATACAGTAAGTCCCACCCTTATTCACCGGGAAAAAAGTATCCACAATCCGGATCCGTGTTGACATTGGTTTAACAGGAACCAGCTTTTGATTATAGGCGTCAATAGGGATTTTCACCGGCCATTCAAAAAGCATGGTAACGCTGTGTTTATCACCCCTGCTGTCCTTAAGAACTGCTACTTCGTCGGTAACGTTATAGTCGCCGGCTTTTACAACCGATTCAACCGTATATTCATCATACCAGTTAAAAGGAACCATGATTTTATGTTTAAAAATGCCTTCAGGAACCGTTCCGACAGCCATACCGCGGTAAACCACATCTCCTTTTTTCACAACCGGCGTAAACGCCCATGTCTGTTCCAAATCTATCGCATCCAGAACAACTCCCCTCGGCAGAAAAAAGCCATGAGCTTCTGCCAGATCATTCAGGGGATTCTGAAGGCCGTCATAGACGCGGCTTAAAACGCCGGGGCCTAACTGAACAGAAAGCATCTCCCGGGTAAATTCCACCGGGTCACCCACTTTAATGCCTTTGGTCAGTTCATAAACCTGCATATAAGCCAGATCACCCTTAATTTTGATCACTTCCGATTTCAGCCGTTCATTACCCAAAACAACATATCCTACTTCATTTTGGACAATACTTCCTTTAAACCGGACAGAGATCATATTGCCGCTGATGGACGTAATAACACCCTTCACCATATCACTCATTCCAAAACTCCTTATGACATCCTTCTGTCCATCCGGTTAAGCTGCCGGGCAGAAGGACGGACAATTTGTTTTTTAAATTTATCATCAAACCTGATCTTCCTGATTCTCGTTTTCATATTGAGACAGTTTTTCTGAAACCACGGTCTCAAACACTTCCTTTCCTTTATCTCTGTCAAAAGCAGACAACCGTTCCAACAACTGAAGTTTCAGAGCTGTTATAACCAAAAAATCCAAATCGGAATAATGGCCGAATTCCAGTTCATTTAAAAACGTCCAGCGATAGGTTATGAGTTTTTTTTCAATTTCAAGAGGATTGCCTTCTTTGACCAGATTCATGGGAATATTTTCCATTCTGTATTCATAATCTTCTTTTTGGGCTTTACGGTATTTTGCCAGTTCACTGCGCAAATGATTTTCAAAGTGAGCAAATCCGGAACCGGCAACGGACATGGATGTATGTTTCCGGTAATTATCAATGTTAATGGACGTAAGTTTTTTAAAATCATTATCCGTCAGCCATTTTGCTGCTTCAGCCATAAACCACTCATAGGTTGGCGCATCATCCATATCCGGTGATAAATAGGGTATTTGAGCTGCAAGATAATAGTATTTATCCATCACTTACCTGATTTTTCTTCCAGCAGTTCTGACAATTTGGGATTAAGAAAAAAGCGGAGCGATTCCAGAAGGGCATCATCGGTAAAATCGTAGGTCAGATCGTCATCTTTCAGGCCTATACGAAAGCCATAAGAGACTTTTTTATCCAATTTGATGTCAATCCCTTTTTTCGCGTGTGCTTTCAATTCTTTCATAACAAGGGATGTCAATTTTTCTGCATCTCCTTTTCCTATAACAATACTGACGTCTTTTTCTTTAGCCCAGGAATCCATGAGTTTAAGGATCATATCCCGAAGCAGTTCTTCATCCAGTTCTTCATCGATTTTTTGTTTTAAAAGACGGTCAAAGAGATTTTTCAACTGTTTTTTCAGGGAAAGAATTGTATCGCGGGCAGCCTGTCGAATGGATGCATCCGCATTTTCCAGGTGTTTTTTCGCTTCTTTTTCAGCCTCTTCACGAATTTTATCCGCTTCTTTCCGGGCTTTTTCCAGAATTGAGTCTGCTTCTTTACGGGTCTTTTCCAGGATTTCAGCCGCCTTTTTATCAGCAGCGCCTACCCCTTCTTCTTTAATCTTTTTTATCAGGTTTTCCAGTTTTACTTCCATATAATCTCCTTCGTTACCGAATTCTGTCAATTCCACGTTTCCCTTCAAGCATCAGAAAACATTTATAAAATATATTTAATAACACAGCTTTTAATATAAGATGTTCAGACAAGTATTCCAATTTTTCAAAGGCATTTTTCCAAAGTTAATCCGGTTCATTCGTTTCCATAGAGCAGATACCGCTGTAGATTGCACCTTCTTCAATGATGAGTTTTGCAGCTTTAAGAGTTCCTTCAAGGCGGGAGTCAGCACTCAAAACAACCTTTCCGGTAGCAATAACGCCTTTTTTGACGGTTCCGTTGATAA
Organism: Fidelibacterota bacterium UBA6817; assembly: GCA_002452555.1. Taxonomy (GTDB): domain Bacteria; phylum Fidelibacterota; class Fidelibacteria; order Fidelibacterales; family Fidelibacteraceae; genus Fidelibacter. Next base: position 25,878 of record DKER01000066.1, on the reverse strand, counting down.
AAATATTTCGAGCCGTAATTGTTCCCGTTACAATACTTCCTGCTGTAATACTAACTGTTTCATCTGCCGTTACATTACCCTGGATTCGTCCGGCAATGACAAGACTTCCGTGAATGATGATATCTCCATGGATTTCAGTATCATCACCAATAATGGTATATGTTGGTTTTTCTTTCATCGTTCCCGATTCCTTACAGAATATTCCGGAATATACAAAGAAGGGTCCAGGGGCTGGCCATGTTTGATTATCTCAAAATGCAGATGCGGACCCGAGCTGTACCCGCTGTTTCCGGACAGTGCAATTCTTTGTCCCCGTTCCACGGATTGACGGTTTCGGACCAGATTTATGCTATTATGTCCATAGACAGTTACATAACCTGAACCGTGGGAGATTATGACAGTATGACCAAGTCCCAGCGTCCAGCCGGAAAAAACAACCCAGCCGGATGCAGCCGCAAGAACGGGTGTTCCTTCACGGCATGCAATATCAATCCCTTTATGCTGATCAATAAAAAGCTCGGGAATACCTGCATCAAACCCTTGGGTGATCAGACCTTTGACCGGTGCAACAGAAGGCACATTGTCCAATACAACGATATCTCTTCTGACAGACGGTGTATGTATGGTTAGTGAATCTGCGGCAGAAAGACTGTCCATGGATGCCATCATATCCACGCCCAAAAGGCGCCGAACATACTGGTACATGGATTGCATTTTCCTAAAATCCTCCATCATCTGAATATACCGGGCACGGTCGCTTTCCAGTTCCGTTACTTCCCGGTGAAGGTTTTCATACCGGGTAGCTCTGGGAATGAGAAAAATGTAGGACACAATGACCAGAATAAGCGTCAGGACAGATAAAATTGCAACAAAGCGGAGAACACCCGCATTAACCTCAAACATTTTTTGAGGTCCGTGATCTGAAGGGATAAGACAGATGGTATATTTTTTTTTAATCGCCATGCCTGTTAATAATGAATGGTATCAAAGAGTTCCATAAGTCTTTCCAGGTCTTCAACGGAATAAAAATCAATTTCCAGTTTACCGCCCCGGGCAGCAGCCCGGACACGTACCCGGGTGCCAAGGGTTTGCTGAAGATGTGATTCAATTTTTTTATGATAGGGATTGGGTGGACGTTTACCTTTTTTATCGGTTTGTTGTGCGGGACCGTCATTGATTTTCCGAACCCAATCCTCTACGGACCTTACACTCAGTCCGTCCCGTAAAATCTTATGATAGAGATTAATCTGCTGGCTGCTTTTTTCTAACCCCAGAATTGCCCGGGCATGGCCTGTGCTTATTTTCCTGTCCCTGAGTCCGTTTAAAATCTCTTCAGGCAATTTTAACAAACGAATACTGTTTGTTATTGTAGTCCGGTTTTTCCCGACTTTGGTTGCGACTGCTTCCTGTGATATGCCGTATTTATGAATAAGTAAAGAATACCCGAGGGCTTCGTCTACAGGATTCAGATCTTCCCGTTGAATATTTTCAATGAGTGCCAGTTCCATCATCTCTTCATCGGTCGCCACTTCAATAATATAGGCAGGGATGGTTTCGAGTCCTGCAATTCTGGAAGCCCGGACTCGTCTTTCGCCTGCAATCAGTTCATATCCGCCATTTTTTCTGTGGACCGTGATCGGTTGGATAATTCCTTTTTCCCGGATAGAACTGATCAGTTCATTCATATCGTTTTCATCAAACATTTTCCGGGGCTGCAAGGGGTTCATTGAAATACTAGACAAATCGATCTCGTTCAGGTTTTCCCTGGCATCTTCCGTCTCAAAATTAGGGATTATTGCGCTTAATCCGCGTCCCAGAGCTTTATGTTTTCGGTTTGTCATTCCTAATAAATTCCTTTGCAAGCTCCATATAATTTTTGGCACCGGTGGAATGAATATCAAATGTAATAATTGGTTCTCCGTAACTGGGTGCTTCGCCCAGTTTTACATTCCTGTTAATAACCGTGTGATAAACTTTATCACCAAAATACTGTTCCACTTCACTTTTGACCATATGGCTTAAATTGAGTCTGGAATCATACATTGTAAGCAAAATTCCCTCAATATCCAGTTTTCTGTTCAAACTGCGTTGAATCAGGCGAATTGTATTCAGAAGCTGAGTCAGCCCCTCCAGTGCAAAATATTCACATTGTATCGGGATGAGAACAGAATCAGAAGCCGTAAAACTGTTGACGGTAAGTACATTCGTAGACGGGGGACAATCGATAAAGACATAATCATATAAAGCTACAACGGGCCGGATTGCTTCTTTGAGCCGTGTTTCCCGGGCAAGCATATTGACCATTTCCACTTCAGCTCCGACAAGACGGGGATTTGCCGGCATTACATCCAGATAAGGAATTGCCGTTTTCACCAGTGAATTTTTTGCCGGTTCATTGCCGATAATCACTTCATATGTCGTATTTTTTACACTGTTTACATCAATTCCAAGGCCGGAAGTTGCATTGGATTGCGGATCAATATCTATCAGAAGAACATTTCGTTCCATAGCTGCAATCGAAGCGGCCAGATTGATCGCCGTTGTCGTTTTTCCAACGCCCCCTTTTTGATTTGCAATAGATACAACTTTGCCCATAATTCATCCCGTTTTTTCCAGCTTGAGAATTTACTCTGAGGGAGTTTTTGAAACAATGATTGTTTTAAGAGTGATGGGTTTTGAGTGATGAGTTGAGTGTTTGTTTTGGTGGGTTTGTGATGTTTTAGGTTTTATGCTATACTTTGGTTCTCTTATGAAATGATTTCATGACTGGAACCTCCCTGTCAGAAAATACTTAGCCAAACTCAACACTCAACACTCTCCACTATCAACTCACAACGCTCCATTCTTCTTTTTTCTTGTCAACCATTAATAATCAGAATAAATTCACCTGCTTTTTGAGTTATGCCCAGGTGGTGAAACTGGCAGACACGCTAGGTTCAGGGTCTAGTGGGATTACTCTCATGCGAGTTCGAATCTCGCCCTGGGCACAATCAAAGATCATAAAGCATATTTTAATTAACAATCCCATAAGAATTGCACTGAAATAAAAAAAGGTGCCGGGTTTTCCGGCACCTTTGTATACGTTCTATGTAAAATGAATCTTACCTGAGAAGAATCATTTTCTGATAAGCAGAGAATTTACCGGCTGTCAGTTTATAAATATAAACACCGGAGCTGACTGAATTTCCTCTGGCATTTGTTGCATTCCAGACAAAATTGTATGAACCTGCGTTCAAATCGCCTGTGAAGAGTTCATTCACGCGGTTACCCAGAATATCGTAAATCACAAGAGAAACGTTTTCGGGTTGGGGCAGATCGAACGATATGGTCGTTACAGGGTTGAAGGGATTGGGATAGTTCTGTTTCAGTGCATACTTTTCCGGGATCATGTTGTCAGATACAGATGTGATATGGAAACTTACATTTTCGGAAAGATCCGATTCATTTGCTGCATAGTCGGTAGCCGTAACAGAATAGATGTAGGTATTGCCGGGGATCATATCTTCATCTGTATATTGCAGTTCAACGGTATGATCAAGCAGTGCAAAATCTCCGCTGTTCACACTTCTGTAGACGGAGTAGTACTGAATCGGTTCCATTTCAACCGGATTCCAGAATATCTGGGGTTTACCATCCAGTTCAACAATACCTAATCCGGTAGGAACAACCGGCGGTAAATTATCATGTGCCATGCCGCTCACGACATTTGAAGTCCAGGCTTGATAATAACTCACACCGACAACCCTATAATACGTTAGAAGATCATTATGCAGAACAGGAACAACGGCCTGATAATCCATCATTTCCGGTATAGCTCTAAAGACATTACCCGGGAAATGGATCCATCCGGTAAATCCGGGGGCTTCTGGATTTTGTTCTGACATAAGAACCACAAACGCTTCAACTCCCATCATATCCATAGATTCATTGGATTGCCATGAAAGGATGACTTTCCCGCCATGGTCCTCGGGAACATCTGCCACAGAGAGTGCTCTCGGACCATAGATTTCGAACCCTGAATACATGACTATGTTATATGAGTTTTCAGGATCAGGGACAGTCCACATAAAATTCACTGTATTATAATCCCAATGTTCTGCCTGAACCCAATACTCGCCGGGAAGAAGTGCGATCGCATAACTACCGTTTTCATTGCTCTGGGTATGTCCGATATACGTTTCACTTTCCCAATAGATAAAAACATCGAATATACCGGCGTCATTCGGATCTGCCACACGTGCATTCACGGACTCGGTAAGGTTGGCAGGTGTAAGTACAAGTTCAATGTCTGTATCCTGGGTGATATTATAGTTAAAATATCCGGCATTGAAACCGTTGGTTCCGGCTTTCAGTTCCAGTCCGCCGAGGGGTACCCATAAACCGAAACTTCCATTAGAATCGGTCCATATAAAATGTTCACCATATTCATCATAATGCCACACAATTGCATTTGGCAGGGGATTTGTTCCATCTGTAACAAAACCGTTAATCCATGCCATGTCACTGATTGGATTAAGATAGATAGTGTAATCGACAACCGGCTTATCGTTTATCCAAATATAATCATAATAGGTTGTGTAACCCTCAAACTGAACGGTAAGATCGTATTGAGTATATCTTGTCAGATCATCGAATATAAACCAGCCGTCTTCATACGTCACAAAATGCCTGGTAAGACCTGTTTGATCTATTATCACAACATTAGCTCCCGGCAACGGAGCAAACGTTGCATTATCATAGACATACCCGGAGATAAAGATATGGGGCTGTTCCGGCGGACTCACACTGAAATCATATTGCACATTACCCTGAGGGGGTATATAAAGTGTATCCATACGAGCAGGCATATTCCAATATCCGGGATACCAGGCTTCGAGAATGTATATCTTATCACCGATCAAATCGAACTTATAGTTACCACCATCCCAGGTCCATTTCCAAGCATCAAACGTACCGTCCGACGAACTGACATGGATTTCAACATCATTTAAAGGCCATCCATATTCATTGGTAACGGTTCCATAAAGCACTGCATCCGTGTTAATGATGGTAAAATCAATTCCGGAGGAACCTGAGAAAACCTCACTGTAATGATCGGGAATCGTTACAGGATCATCCCAGCTGTTACTGGCCACCCACACATAATATCCATAAGAGGTCCAGCCTTCTTCCACATAAAAACTATCGAGTGCAGAAGATACGGGGATGGCATAATTCCCAAATTCATCAACAGGGGCAATAGAATATCCTGCCGGCCATTTATCTGCAATCACAAGAAGATCAGTTAAATTCAATTTTCTGGAAAAACCTACTGTTCCCGTGATGGCATCTTCAAAATAAACCGGATGAAGCTGAATATCCAGCACCTCGTTAGTTTCCATTACTTCAACATTGTACTGACCCCAGTATGGTATCAGGTATTGACCGGCAAGGTCGGATTCACTGAATTCAAATTCATACCAACCCGGCATTACCAGGAATTCATAATATCCGGTTACATCGGTTGTAGCGGCTATTCCCATGAAGCCGTTATATGCATAGAGTGTTATACCGGAAACAGGGACGCCTGATGTGGAAGTAATCACACCGGAAATGGTATGCGTTGCTTCTGCCAGAATAAAATCGGCAACCGAATTGCCCGGAACAGCAACGGTCTGAAAAAATGGATCTGCAAAAAATCCCCCATACAGCATCCATATATCCATTGCAATAACTGTCCACGGTCCTGCAAGTTGTTCTTCAAGTTCTTTGGGAACAGCCAGAGAATACTGACCATTCAAATCTGTTTTTGCCAGAAGAATGATATCCATGGGATCTTCTTTTGCATTTCCCGGTTCATCCATTGAACCGGGAAAAGCAGCGATCAAAACATTTGCCGCTCCCACATCACCATTATAAACAGTACCGGTGATAAATGAGGAAGCTCCAACAGGTCCTGCAGCATATGCTACAGCCATATCCATTATTTCAGTATCAACATCAACGGCCAGGATATAAACAATGGTATTCTGGAGAGACCAGAGGGGGCCGTCGCCTTCAAAATTGGTGGGGACTGTTATTTCCCATTTTCCGTCACCGGGAGGAGACATGTCATTTTCATCGCCGTCTTCAACCATAAAATAAAATTCTTCGCCTCCCATTTCCATATGGGCAAAGGCATTCAGATCATCAAAACCAAAAACTTCGTCACCATTATCTACATAAATCATCAATGCAAGGGGTCTGTTTGATGTTACGGTAACGGTAACGTCTTGGCCAATAACAAACATGGCTGTATCCGCCCCATTGATCTGAACGGAGAATTCAAGCAGTAATTTAGGGGAAGAGCGGACGCGTGAAATCTCTCCCAATTCTACTGTTTGTTTCCACATGTTCTTTTCCCGCATCATTTTCGGGCTATGTGGCTTATTCAGGACTTCTTCCGGTCCGGTTTGAACCTGTTTTTGAACCGGAAATGAGTTTCTGATATTTTGCACGGCCTTTTGCGCCCGTGCCTGCAATTCTGCTTCTGTTAATTCGGCTGACAGAACACTTGTCAGCATCATCAAACATAAGCCGGCAATAAGGATTTTTTTCATTCTAATACCTCCTGATTAGTCTGATTAATACTATAATAATACTTTTCCAATCACCGTTCAATATGGATTTTCAGAACGTGACCTGCATCAATTTTTATATAAGGTGAATATTGCAAATAAAAACTAATCTGCCAGATATTTTTTTGCCATCAGTTCTCCTTCGGCAATATTGACTTTCATGAGGAAATATCCCCCTCCTATAAAAAGAACGAGAATGGAAAGAATCCCGGTCCGCTGACTACCGGATAAATACCCGATGGTTCCCATCAAAGCCGGTCCTACAACTGCAGCAAATTTTCCCAGCATATTATAGAAACCGAAAAATTCTGCTGATTTTTTCTTGGGAATAATCCGTGTATACAAACTCCTGCTTAACGCCTGAATACCACCTTGAAAGAGACCGATCGCGATGGCAAGTGCCAGAAAGTGCCAGGACTGATTCATGAAATACCCCAGAACGGTAATCAGGCAGTAGGCGCAAATGGCAACAATAATGGCTTCTTTCACACCAATTTTTTTTGAAAACCAGCTGTAAAAGAGAGATCCGAAAAATGCAACAAATTGCGTAATCAGCAAAGCTGTTATGAGAATACTGCTTTCAAACCCCAGAGAATCTCCGTAACTGACGGCCATTCTGATGATTGTATCCACGCCATCAATATAAAGCCAGTACGCAAAGAGAAAAAGACCCACAATTCTCAAATGACGTATGTGTTTAAATGTATCCATCAATTGTTTCCATCCCAGAACAAAAGCTTTATGCAGCGGTACAGAATCCACAAGCTTTGGTTCTTTTACAAACAAAAAGATTGGAATGGAAAACACAGCCCACCATACAGCCACGCTAAGAAACGAGAGTTTGATTGCAGTGGCACTATCAGGGATGCCGAATAATGATGGTTTGAGAAACATAATAACGTTTACGGCAAAGAGAAGTCCGCCGCCAATATAGCCCATGGCAAAGCCGAGACTGCTGACAAAATCAACTTTCTTTTCAGAAGCAACACCGGGAAGGAGAGAATCATAAAAGATGTTGCCGCCTGAAAAACCTACGGTTGCCAAAACATAAAGCAAGGCGGCAAATTTCCACATTCCCTGGGCGACAAACCATAATCCTCCAGTCATGACAACACCCAGAAATGCAAAAATTAAAAGAAATTTCTTTTTTGCTGTACCGCGGTCGGCAACCGCGCCCAGGAACGGTGCAATCAGGGCAACAACGATTGACGCCAAGGAGTTGGCCCAACCCAGATACATGACGCTTCGTGTCGGGTTGGAAGGATCTGCCCAGTATTGGTTAAAGAAGAGCGGAAAAAATCCGGCCATAACCGTTGTGGCAAATGCACTGTTTGCCCAGTCATACATAGCCCAGGAATAAATAGATCGTTTTTCGTCCAACATGGATGCCCCCCCCCCCTGATTAAGTTCGCACAATTTACAACAGTCAATTTCTACACACAAAAAAAAGGTTTTATACCCTATAAAAAAAGATTTACCGGTAATGTTATTTCCGGTTTATCCCAATCAAGTATTGTATTGCATGTCGCTTTAAATTCTTTTATACTTAAACTTAATTTTAAGGGACTCCCCTATTCTAACAGGAATTCCGGATCCCGCTGCTCATCTTCAAATTAAACACGAATTTCAGGAAAATGTCTCACTGAAGATATGGATTAAGCCATAATATCATTGAAAACACTTTTTCACCCAATCATATATTAATTAAACAGGAGGACAAAATGGAAAAGCATGAAGTACAGGAAAAGGTAAAAAAGGTTGTTGCCAACGTACTGAAACTCGATCCCGATGAAGTGGTTGATGATGCAAACTTCATTTTTGATCTGGGTGCTGATTCGATGCAGAGTCTTGAACTTGTGGCTGCTTTTGAAGAGGAATTCGACATTGAAATGGATGAAGATAAAGCCCTTGCCATCCAGACTGTTTCAGATGCAGTTACCTTTATAGCATCCTATTTATAACAATCACAAAACAGACTTTAATGTTAACAAAACCAAGGGATGTACTATGAAAGATTTCAAGGCAAATCTGAACAAATTATTTTATCCGGATTCAATTGCGGTTGTTGGAACAAATAAAGTTGTCGGGACTGTCCCGCATGATATTCTTCGCAACATACTGGATGCAGATTTTAACGGTGTCGTTTATCCCGTGAGTCCCAAGGAACGGTTTGTTGCCGGAATAAAAGCATACCGGTATGTTACGGATATCCCGGATCCCGTAGACCTGGCAATCCTCGTATTTCCTTCATCCGTTATCCATTTAGCCCTGGAACAGTGCGGGCAAATTGGGATCAAAGCCGTGATCATTATATCCGCCGGTTTTAAAGAAGTCGGCGGGGACGGCATAGAACGGGAGAAAAAAGTCAAGGAGATTGCCGACAAATACGGGATGTCAATTATTGGTCCCAATTGTCTGGGTGTCATCAACACGGATGCCCGCTCGAAAATTAATGCTTCTTTTGCCCGTCGTATGCCTGAAGAAGGAAGCATCGGATTTCTGTCCCAAAGCGGAGCCCTCTGCACCGCCGTTTTGGACTATGCCTATGCAAAACATATCGGCTTTTCCAAATTCATCAGTTTCGGAAACAAAGCAGATGTAACTGAGATTGACCTGCTATATTACCTGAAAGATGACCCGAAGACCAAGGTCATTCTTATGTATCTTGAAGAAGTAACAGACGGTCCGGGACTAATGAAAGCCGCTCAAGCAGTTATCAAAGCAGGGAAACCCGTTCTGATTTTAAAATCAGGACGAACATCGGAAGGAGCAAGTGCGGCCGCATCCCATACCGGCTCAATGGCCGGAAGCGATGATGTATGTGATGCCGCTTTTCGTCAAGCCCGGATTATTCGCTGCCAGGATATTGATGAAATGTTCAATATTGCAATAGCGTTTGCATATCAACCCATTCCAAAATCCAAAAAAATTGCCATCATAACCAATGCAGGCGGACCCGGTGTTCTTACGACTGATGCAGCTATTCACGACGGACTTGAACTGGCAAAGTTTTCAGAAGAGACAACTGCGGTTCTTAAGAAAAACCTTCCTAAAACCGCAAACATCAATAATCCGGTGGATGTGATCGGAGATGCCCGGGCAGATCGATATAATGTTGCCTTATCCGCTGCTTTCAAAGATCCGGATGTCGATGGCGTTTTTGTGATCCTGACACCGCAATCCATGACTGAAATCGATCTGATTGCCCGTGAAGTGGCAAAGGTGTCACACCATTACCGTAAACCGGTGTATACATCCTTTATGGGTGAAGCAGATGTGGCTCAGGGTATCGACGTTCTGCAACGAAACAAAATTCCTCACTATACGCTGCCGGAATCGATGTGCCGGGCTTTTGCTACCGTTTATCAGTTCGGAATAGAACAAAAGGAACAACCAAAAAAAGTTAAAATATTTGAGGATGTGGATGATAAAATTGTTGCCGAAATAATCAATGACGTAAAATCGTCCGGAAAACAATATCTGACAGAGGATTTGTCTGATAAGGTTCTGAAAGCATACGGACTTCCTGTAGTCCGCGCTGACGTCGCATCTTCACCGGAAGAAGCCGTCAAAATTGCAGAAACAATCGGTTATCCGGTTGTGATGAAGGTTGTATCGAACGAAATCATTCACAAGTCGGAAGCCGGAGGCGTTATTCTGAACATTTCATCTGCAGATGACGTAAAAACAAGTTATAAAACCATTTTGAAAAACGCCGGGATATACGATCCGAATGCACAAATCAAAGGAATTCTGATCGAACAGATGATTCCGGAAGGAGAAGAAGTCATTCTGGGTTTGAAACGGGATAACAGTTTCGGACCGGTAATCATGTTCGGTCTGGGCGGGATCTATGTTGAAGTTTTCAAAGATGTCAGCTTCCGGGTTGCTCCCTTGAATGTAACCGATGTTGAACACATGATTGCAGAAACAAAATCCTCCGCCATCCTGCAGGGCATTCGTGGCAAAAAACCAAGAGATATGGAAAAATTGATTGAATGCATACTCCGCCTGTCGCAGCTGGCAGTCAATCATCCTGATATCAAAGAACTGGATATCAATCCTCTGATTGTAAGAGAAAAAGGGCTGGGAGCTTTTGTGGCAGATGCCCGAATTATGTTATAAATGAATAATAAAGAAAGGAAAGACCAATGCGGATACTTATTTATAATAATTATGAACATTTGAGCACGTGGGTAGCCCATTATGTGGCCCATAAAATCAATGAAGCCCAAAAGGCATCCGATAAGCCCTATGTGCTTGGACTTCCAACCGGATCATCCCCGATCGGAACATATGAAGAGCTTGTAAAACTTTATAAAGCCGGCAAGGTTTCATTTAAAAATGTTATCACTTTCAACATGGATGAATATGTCGGCATACCGGAAGATCATCCCCAAAGTTATCATTTCTTTATGTGGGACAACCTGTTCAAACACATTGATATTCCAAAAGAAAATGTGAATATACTCAACGGTAACGCCGGGGATTTGGAAAAAGAGTGTCTGGATTACGAAGAAAAAATTCGCAAAGTCGGCGGAATTGATCTCTTTCTTGGGGGAATCGGTCCGGACGGACATATTGCCTTCAATGAACCGGGATCGTCTCTTTCTTCCGTTACGCGGATCAAGACACTTACCTATGATACCATCATGGCAAATTCCCGCTTTTTTGACAATGATGTCAACAAGGTCCCGAAAATGGCTCTTACGGTCGGTGTAGGCACTGTTATGAGTGCCCATGAAGTTCTGATTATCGTAAACGGTTATAAAAAAGCCAGAGCCCTACAGAAAGTCGTTGAAGAAGGTGTCAATCACATGTGGACTGTTTCAATGCTTCAGATGCACCGTCACGGAATTATATGCTGTGATGACGAAGCTACCATGGAATTAAAAGTTGGTACCATGAAATATTTCAAAGATATTGAACACGAGGCTCTGACACATTTACCCAACGTATAAAACAGGGGTGATTACATGGCCTATAGAAATTTACAGCATACAGAAATTGAAAAATTAAAGAAACAGGGGTGTACGGCCGAAACATGGGAATCTGTCCGGGTTACGGATCCGTTTGACCCTGAACGAATACAGCATGTTCGATTCTTTGGCAATATATCATTGGGAATCTTCAACGAACATGTAACCGTTAAGGAAAGAGGGACACAGCAAACCGGCATTTACCATTCCACTCTGAGAGAGTGTACGGTTGGAGATAATGCTCTTATCCAGAACGTTCAGAATCTTTACCGGTATGATATTCAACACCATGCGGTTTTGGATAATATCCGGTCCATGAGTGTTACAGGATTAACCTCCTTTGGCAACGGCGTTGAAATCGAGGTTCTGAACGAAGGCGGCGGCCGTGAATTGCCAATTTACAATCATTTGTCTGCCCAAATAGCATACATGCTTGTTCACTTCCGATACCATGATTCTTTGACGAAAAAACTCCTGTCCCTTATTGAGACTTATTGTGAATCCGTAAAGAGTGACCGGGGAACAGTGGGGTCGCATGTAAAAATTACTGACGCAGGCATCATCCGTAATGTGGAAATTGGTCCCGGAACGGAAATATCCGGTGCTGATCTCCTGGAAGAAGGTACTCTTGCCGGAAGTCCTGAAGATCCTGTCAGGATAGGCCAATCCGTTATAGCAAAACATTTTATTGTTCAGTCCGGTTCCCATATCAGCGACGGGGTTTTACTTGATAAATGTTTTGTTGGACAGGGTGTTCGCCTTGGGAAGCAATTTTCAGCCGAAGGATCAGCATTTTTTGCAAATTCGGAAGGATATCACGGTGAAGCCGTCAGTCTTTTTGCCGGTCCCTATACCGTAACACACCACAAATCCACTCTCCTGATTGCAGGAATGTTCTCCTTTTACAATGCTGGCAGCGGTACCAATCAAAGTAACCACATGTACAAACTTGGTCCTATACATCAGGGGATACTGGAACGGGGTGCAAAAACAGGATCATTGTCCTATATGCTGTGGCCCTGCACGGTGGGTGCTTTCAGTGTGGTTACGGGGAAACACACGACAAACTTTGAAGCAGCTGATTTCCCCTTTTCCTACATCACGGCAGAAGACGGAAAAAGCCAGCTTACTCCGGCTATGAACCTGTTTACGGTAGGAACCCGGAGAGACAGTGAAAAATGGCCGGCCAGAGACAGGCGGAAAGACAGCCGGAAATATGACAGAATTCATTTTGACCTGTTCAATCCAAGGACCATTGGAAACGTTTTAAAAGGGATGGAAATTCTTGAAGAACTCTCGGAAAAGAGCCGTCGGGAACAGGAATATGTGAGTTACAAAGGGCTTGTTATCAAACGCTTGCTTTTAAGAAGCGGATTAAAATACTATCGTATTGCCGTAGCAATTTACATTGGAGAAATACTGTTAAAGCTTGCAGAATCCCTTGCACCCGGGCAAACGTTGAAAGAAAAGCTGGCGATCTTGCCCGGCCGGGAACCGGAACCATGGTTTGATCTGGCAGGAATGCTGGTTTCCAAGTCACGCCTGGAGTCTTGTATAAATGCCATCGTACAGTCTTCAACCAATTCTGTAGATGATGTTTTAAATGCTGTCAATGAAGCGGCAGATGCATACAATGACGACAGTCTTCTCTGGTGGGCCGGTCAAATTCGTAAACAATTCAATGTTGAACCGAAAGACCTGAGTGATGAACAAACCCGTGATATCATCGAAAACTGGAAATCAAACGTCTTAAAACTCAACAACATGATTCTGAAAGATGCGGAAAAAGAATTTGATCCGGGCAGCCATATGGGATACGGATTAGATGGTGATGAAGACATCCGCAACAAAGATTTCACGGCAGTCCGCGGCACGTATGACGATAATAAGTTCGTGAAAGGACTCGTGAAAGAAAATTCTGAAATTGAGCAACGGGCTGATAATGTGCTGAAACGCCTGAAGCTGCAATAAACGTCATTCAGAAGCTGAAAAAGTATTGAATAAATAAACCGGTAGAGATTCCTGCCGGTTTTTATTTAGGGATACAAAAAAGAGGCAAATCTGCCTCTTTTTAAACAATTTATGCGGCACAATTTTAGAAGTAATTTTCCCTATAATCCTTTATTGTGGCTTTTTCTTTCATGGCTGTCAGGTATGCTTCAATGGCCGTGTTCTCTTTCTCCTGTTGCAGACGGGTCCGGATTTCTTCTCTTTTCAACCGGTAATCTGCTTCATCAATTGCCGAGCGTTTACGGAGTTGAATCAGCGAATAACCCTGTGCTGTTTTTACCGGTCCGACAATTTCATTCAGTTTTGCCAGTCTGAGCAAATTATTGACAGCAGGATTATTTCGGTAAAGGGCCGGCAGGTTTTTAAGCGTCACATTTTCTTCAGAACCGAAACGAATCTTATCACTTTCGTCTTTTAGCTTGTAAAGATCATCGGTCTTTTGTGCCAGTTCCCGTGCTTTTTCAAGACTTAGGGCTTCTTTCTTTTCCCGTATCAGCCGGCGTTCTATTGATGTTTTTACTTCGTCAAAGGATTGAAAAGACTCGGGTTTGCTTTCTATAATCTGAGCTACGACAATAAGGTTTTCTGTTTCAAACGGTTGTTCCGTAATCTGACCGGTTTTGTTTCTGAATACCCAGCGCGTAAGGCTTGGCATAAATCCCAGCCCGGGATAAAAATTACTCTCCCGTGAAATTCCGAATGACGTTGTATCCGCTTTGAGTTTATAGAGTTCAAGTGCTCTTTCAAAACCCTGGTCCTCTGCATCATACGTAAAAACGCGAGCTTCGCCGGCGACTCTTTCCAGAGTATTGGGGCCGGCCTGAATTTTAACTAAAATATGAGAGGCTTTTATCTGGGTTTCGCCATTTTCAACCTTTTTATCTTCCACCCGGATCAGATGATAACCGAACTGTGACAGAACCGGTCCGACAATCTTGTTTAATGGAGCTGAGAAGGCTGCATCTTCAAAGGGTTTTACCATTTGTCCCCGACCAAAATATCCGAGACTGCCCCCTTCCGAAGCAGAAGGATCCTGAGAAAAAACTCTGGCCAGATCTTCAAAGTTTTCACCTTCATCCAAACGAAGAAGAATTTCTTCGACTTCATTCAAGGCCAGAGTAGTATCTTCGACAGACGGCTCTTTAGACCAGCTTACATATTGAAGAATTTTTGTCTCTGGTGTTTTGAATTCGCTTTTATTTTTTTCATAAAATGTCAGGACTTCTTTTTCATTTACAGAAACCTCATCATCCTGAATCCTGCTTATAAGGACCGTCAGATGTTCAATATCATACCTGACGTTTTCTTCTTCATAAGCCTGGCGAATTTCATTTTCAGTGACAATAACCGAGGAAGAAATATGATCACTTAATTTTTCGTAAGGCAGGATCCGGCGGATTTCCTCTTCAATCGGCACCCAGTTGATACCGTAAGGATTTGAAGGATCCCGAAGGATATCCAGATATTTTTGATGATCAAACACACCGTCTGTGAGAAAAATTTCCGCTTCACGTATATACTGAGGCGGGTTATTTTCTAGATAAAAATAGATTTCCTCATCGGTTGCCTGTAAACC
>DKER01000066.1:9885-10599 GCA_002452555.1 Fidelibacterota bacterium UBA6817 | reverse complement strand
TCAGTTTTATTGACCTGAGCAATTATATTTTTTTGGCCGCGGGGTCCATTGACACCCATACCCCAGCTAAAGAAAATTGTAGCGAGAAATGCAACAATGACAATGCCAAGTATGATCGACATTTTATCACGCATTTGATTCATCACACCCATGTAATCTATCTCCTGATCTGTTTTGTTCACAAAGCTGGATAATTTAAACAAAGGTACTTCGATTCGCAAGACGGGAGTTGAAACCGGTAGTCAGTAGCCGGTAGCCAGTAGTCAGTAGGATGGTTGAGAGGGTCAATGTTGGTTTTGTGGTTTGGCGGGTTTGTCGTTGGTTGATTGACTGTTTCGTTCTGATAAAGAATTAGTCCTGTGGTATAGCTTTAACCTTTTTTAATCTCTGTTCGGGCAATTTTCCCATTACTTTTTTATCCCGCTGTTGTAAAATAATAAAGCACTAAATTCGGCAGGATTTATTTGGACGTGTATATCCGTTCATATTATCAGCGGCTCCAATGCCTAATAAATTTTTTTAAAGTTTTAATACGATTTCTAAGAAACGACGTTTTTTACACTCAGTCATTCATGGATTATGTATAAGGGTGAATTAAAAGCATAAACAGAAAATTCAGTAACTCTGGAAACAGCAAAAAACCATTGTCGACCATGAAACCACCTAAATGAAACAAACACAGTCAACAGAAACAACATCATACCAACTGAAACA
>DKER01000066.1:3880-9837 GCA_002452555.1 Fidelibacterota bacterium UBA6817 | reverse complement strand
CTACCGGCTACTGACTACCGGCTACTGTTATTGCTACTGTTTCATTTCATTCCCGCCGTAAATCTCTTATATTTCAAAGTTATCAAAATAAAAATCATACAATGACAAAAACGCAAAAAATACTGATTACGGGTACTAACGGGCTGCTGGGTTTCCACTTGGCCCGGGTCATGAGTGAAAAATATATACTCCTTGCAACAGATATTCAGGACCATTCATTCACGTCCGGCTTTAATTATCGTCTGTTGGATATTTCCTGCAGAGAAGACATTTTTACAGTTTGTTCTGATTTTAAACCGGATATTATTCTGAATGCGGCAGCCTATACAAATGTAGATGATTGTGAAACGAATGTGGAAACAGCTTTTGTGGTCAATGCTCGGGGGCCCCAGTTTCTGGCTGAATGGTGTCTGCAAAACCGTGCTAAACTTGTTCATATCAGCACAGATTATATTTTTAACGGACAGAATGGACCATACAAGGAAACAGATACACCTGATCCGGTCAGTGTTTATGGGTTGACAAAGCTGGCCGGAGAAGCGCAGATCCGCCGACTATTAAGCAATTATCTTATCGTGCGAACCAATGTGCTTTTTGGCAAAGGCCCTACAGAAAAAGCCAGCTTTGTCCGATGGGTTGTAGACAGTTTGAGAGCTCAACGGTTAATCCATATTGTAGATGATCAGTATAATAATCCCACATGGAGCGATGACCTGGCTTCAGCTGTCCGGGTGCTTCTCGAGATAAATCTCACGGGAGTTATCAATTATGGCGGTTCAGATTATATGAACCGTTACGAGTTTTCGCAACTCATTTGCCGCGCCTTCGATCTGGATACGGATTTAATCAATCCAGTATCAACGGAGAGGCTGGCTCTTGCAGCACCAAGACCGTTAAAAGGCGGACTTGATATCAGCAGAATCAAAACCATTCCCGGTATTCCCTTAACACCTCTGGAGAAAATATTAACAATCATAAAGGAAACAGGCTATTGAAACGTATTGTCATTATTCCGACATATAATGAGAAAGCCAATGTGGGCAATCTGATAACCGATATCCGGTCACTGGGACTCAATCCTCTGGATATTCTGATTGTTGATGATAATTCCCCGGATGGTACTGCTGATCTTATAAGAAGTATGCAGAAGAAGGATGAATCCCTCCATTTGATTGTCCGTGAAGGTAAACTGGGACTGGGAACAGCCTATATCAAAGGATTCCATTATGCGCTTGATCACGGTTTTGAACATATTGCTCAAATGGATGCAGATTATTCTCATGATCCCAAAGATCTGATCAAACTCTTCGATGCAGTGCAAAAATTTGACTGGGTTATCGGAAGCCGTTACGTGTCAGGAATTAATGTTGTCAATTGGCCTTTAAACCGTCTCATACTAAGTTACGGGGCCAATTGGTATACACGTTTGATAACAGGCCTTCCCATCAAAGACGGAACCGCCGGTTTCAAGTGCTGGAAAGCAAAAGTCCTCAGAGATATTGATATGGACACAATTAAATCCCAGGGTTACTCTTTCCAGATTGAAATGAATTTCAGAGCCTGGAAAAAAGGCTATACATTTCATGAAGAACCTATCGTTTTTATTGATCGCACGGTGGGACAATCAAAAATGTCTAAAAAAATTATCCGTGAAGCTGTTTTGATGGTCTGGAAACTCAAAATTAACAGTATGCTCAAACGGCACTGATTGTGACAATGCACCAATCCAATAACGTATATTCCTGCGATATTTCTATCATTATTGTTAGTTACAATGTTAAGGATTTCCTCCAACAATGTCTCCGTTCCATCAGGGAAGCATCACAAAATTTAAATGTTGAAATTTTTATTGTGGATAACCGGTCGGTTGACGGTACGCCGGATATGATCAGAAAAACATATCCGGGGGTTCATTTAATTGCCAACTCAGAAAACCTGGGTTTCGGCAAAGCGAACAATCAGGCACTAAAAACTGCCCGGGGAAAATATATCCTTTTCCTTAATCCGGACACCATCATTCGTGAAGATACACTGGATATTATGTTCCGGTTTATGGAAGAGAATCCCCATACAGCACTGGGCGGGTGCAAGATTCTAAATGCGGATGGATCCTTGCAATTGGCCTGCAGACGGAGTTTTCCGCGCCCGTCTGTTGCCATTCCAAAAATGCTGGGGCTCAGTGCTCTCTTTCCGGGGAACCGATATCTGGCAAAGTACAATCTGACATATAAAGACCCGGATGAAAGTTATACCGTGGATGCCGTAAGCGGTTCATTCATGTTCTGCCGAAAGGATATCATTCAGGAACTGAATGGATTTGACGAACGGTTTTTTATGTACGGGGAAGATTTGGATTTGTGTTATAGGGTTCAGGAAAAAGGATTCAATGTTTCATATGTCCCTGATACAACCATTGTTCACTATAAAGGTGAAAGCTCCAAATCTGCACCGTTTGACAGCCTCATTACTTTTTATAAAGCCATGGATCAGTTTGTTCGCAAACATTTCAGTCCCGGGAACTGGCTCCTGTCCG
Source organism: Fidelibacterota bacterium UBA6817 (assembly GCA_002452555.1). Lineage (GTDB taxonomy): Bacteria > Fidelibacterota > Fidelibacteria > Fidelibacterales > Fidelibacteraceae > Fidelibacter. The sequence goes on along the minus strand of DKER01000066.1, from coordinate 7,304 downwards.
TTCTCATACTGCGTCTCGGGATAATTCTCCACCTCGTTTTCAAGTTTATCGCCGGAATAATTTATCAGCTCAGAGCTCCCTTGCTGGACACACTGCTTATTGTTTTAGCACATGCCCTGGCACTGGTAATCCGTTTTAGAGATCCGTCATGGTTTTTCAAATACCAACCGATTATTCCCCTTTATCTGACCGTATATCTGGGTTCTATCCTTGCTTTAGGAACTTTGAGGAACAGGAAATTTGATTACACAAGGACATTTGGAGGGGTTTTTTTGGGGGGATTGATCAACGGTTCAATCACATTTTTCATCCCTCCTATAGCCCATTCGCGATTGGTTTTTATCATTGCATTTTTCTTTACACTCCTTTTCTTGCCGGGGTGGAGACTTATATACCATATTTTTCTGCGCCGACGAACGGATGATACATCAAATTTGCGCCGTGCCCTGATTGTGGGGACAGAGGAAAAAGGGCAACGCATTGCCCGAATTCTAACTCAGCATCCCGAAACAGGATATCTATTCGTAGGATTTGCAGACCGGGATTTTTCCAATCCACAAACGATATGCCTGATTGAGGATTTGCAGGAAATCATTCCTATGAAACATATTGACGATATAATTTTTGCTCCCGGGGAAATTAAAAGCGCCGAAATGATGCTGATCATGGACCGTTTGCAAAACCTTCCTGTAAACATTAAAATCGTTCCGGAAAACCTGGACACCATTTACGGGAAAGCGCATCTGGAATCCATTGAAGACATCTCCATTGTTGATATGCAATTCAATATTTACCAGCCCGCAGCCAAATTCATAAAACGAACCTTTGATATCGTTGTAAGTCTTTTGCTTCTCCTATTGTTATTCCTGCCGGCAGGAATAGCCCGACTTTTCAGATCCAAACATCTGAAATGGTACAGGAAACTTATTTACATTTTGAAAGGATCCTGGTCCTTTGTCGGGGATGACAACAGGCTGTCTGATGACAAAACATATTATAAACCGGGACTGACCGGGCTGATCCAACTAGAAAAATCAAACAGCATCGGTCCGGTCGATCATGAACGTTATATGACATTTTATATGAAAAATTATTCCATTATGATGGATGTGGAACTTCTTGTAAAATCAATAACCGGAACGCATTAATTATGGCAAAAATTATTCTGGATTTCGAAAAGGAACTCTCGGTAATTGAAGCCCAGATTCGGGATCTCAGGGAGAGGGAAAAAATCTACGGTGAAAACCACAATGCTCAAATTCATATTCTAGAACTTGAATTTGACGAACTTGTTAAAAAGACCTATGCCAACCTCAACCGTTGGCAGCGAGTTCAGCTGGCACGTCACCCCGACAGGCCATATACGCTGGACTATATCAATAGAATAACCGATTCCTGGACAGAGCTGCACGGAGACAGACGCTTTGCAGATGATCCGGCTATCGTGGCCGGAATTGCCCAAATTGCAGAAACGGGCGTTGTGATTATCGGGCATCAAAAAGGCCGGAATGTGAAAGAAAACATGGTGCGAAATTTTGGAATGCCGCAGCCTGAAGGGTACCGTAAAGCATTGAGGATTATGAAACTGGCAGAGAAATTTCATAAGCCGATCATTACGTTTATTGATACACCCGGGGCTTATCCCGGTTTAGGCGCTGAAGAACGGGGACAGGGAGAGGCAATCGCAAGAAATCTGTTTGAGATGTCCAGGTTACGCGTGCCGATCCTCAATATCGTTATCGGCGAAGGCGCCAGCGGCGGTGCTCTTGGAATCGGGGTCGGAGACCGGCTGATTATGCTGGAACATACATGGTATTCGGTGATCACTCCTGAGGGTTGTGCTTCCATCCTGTTCAGGGATGCCGGCCGTGCTTCTCAAGCTGCTGAAGCCATGAAAGTCACAGCAAAAGATCTCTTTGATATGGGAATTGCCGATAAAGTGATTCCTGAACCCCTCGGTGGAGCACACCGGAATCCGGAAGAAATGGCTGCCGTGCTGAAAGACGTAATTCTGGAGGAACTTGCAGGTTTACAAGCCCTCACAATTGAAGAATTGGTGAACCGCCGATTGGATAAATACAGTCAAATTGGCTTTTATGATGAAACAAAAACACAGTGGGAAAAATGAAACACATAAAGTTGTTAACAGGGTTTCTGATGTTAATTCTTGTGGCCGGCCTTTGTCTGGCCGACAGTGAAAACGGACTCAAGGAAGCTAAATCAGGCTGGAATGTTGGAGGTGTCCCTGCCGTGGCCTACAGTTCTGATAAAGGATTCACATACGGGATTATTGTCAATCTGTTTAATTATGGAGACGGCACGCTCTATCCGGATTACCTGTATACCATCTATACAGAATTATCCCGTACTACAAAAGGAAGCGGTATCAATCAAGTCTTTTTTGATTCAAAGCACATTCTTCCTTACGGAATTCGCATCACAGCAGATGTCAGCTATTTAACGGAACAGGCTCTGGATTTTTATGGATTCAACGGTGTTGAATCTGTGTTCAATGAATCTTATGTGGATGATGACCCGGCAAACAATGATTATATTTCCCGGGTTTATTATCGCCATGAAAGAAATCTGCTCAGGGTAACCAGTGATTTTCAAGGCAATCTTCCGGTTAAAAATTTACGCTGGCTCGCAGGATTCGGACATTTTGGACATGACATCGGTCCGGTCGACATTGCCGCGTTAAATAAAGGCCAGGACGAGGATAATAAACTTCCGGATGTACCGGGACTCTATGATCAATATGTGGACTGGGGTATCATTTCTGCAGATCAGGCAGACGGCGGACCGGCTAATTTCATCAAACTGGGTGCTATTTATGATACAAGAGATAATGAAGCCAATCCCATGAAAGGCATCTGGACTGAAGGATTTCTATTGACGGCACCTTCATTCATGGGAAATGATAACGGTTCATATACTCAATTGATCTTAACTCATCGACAATACTTTACACTGATCCCGCGGGATCTGGCTTTGGCTGTTCGCCTTGGTTATCAGGGAAAAGTGCAGGGCGATATTCCCTTTTATATGCTCCCTTACTATATCAATTCATACCAAACCCGGGATGCGTTCGGAGGAGCAAAAACAATTCGGGGTATTTACAGAAACCGGATCGTCGGCGATGCAACGGCTTTTGGTAATGCAGAACTGCGGTGGAAATTCACACACTTCAATTTTATCAATCAGAACTTTTACCTGGCACTCAATGCTTTTGCTGACGGCGGAACGGTTTTGAAACGATGGGAATACGATCAGAGCGGAGTACCTGATACTGAAAAAATTGAAATAAAGGACGATAAACTCCATCTGGCTTACGGCGGCGGTTTCCGTATTGCCATGAACCAGAATTTTATCATTGCCGTGGATTACGGTGTGGCAGCCGATAAAAACGATGGTGCCGGCGGTC
>DKER01000066.1:0-3863 GCA_002452555.1 Fidelibacterota bacterium UBA6817 | reverse complement strand
GGGCTCAAGAGTTCAAGAGTTCATGAGTTCAAGAGTTCATGGGTTCATGGGTTCATGAGTTCAAGGGCTCAGAAGTTTAGGGGAAAAACACCACGTATGTTGGCTGTTGATAGACCACTGGTTACCGGTTACTTTTAGCTGATTGGGTAGTGATCTGATAAGTAAATTATTAGAAAAGTAGGATATAGGATTTCGATTAGATACTCTCCCCCGCCCCGGGGGAAAGATACACCCGTTTTCAGTATAAAGCAAATTAATATTATAATTTCTATATCCTATAAATAACATGTCTGACGACGTTCAATCCCCAAAGAATGATGAATTCTGAATTGAATGAAGAATAATTGAATATGGTTCATGGGCTCAAGAGTTCATGAGCTCAAGAGTTCAAAGGTTCAGACGTTGAGACGTTCATGAGTTCATGGGCTCAAGAGTTCAAGGGTTCAAAGGTTGAGAGGTTGAAAAGTTTAGACGGTTAGGGGTAAAACGCTGCATAGGTTGTTTGATTTTCAATCCCCAAGGAATGATGAATTATAAATGATGAAGGGTGAATTGAATTAGGGAATGACGAAGTGGGATTAGAAAACATACTAATGCCTTATCCTGCTCATCCTGAATATCCATGTTTGAATGATGAATTCTGAAGTCTTCCCGACAACGGTCGGGATGAATTGAATGGTGATTGAACATGGTTCATGGGCTCAAGGGTTCAAAGGTTGAGACGTTCAGACGTTCAGACGTTGAGACGTTGAGATGTTTTAGACGTTTAAAAGTTCAGAAGCTGAGAGGTATTAGGGGTAAAATGCTGCATAGGTTGTTTGATTTTTAATCCCCAAGGAATGATGAAGGATGAATTGAATTAGGGAGTGACGAAGTGGGATAAGAAAACATACTAATGCCTTATCCTGCATATCCTGAAGATCCATGTTCGATAATGATGAAGAATGAATTGAATTTGAGAGTGATGAAATGAGAAATGTGAAAAAAGAAATGCCTTATCCTGTACATCCTGAACATCCATGTTCGATAATGATGAATTACATGAAATCCAACTGATAGTCAGCAGTAGGGATTTTATTGCGTAAGACATAATTGGTAACTGAATTTTGAAAAGTAATATTGCCGTTTAACATATAGGATTATCAATATTAATTTGACATAGTGAAAAATGGCGCCTATCTTTCCCAGCTCCGGTGTATAAGATACACCGGAGCGGGGGAAAACGGCTAATCTTAACCATATTTTATTCCAACCTTATTTTATTGCACTTGTGATTATATGATCAGTTTCCGGTTTCCATAGCGATTTTTTTAACATATTCAACCACTATTCTGAACTTCCATTCTACAGTTTTAATTCCTGTCTTATCTTTAAAACTTCTCTTATCTTTTCTTTGCTTTTTGAACATTCCTTAACTCTTTAAGCCCTCGTTTTTTTATTCAAATCACACCTTCAACCTTTTTAATCTTACTCTGTATCACATTTCGGGGCCGGTCAGGGATCATTCTCATCTAATATTTGTTTACAAGGAAATATATTCAGAAATTAAATGAATGTTCAAAACGACAATTAAAACACTCACATACTCTGCTCTGATCGTTTTTCTTCTCGGAGTATCTGCAAAGGCCGAAACGGTCCGGATTCCCCTGAATCATGAAGCACAATCTGTTCGTGTTGTTGAAAAAGGGCCGGGTTCGATTATTCTGGAGTTCAAAATTCCGGAACTGATACTGGAAAAAATTTCAGAACCGTACGGTGATTTTACCCGAATCCGTATTCAAGGCGAGCACACAACCAAGGAACCGGGGCATCCTGAGCTTCCGGTTATCCGTCGGCTTATCCGTGTACCCGCAGATCAGAATCTTACCATGGAATTCTCAGAAACCCGGCCGCAAACCATTTTGTTCAATGATTATTCATTGCCGGACATACCCTATCCGGTTCAGGAACCTCAAATCAAACGGCAGGATGTAAAAAGAGTCTTTACAAAACCGGATCAGGAGGTCTATAAACAACAGCGTATTTTTCCCGCAGCAACCCTAACAGATCTGGGGGTCATGCGGGATGAAAGAATTTACAGACTGGATGTTTTTCCGGTCTTATTTGACCCCGGAAAAGCATCTCTTTCACTTAAAGAAACTGTAACCGTAACCCTTCAGGAATCTGCAGGCAAAAACCTTTATACACCTCCTCCCTCTCCGGCCTTTCGGAAACTGACGGCTCCGATAATGAGCATTTCCGAGAATCCTCCGTCACTGATACAGTCACCGCCGGGTTATCTTATTGTAACCTCTGCCCTTTTTATGCCGGTCCTTGAAGAGTTTATCGCATGGAAAACAAAACGGGGGTTTTTTGTAGATACATTGATCCTGGAAAATCTTGCCAACATTGATACATCTGATATTCGTATTGCCATTCATGATAAATACAATAATCCGGATACGGGAAAACCGGTTCCGTCATTTGTACTGCTAATCGGAGATCACGAACAGCTGCCTGCCCACAGAGGTCGGACAAATTCCCACCTGACAGACCTGCCTTATGTGTCGGTCACACACGGGGATTATTTGCCGGATATGTATATCGGCAGACTCAGTGCACGGAATATAACTGAACTCAACAATATGCTTGATAAAATCCTTATGGTCGAACAATATACCTATGAGAATCCGGTTCACCTTGATGATGTTATGCTGATTGCCGGATGGGATGCAATTTATGCCTTCCAAAATGGTTTCCCTGCAGTGAATTATGCTCATTCAAATTATTTTAACCCGGAAAATAATTTTACGACTTACAAATACCTGTCTACGCGAACGGGGGCAAACCAAACTGACGTCCGGAACCGGTTGAATTTGGGACACAGCTTTATTTATTACACCGGGCACGGTTCATCCATATCCTGGGCTGATCCATCTGTAAGTGTTTCAGTGCTTAACACGATTCAGGCCTCAGGGTCAGCTCCGCTCGTAATTTCCAATGCCTGTCAGACCGGCAGTTTTTCCAGCACAACATCTTTTGCCGAGGCATGGCTCAGATTGGAAGGACGGGGAGCATCCGCTTTCATCGGTGCAACCGAAGATACATATTGGGATGAAGATTTGCATTGGGCTGTGGGATATTACACAATAGAAAATGACGGACGTACTCCGACTCGTGAAGAAACAGGTACGGGAATGTTTGATATTCCTTTCACGAGACAAGACCTTGATAATCCGTCGGCATTGATCTATACAGGAAATCTGGCTGTAATGGAATCAGGATCTTATCTGAGCCCATATTACTGGGAAGTATATGAGTTATTCGGTGACCCCGCCATGACACTCCGGTTCGGACAGTCAAAAAATCTATCTGCGCAAATCCCGGATTATTTGACTTGGGGATCAACATCATTGTCTGTTCAAACAACCGATGCCCCGTACGCATTGATCGGATTCTCATTGGGGGATTCCCTGATTGCTTCAGGATATACCGATGAATGGGGTTCTGCCATTCTGACCTTTCCCCCTGTTTCATCTTTGGATAATCATCGCATGATGGTTACTGCTCCCGGATATATACCTGTTGAAAAAACAATTTCCGTCATACACCCTTCTTTCATTCAAACCGACAGGGATACGATCCCGATCCAGGAATTTGCAACAGTACAGTGCTTCTTATCCGATAACAATGCACAGCCGCTGCCGGGTATTTTACTATGGGCTGCAGCACCCGGATTTGCATCTGATACCGTGATTACTGATGCTGACGGACAGGCAGAATTACCTCTCACCGCACCGTATGGCCCATATGTTATTCTGACAAGCTATGATCCGTCCGGATACTATCCCACATTCAGAGATACCCTGTATGTGTCCGGAGGA
>DKER01000065.1 GCA_002452555.1 Fidelibacterota bacterium UBA6817 | reverse complement strand
TGGAGTCTTATGGAGATGTCCGCGTAAAATCCAAAGCACTTCATGCAGTCAGTCTTAAACTTAATCGGTTTACAAATCCTGCACTAATCGAAACTCAACCCATTGTCTTAAATATTGAACCGGTACGCCTTTTAAAATCCATACATAAACCTGAATATAAAATGACTTTAGAAAAGTCTTCACAGACTGTAGATCCATTTTACGGTTACGCATTTGATCAGCTTTCATCGCTTGGAATAATTGACGCCCATCATTTGGGATACACAGGTAAAGGCATTAAAATTGGAATTTTAGACTCGGGATTTAAATCATCCATTTCTGTTTTTGATCATATCCGAAATACCGGCCGTCTTATTGCTGAATGGGATTTTGTTAACAACGACAATAATACTGAAGATCAACCGGAAGACAGTGAGCCGGGTTACTTTCACACACACGGAACAGGTGTATGGTCCGTGATTGGAGCTTATGAAGAAGGTTTTTTTGTGGGCGGGGCTTATGATGCTGAGTTTGTCCTGGCCAAGACTGAAGTCATTCCTACAGAAACACCGGTTGAAGAAGATTATTATGTTGCGGCAATTGAATGGTTTGATTCTCTCAATGTAGACATTGCCACAGCTTCCCTTGCATACCTGGAATTTGATAACCCGGAGGACAATTATCCCTTATCGGCGCTGGATGGTGAGACAACCGTCGTTGCAAAAATCTGCAACTGGGCAGCAAATCGGGGAATGATCATAGTAAATGCTATGGGTAATGAAGGTCCCGGATTGTCCAGTTTATGGTCTCCGGCCGATTCACCCAATGTCATTGCCGTTGGCAGTGTCGATTCCTATGGGACTGTGTCAAATTTCAGCGGTCGGGGACCAACGTTTGACGGAAGAATTAAACCGGATGTAGCTGCGTTGGGAGAAACGGTATACAGGATTTCTCCGAATGAAAGCATTGGAGCAAGCAACGGAACATCCTATGCCACGCCATTGATCACATCAGGAATTGCATTGATCAAACAATTAAAACCATTTTGGGATGTTCATGACATTCTGGATCTTTTTAGACAATATTCAAATCAACCCAAGAATAATCAGACCGGCTGGGGAATACCGGATTTCGGTCAAATAATCAGGGATCTTAAAGAAAAAGAATCCGAGCCGATCGTCGTCAGTGCCTATCCCAATCCATCCAATCCCGGTCAAGGTGTAACAATCCTCACCCCCAGAGTAAATGAAAATCAGGTTTTAACAGTTTATAACCTGATTGGTCAGGAAATTTGGAATACGACAGATATCGGTCTTGAAGACAGTATTTGTTTCTATATACCTCCTCTTCCCCTACCTTCCGGGATCTATATGGGAAGAACGGGAGGGCAAACCGTTAAATTCATAAAATTTTAGGATTTGATATGAACATTCTTGTTACAGGCGGTGCCGGATATATCGGTAGTCATACTTGTGTCGAACTTCTAAAAAACGGGCATGACATTGTTGTGGTTGATAATCTGAGCAACAGTAAAGCAGAGTCATTGAAAAGGATTGAGTCCATTACAGGGAAACCCCTGATTTTTTTCAAAGCGGACTTAAGAGATAAGGAATCGCTGAGAAAAATATTTTATCAGAAACCCATAGATTCGGTCATACATTTTGCCGGTCTGAAAGCCGTTGGAGAATCAGTCTCCATGCCGCTGGAATACTACCATAACAACATTACCGGTACCCTGATATTATGTGAAGTGATGAAGGAAACCGGCGTAAAATCTATTGTTTTCAGCTCATCGGCAACAGTATACGGTGATCCTGCTGCTGTCCCCATCAGAGAAGATTTTCCCGTAGGGGCAACCAATCCGTACGGCCGCACAAAATGGATGATCGAAGAGATTCTGCGCGATCTTTTTATATCCGATCCGGAATGGAGAATTGCCCTGCTCCGATACTTTAACCCGGTTGGTNNGGTTTGGTGCCCATCCGAGCGGTGATTTGGGTGAAGATCCCAACGGTATTCCAAACAATCTCATGCCGTTCATCGCACAGGTTGCAGTAGGAAAGCTGAATGAATTAAACGTATTTGGCAATGATTATCCCACTCCGGACGGAACCGGTGTCAGAGATTATATTCATGTCGTGGATCTTGCCAAAGGTCACTTGAAAGCATTGGAAAAACTCAACAAAGCAACAGGTGTCTATACATATAATCTTGGAACCGGCATAGGATACAGTGTTCTGGATATGGTACGGGCTTTCGAAAAAGCATGCGGAAAAAAGATACCCTATAAGATTACTGAGCGCAGACCCGGTGATATCGCTGAATGTTATGCTGATCCTTCTCTTGCTTATAAAGAATTGGGCTGGAAAACTGAAAAAACACTGGATGATATGACAGCCGATACGTGGCGATGGCAATCAAAAAACCCGGAAGGTTATTAATAATTAACGGAGGATAAGAACGTGCCGGATAATCCTGTTTTTCTGTTATTTTTAATTATAACGCTTGGATATTTTATTGGATTGCTGCGGGTAGGGTCGTTCAGCCTGGAGGCTTCCGGGATAATATTTGTCGCCATGATATTCGGACATTTCGGTTATCAGGTCCCCCCTGCTTTCAAAACTTTGGGACTGACATTATTCCTTTATACCGTTGGATTGCAGGCCGGTCCGGGATTTATTGAGTCCTTTAAAAAAAGCGGGCGGCAGCTGACTCTTCTGGCATTTATTACCGTTGGTTCTGCAGCCTTGATAACGCTTTTACTTTCCTATCTGTTCAATATATCACCGGAATTATCTGTCGGGCTTTTTGCCGGTTCTCTCACTTCAACACCGGGACTTGCAGCAGCAACAGAAGCGACCGGAAGTTCTCTTGCTTCTCTCGGATATGGTGTCGCTTATCCGGTCGGGGTCATTGGAACTATTCTAACGTTAAAATTACTGCCGGGCTTATTTAGAATAAAACTGCCGGTTGCCGAGCATGAACTTATATCTGTTAAGAAATCTGAATATGAACCAATGGAATGGCGTATAATCCGCGTTACAAACGGAAATGTTTCAAAATACACGATAAAATCATTAAACATGGATGAACTTTATGGCGTGACCATATCCCGGATCCTTCGGTCAGGAAAGTCTCTGGTCCCCAGGCCAGACCTGCATTTGGAAAATGGCGATGCCGTAAGGCTTGTAGGAACACAGGGTGCACTGGAGAAAGCCGGTCTTTTATTGGGCATCCAGGATAACTCTATAGAAATCCCCCTCCCCGAAAACCGAACGGTTTTAAGAGTTTTGGTCAATAATCCCGAGTTTGTGGGGAAAAGACTGGGAGAGCTCCATCTTGAAGAACGATTTGGCGCTGTTGTGACACGTGTCCGCAGGAGTGGGATTGATCTTCCACCGAAACCGGAACGAAAGTTGAATATGGGGGACATCCTTCAATTGGTGGGTGAACCTGAAACCCTTGAAATGCTCTCGGACAAAATGGGATCAAATCTGAAAAACCTTTTAAAACATGAAATCGTCCCCGTTTCTCTAGGTATTGTTATTGGTATAATCATCGGCAACTTGCGAATCGGACCTGAAAACGGTTTTATGATATCGCCGGGACTCAGCGGCGGAATTATTTTTACGTCACTGTTTTTGGGCTATAAAGGGGTAACAGGTCCCATAACATGGACAGTAACAGGGCATACCAACAGATTGTTGCGGAATCTGGGACTTGTATTTTTTCTTGCGTCTGTTGGGACCGAAGCCGGGTCCGGGCTTGTGGGTACTGTCCGGGAGCAGGGTTTTATACTTCTAATTATGGCAATTTTTATCACAATTACACCTATGCTGTTAACAGCATTAGCCGGTATTAAACTCTACAAACTCAATTTAATAATTGTTCTGGGAACGATTACCGGCGGTATGACGAATACTCCAGGATTGGGAGTTGTTAATAAAATGACCGATTCAGATGAAGTCAATGCAGCTTATGCGGCTGTTTATCCTTTTGCTCTGGTACTAATGATTATTTGTGCAAATTTGTTGGTGGCAGGTAGCAGGTAGCCGGTAGCCAGTAGCCGGTAGCCGGTAGCCGGTGGGTTGGTGAGAGGGATCAAATTAGTTTTGTGTTTTGGCGAATTGGTAATCGTTTTAATGTTGGTTGTGTTTTTTTGGGGGGTAGAATAATAGTCTTGTGATTTAGCGAATGTGTCATTTTTAGCTTTTGGTCCGGTAATTTTAGTGACGCTTTATTATCCGGTTTATAAAAAAAGAATCTCTTTTTGGAAGAAATATTTTACCGTTCTCAAATCTTAATTCATATTTGTTGCTGTATCTATTTCTGCAAAAATAATTAAAATATTTACAGCAAGATATCAAATAATGAATATTGCAACTTCTTACAATATGTTAGTTTTAGATTTCAAAGGGCAGTTATCAAATCTGAACATTAAAAGATTTTGGGAATATTTAAATAGGTGAAACCATTGTTGACCCCAAAACCACCTAAATGGAATAAATGCAGTCATCCAGAACAAAATCCCTTCATCATAAACAAAATCGACACCCCCTACCGGCTACCGGCTACTGGCTACCGGCTACCTGCTACTGTTTTTTCATCGCCCCCGACCTGAATCCAGGATGGATGCAAGTTCATGAGGAAAGGGCTCAAAAAAGTATTGTTTTTTCAAATAGTCATTATGAAATTGGATAATCCACGACTTCAATATTAGAACCAGACTGCTCTGGGGTATTTTGCCTTCCCGGAATAATTCAAGCTGATCCAGAAAAAAGGATTTCTCCTGAGAGGACAAATCCCTTGAAAAATATCCCATAATGTGCATCAGAACATTGATTACTGAAGAATATCTCGGAACTTTTTCAAACAAACGAGTCATTGCCGATTCATATTCTTCCAGTAAAATCCCCAGTGATTTCTTTTCATGATTGGCAACAATCCGGCCGGCTATTGAGAGTTCCTTTTGGCTGTAAACCATAAATAGATATTTGTGATTGGTATGGAATTCTACAAGTTTGGCCATAGAGGGAGACTTTTTCAAGTTTGCAAAACGTCTGTGAGTAAAGATTCGTGTATAAAAATGCTCCTTTAATCTGAAATTTGTCAATCGTCTTTCATCTTCAATAGCAATGGCATTAAAATGCTCCAAAACGGCTCTGCCAAAAAATCCAATTGTTTTGTATCCCAGTGAAGCTACTTTGCCGGTTGAAGGGTAAATTTTAACATCTTTGATTCCGCATGTTGGTGAACGGCTTTTTAAAACGGCTCCATCAATATCCTGGAGTTCTTTTGTATAACGCTCTGAAAAATCCATCATATCGCGGGTAATATCATAGCCGTTTATACTACCTACAAGGTGTTCTTCCCCGTTGACAGATATCAAACGTATGGCTTCACGGGGAATATTTAAACCTACTGCAACTTCCGGACACACCGTCACATAATCAACAAAAGGTTTAAGTTCAGCAATTTCCCGGCTTGTTACAATTCCCCGGTTGAACCGGCAGTGTTCATATTCAATACATCTGCTCAGCAGAATTCTTGGTCTGCAATGTGTCATTTTTCATTCCCCCGGAGACCCGTAAATAACTCATGTTCAAATAATAGCGGGTCATATTAATATAATACTCCCAGAAAAATTTATCTCTATCCAAAGGTTCACTTTCTTTAAAAAAAAGGGAGCGAAAATATTGAATTCTCTTGAAATATGCCGTAAGCATACCTGCTTTTGAATCAGAAAAATCACCGGAATAGTAGAGAAAAGGAGACGGTTCGATCCTTAAAAGCGTAGCAGGAAAAGCATTTGGTATCCCAAACAGAGATAATAATGAATCTCCGGCTTCTGTTACATCCAGATAATATTCAGAAATCATTTCGTAACCGGAACGATAACTGATAATCTCAAACCAGAAAGGATAGCGGATTTCCGGATCCACTTTTAATTTCTTCTGCCATTTCTCACGGGTACTGATAATCGGCCAATATGTTCTCAGATGTTTTTCTGCCTGAAGAATGACAATTCTTCCATTCTCATGAACCAGTACGGTTCCCGGACCCTGTAAATCCCATATAACAT
>DKER01000075.1 GCA_002452555.1 Fidelibacterota bacterium UBA6817 | reverse complement strand
TATAGCTACCATATGAGCTCCGGTGGATAATATTTTTTCCACATCCGTAAATGTCCGGGTTATGCAGACCAATCCGTCCGGAAATATACTTTTAATCAGTCCGATTACGGGAACATCCACCGTCTGAACAATGGCAAGAGTTTTTGATTTTCCTTCACTGCGAATGGCAACAGCTCCGCCCATGAGGGCTGCGCGGGCATATAAAGCCACTTTGTTCGGTGAATTAAAGGGATCATCCCCGGTCGCCTGACATGATACAATCAGACCGTTTTTAATGTCGGTCATAATTTTTGGTATCATAAATATCCCCTCCCATTGTATTTAGAAAAATCCTTTCAATATCTTTCCCGTTTTTTACCAATCCCCTGTATATCGACGTATCATCGTCAGAAATGCAGAAAACTCGTTCAGGAATCATGGGTATTAACTGAACGACTGCATCCTGCATAATCATTGTTTTGTGCAATTCATCCAATGATTCATGCATACCCAAAGACAGATCAGGATTGTCACTGTCAAAACCGACAGAAGCCCACCAGCGGCCGTCTGTTAAGGGCAGTACGTTTTGAAAGCCGTGAAACCGGGGTTCATTCCTGCTTTTTATAAAACAATTGTAAATTCGGTGATCAGACATTTCAAGCGGTTTGATCAGTCTCAAAATATCACCGGATTCAGATGCATCGATCAATTGGGAACACCGGTATTCACGCCGTCCTTCACGATGAATAAAACTGACGATGTTTTCTGTTCCATTTTGAACGACTTTATAAGGAACTGAGTAGAAAAGAACCGAACCATTAATTTGCTGCACAGCATCCATCAATTTCAATTTGAAAATTTCAGGATTGACAAGTATGTATGAATCATCCTGATAAAGGCAGCCTCCTTCTTCTGACATAATCTGTTTCAAAATACGGGCACTGAGCATATCTGTTTCGAGAAGTTTATAATTAATTTCCTGATAAACGCTGAACGATGTACTGATCATGCCACCCGGAAATCCGTACCGATGAAACAGGGCTACGTTAAAACCCTGTTCGGAATAATGTTTGGCAAGAACAATACCCTGAAAGGAAGCGCCATAAATTATCATATCGAATGAATGCATATTATGTTTTCCAGAAAATCTTCTTTTTTGTTAGCCATGCAACACATACTGCAAGCAGACTTGTTTCAATCACGCTCCAGATAAACCCGGTCCAGGGTGCAGAAAACACTGTTGCTGCAAGATGTTTTATTCCTGTCAGATGAAGGACCGGCCAAATAAAGTTAGCCATCCCGACATAAGCAATCATGGGATTCCGGCCATTTCTGATCAAAACAGAAAATCCTTTCTGTTTTTTAAAGATATCAAAAAGGATTGTAAACAGAGTAATCAGATAAAATGCAAGTCCGCTTGTGATAAAATAGTAACTGAGCGTGGAATTATCCTTCTTTATTCCTCCTTCAAAGGGTTCAAACAATAACCCCAGGATGAGCCAGTAACTCCCCCAAAAGACCAGAGATTTAATATATTTTTCCGTATCAGAAACCGGTTTCCGGACAATAAACAGTGCGGCTAAAGCAATAGCAGACGAAAATAAAAACGTCGTAAAAACCTGTCTTGACTGAAGTCCCGCCAATATCACGATCAAACTCAGAAACATTAACAGGGCTAAAACGCAATACTTCATCTTTTTTTCACCCTGATCTGCAATCGAATTCTTTGTTTTCATCCAATTGAGGGTCAGATCACCGGCAATAGTCCCGGGAATCACGATCAGCAGATACTTTAAGAAACTGAATTGGTAAAGCCATGAAATTGGAGAATAATCCCACACATGGATCATCCAGTTTTTTACATTTTCAGAAAAAATGAAAAGTACTGATCCGATATTGCGGACCGGTTCGGCTTCAGGTCCGATGGCATTCATAATATCCCATTGTGTATGAACCAGCCTGAAAGCCAGAAAAAATCCCATAATTCCAAGCCTTAGCAGCATATTATTGCGTGTAAAAAGCCAAATCAAAGCCCCGAAAACAGCCATATTGGTCAAAACAATAAGAATGATGTCATTCCTTTGAAACGAAAAAGAGCCATTATTGGGAAATTTTATAAATCTGACCCATAAGATGAGTCCGATCCATCCGGTAATTTTAAGTAACCTGCCCAAATTAACCGGCCAGGATCCGGGTGTTTTTAAATACACCATAAACAGAATGGCGAATCCGCCCAAAGCAGCAAGCCATGTTATCACATCCGGATTTGGATTCAGTTTATATGGTCTAATATGCATAACAAAAACGGCAAATATGGCAAGCATCAGTCCCCGGCTTAAAATTGAAAGAACAATTTTCCCCTGAGACATACCTTGTTCAATTTTTTTTGAAAGTGCTAGAGGAAATGCTGCCCCCATGGCAAAGAGAAAGAAGGGAAACACCAGATCCACCCATGTTATTCCGGGCAGATTAGGGTTAAAAACATGATCCGGCGGAGGAACCTGGGCATGATACATCCAATTGGGAAGGGTTCCCCACGGCAGCGTACCGGACAAAACCATGGTCAATATTGCAAAGCCTCTCAGAGCATCCAGGTTATGAGCTCTGGGGGTTATGTTATTTTCCTGTATTGAATGCATCGTCATCCTAATCAATTTTTTGGGGCTACGATCAAGATTATTTTCTCTTCCGGCAACACATTTTTGAGTTCAATATCCACAAGTGCCTGAATCTGAGTCTCTTCAACAAGTCCTGTCATATTGATCACCTTTCCGCCGATTAACAAGAAAACATCCGGGACCAAAGCGCCTGCATCACCGAAAGTGGTCAATTCCTGTGCCAGTTCTTTCAGAGAAGCCTTAACAGTATCCGGTGTTTCCTGTCGTGTTTTGCAATGATTGATTTGCAGCTTGATCACACCTTCTTTATCAATAACTCTCACCATTTCATGATCGGAAGCGAAGAGGCCGAAAAAGTGTTTGATTTTTTTATGCGTGACGGCAGCATAAAGAAAATCCGTCTGGCCAATCAATTCTACATTATCTTTATCGGTTCTCATGGACAAGGCAGCAATCCGGAGAATTTCATCTGTCGTCTTCGGTTTAATATCCAGATCGCGGGTCCTCATTTCGCTGGAACCGGACGCAGTAGCGATAACCCGCTTATTTCTGGTATCGATTTCCACGGTCACTTCAATGCTATCCGGGGCGGCACCCATGGATTGAACCGCATTAAAGGCTTCCTGGCGAATGGTAATTATATCTGTTTCAGTTGGGTTCAGAATTGTTTTTTCGATACTATCCTGAATAATTCCCAATGCTGCGCCAATGGCAGAAACAACTTCTGTGTTATCGGAAATTTTATGGGGGATATTCATGTATTTTGCCGTAAAAGGGACAATGGCAGATGCACCGCCTCCACCGCCGACAAATTCCAAAAAATTCTCATCCAGTTTATATTCCCGCATTAACTGCCTGATAACCGGCTTGATTTTTTCTGCAGATAATTCAAGGATTTGTTCGGCTATTTTTTCCGGCTTATCATGAAACAACCGGCCCAGTGACTGAAACAGGCTGTTCACAGCATTTCCGTTTGCCCAGCCGTGACCTTCTTTTTCCACCAATCCCAGAAAATACGAGGCGCCGGTTGGTGTAATAGTATAATCTTTATTATCTTTTTCATTGCATATTTTCAGATAATCGGCAGGATCACCTTTTTTGGGGCAGACATAATCCAGAGAAATCTGAGAAAAATCGTCGTGTTCGGCAAATGCTGTATAAGCAAGTTCCGCAATATGGGCACTTCGGGGACCTACATCAATAATCTTATGATCTTTAACCCGCGGCGTAGAACCGCCGGCAATACCCAGCGTTCGCACATCCAGTGTCCGCAGGTAGAGCCGGTTTCCGCCGATCTGAGCACTTTTCACTTGCGGTTTACCGTTTTTTATGACCGATATATCGGTGGAAGTCCCTCCCACTTCAATAAAAATTCCGTCTGAAACTTTTGCATACATGAGGGCAGCGGCTACACCGGCTGCAGGACCGGAGAGCATTGTAAGAATGGGACGCTTACGCATTTCATTGATATCCATGATGCCCCCGTCTGAGCGCATAATCATCAGGGGAGCCTTAATTCCGCTGTTCCTCACTGCTTTTTCCGTCATATCCGCTGTTTCCAGCATCTTGGGCATCATGCTTGCATTGATCATGGCGGTGCGTGTCCGTACCCTGAGTCCGTACAATCTGGAAATAGAACTGGCTGCTGTTGCGGGAAATCCCATATTTAAGGCACGATCTCTGACATTTATTTCACGTTCAGGGTGATCCACTCCAAAAATTTCAGTCGCTACAATAACTTCAGCACCCTGTTTTTTAAGATAAGTCAGTTTTTCGTCGATTGTTTGGTCTCTATAGTCATTTTGGATATCGATATATGCCGTAAACTTGTTTAAAAATTTACCGGGCGCCAATTCAATTTGATCATTTTTAACCTGTTTATAACCCAGCCGTCCTTCCGCTCCCCGTCCCAGAACAACTACACCGACAGAAGCGACATCTCCTTCAAGGAGAGCATTGGTTGCCTGGGTTGTGGAATGGGCAATAAGGATTACTTCATCCGGATCAATCTTCGCTTCGGAAATGAGATTTTGCATGGATTGAATGACACCCATGGCAACACCTTCAGCGGCTTTATGTGTCGTAGGAACACAGGCTTTTCCCAGCAAGGAATAATCCGCAATATCCACAGCAACCGCATGGGTAAAAGTACCCCCTACATCAATCCCGATCTTTATTTTTCGTTTGCTCATTATTGTATTCCGGTTCAATAAAAAATTAAAGATGCCGCCATAAGTCCCACAACAGCCACAGCCCAGGTATAAGGAATTGTATTCCAAAGGACCTTCTGAACATCCTGCTGCATTTCATTGGCAAGCCAAACATTATGGGTATTGGTAGGATCAGAGATACCCTGAACCTGACCAACAGCCAGCAGAACGCCCATTACTGCACCGGCCGGCATCCCGCTGGCAAGAAACACTGCCGCAATGCCGTATCCCATCCCCCACACATTCAAGGGGCCGCGATACAGGGCAAGCGGTGCAGCCAATGTAAAAATCAGAATATAACCGGCAGAAGATGTGGGCGTAATCAGCAACATTAGAGGCCTGAGAACATTAAGAACCGGCCATCCGTCAGGATTTGCTTCATTCCATGCTCCTCCCGGACCAATAATGGCATTGAGAAGCATCCCGATTCCCAACATCATTACAAGGGCAGGCATGACAACAGCCCCCCCTTCAAAAATTGACTTGATAAAAAGATTCAGACTCCCCTTTTTCCAGGTTGCAATGAGTCCATATATCAATCCGCAGATAAATGCGGCAATAAAATCCATATTATAGAACAGGATCAAAAAGAGCGGCACAACCGGTGATAAAAAAGCACTCCAGTGAAGTTGAGACCTGTCAGATTTTTGAATAACACGTTTAAATATGTTGAAAAGAAACAAAATTCCAAGCAATAATCCTATAAAGGCTTTAAAACCGGAATTTAACATCGCTGTAAAATTTCTTACGGAAGGATTTTGTATAAATCCCGTTTTGGTAATAACGATATAAATGCCCAAAACTGTAACAAAGAAACCAATGCTATAAGAAATAATTTTTTTAAGATTCAGATCATGCCCGTCTTTGTAGAGCTGAATGGTTATATAAACCAGTGCCGTAATAAACGTCAGGGCAAACATGATCAGGGCAAATGACCGGATTTCCTGGACCGGAAGCATCAGGACATCCACATAAATTGCCCAGTTTCCGGCATTTAATATCCCGCCGATACTGAGTCCGAACAGAAATACTCCCACAACGGTCATGGGACCTATCCCTACAGAAGTCATAATTGGCAGAACTATGGTAGCTACCATAATGATAGCACCCAGTCCCCCGAGTGTAGTAAAGAGCAGGGAAATCAATAATAGCATGATCACTGCAATAATCCACGGATTATCGCCGGATAATTCGGCTCCTTTTTTGATCAGGTTCTCAGCTACTTTTGTTTTTTGCATAAGAATACTGAGCATACTGCCGAAAAGCATCACGGTATAGGCCCTGTGCAGCCTGAGTGCTCCCTGACCGATAACCAGTTGGAGAGTGTCATTAAGTGAAACACCGCCGATCAACGGAATTAAAAAAGCCATAACAGGCAAAGCCAGAAGAGCAGGAATTTTTCGAAAAAACATAGACAAGGCCATGATTATAAAGACAAGAACAAAAAGAAGAGCCTGAATTGTTTCCATTGAATTACGTCCGCTTTTAATAATGGAATTTAAGAAACGGGCTGTCAAAAGACAGCCCGTATTCTTTTGGACTTACTTAAGAATAGTCATCTTTTTCACGGCTGTGAAATCATTGACTTTAACACGATAGAAATAAACACCGCTCGACAGATTGCTCATATGGAAATTGAAGTTATGATAACCTGCTTCCATATGTCCCTGATACACGTCAGCAACTTTCTGTCCCAAAATATTGTAAACGGTGAAGTTTACCATACCTGCTTCAGGCAGAGCCAGACGTATAGTCGTAGCGGGATTGAACGGATTTGGATAGTTCTGACCCAGTTCATAGGTTTCAGGCAGCATCTTATCTGCTATACCCACATAAGGACCTTCACCGTCAATTTTCAGGTCATCCAGGAACATTCCACCGGAAATCGTTCCTGCCACCACAAAACCAATATAGTAGTTGCCTGATTGTGGAACAGCAATTGAAGCATACTTCCAATCCAGATTACCGGGATTGGGAAGAACAGCCAGAGTATCACTCCATGTTACACCGTCTTCACTTAACATCACATGAAGATCCCAGTTGTCACCGGCCACACTATACTGAGCATAGTAGAAAGAAATATGCTCCGGGTTCACAACACCTGATGTCCGGATCGAGTGAGTCTGGCCCAGAGTTGTTACTCCCAGATATTTTGTTCCGGAGTGACTGTAATTATCATTATAGAGTGAAACATTTGATGTTACCCAGTTGGATGGAATTGCTGTCCAGGATTCAAAATCCTCATTGACAGCCGTTCCTTCAATGGCAATACCTTCACCGTCAATTTTTACGTCATCCAGGAAAATTCCACCGGCTACTGTTGAAGATGAAACAAAACCAATGTGGTATTCACCTGTT
Source organism: Fidelibacterota bacterium UBA6817 (assembly GCA_002452555.1). Lineage (GTDB taxonomy): Bacteria > Fidelibacterota > Fidelibacteria > Fidelibacterales > Fidelibacteraceae > Fidelibacter. The sequence continues at coordinate 2,665 of DKER01000075.1, read as the reverse complement.
TTTTCGAAAGGCAGGACAGCCAATTGCCAATCCAATACACCGGGAGCCGAATAGGTTGCCAGTATATCGGTCCACGTTTCACCATCTTCCGTCAGAACAACATCAAAAGACCAGTCATCACTTCCACCGCTGTATTCAGCGTAGTAGAACATGATTTTTTCCGGATTCATGATTTTGGGTGTCAGTATCACGATTGGCTGGTCCAGACCGGAATCAGGATTACCAATATAATTGGCATCTCCGTTCCCATAACCGTCTGTACGAAGATCAACGTTTGTTCCGCTCCAGCCATGACCATATTCTGTCCAGGACATGAAATTTTCATCAACAACATTTCCTTCAACAGAAACGACCTGTCCCTTTGCCGTAATCTTATCCATGCCATTTTCTGCAAAAATGACCAGCGATGCTTCGAATTCACCGTCAAGCCCGTCAGCAGAAACAGTCAGATTATACGTGTTGGCTGAACCGGGTTCAATGATTGTGCCTTCAGCCAGATCCGAGGAAAGGACCGGACTAGAACTGATAACACTGTCAATAACCAGATTTGCATAACCGGAATTCAGCACCGTGAATTCCAATGTTTTCTGATTGATAACAACATCAAAATCAAGAATCCTGGGATCCACATTCATGACTGCAATTTGTTGTGTGACAGGATTTCCTACAACCATATTCAGACTGTAAGAGGAAATACCGTTATTGGTAACCAGTTCAACAATACTGTTATCAAAAGCATTATAGACAGACATAGCCGTGGCATTGGCATTGCTGACCGTTGCATAATCCGGCGTAGGAGCATCCACATATTCATAATCAGTACATAAGCTGTCTCCGGGATCGCCTAGAAGTTCAATGACATTCACACCGGAAGACCATCCGCTGGTCAACGCGATAAAGCGGCGAGCACCTTTTACTTCTTCCGTTTGAACTTCGAAATATTCAACAGACGTTCCCCATGATTCAAATTCATGAAGGACTGTTCCGTCTTTTTTCATATACAGCGGACCGGAAGGACCGGTTCCGTTTACGAACAGATATTCACCGTCACCGACAGGGCTGATACCGTAATTGGCATCCCGCGGAGCCGGAAGTTGAACAATGGTTTCTGTCCATTCTGTAAGATCTGTTGTTTCCAGTAACAGCATCTTATCGATTTCTGCATTGTTGCTGTTTGTTGACCAGTGACCGGCAGAAAATACTTTCAAATTTGTACCGGTTCCGGCAACACCAAGAGCATCACCGACGACAATTCCTACATCTTTACTGAAAACCAGTGTAGGTTTTGACATTTCATTTTCATAATGGTAGAGATTGAACTTGTTGGGAGTGCGGGCAAGCGAAGCGACAATTATTTGTCCGTCATCGGTCACATCAACGGTATTGACGTGGAAAGTGGCCTCATTTTGTGCAATACCTGTATTGTCCAATTCACCAATAAATTCGCCGGTAGTGCTGTTCAGTATGTAGATATGGGGACCGCCGATCCTGCTCACAACATAGAGATGATTGTTGAGTTTATTGTAGCCCAGAGAGCGTACATAGTGTTGATTAATATTACTCCAGAACCATTCAGTATCAGGATCTCCGGCAGAAATTCTCCAGTTCATGGGCCAGAGCTCATAACCTGAGCCGCTCATTGTGAGATACGTGACACCTCCGGTTGTAACTACAATCAGATTGTCCGTTACGTCTTCTTCAAGTTCAGGTATAAATCTCACGCTCAGAACGGCAGAATCGCCGGGTACAATCACATTTTTATTGACTGATGCAGAAAAATAATTCCCGTTTTGGAATACCATCTGTTCAAAAACCAGATTTTCTGTTCCATTGTTATATATCTTTGATGTGAGGGTTTTGGTAGAATTTAGAACAAATGGTCCAAAGGGAAGATCGGATTCTGATGCGGCAATTTCTGCATCTGCAGCAAAATCATCCATATGAAGCGCTTTGACAAACACTTCTGAAGGATTACCATCATTCATTCCCGCAAAGGACACATAACCACTGCCGGAAAGATCGGCGGTTCCTTCAAGAACCACTACCGTATAATCATTCAGTGCATTGACAGCAACGGCCTGAGGATTTGAATCCAGACCTTCAACTGTTACAACCAGTTCATTGGTAGCATGAGTCCATGCCGTTGTTTTTACAATAAGGGATAATCTGTAAGGAGCACCTTCTGTAGCATAAACAGGTCTTTTCCCGAGAAAACCCCAGCCTGCATCATTCATCCTCAGGGCAGCTTCTTCTTCATCCCATGTGAATGTTGTATAGGCATTGCTGCCATCATGATATCCCCAGTTTACCACATCGGAATCATCATTGAACGAAATGAACATGTCATTGTCATAGATAGGAGGTGTGAGTTTCCAGCGGGCAATGGTATTATTTGATGACATTTGAAACACGGCCAGCGTATTATCTTCATTTATTGTATAATGAAGATCACCGGTTACATTCCCATTGGCATTTTCAAAGTTACCCGCTTCGGCTGAAGCCCAGAAAACGGGATTGGCATCATTTTCAGTAATATCATAGACAATTACTTTACGGCGATTGCCTGTATTATGATTGGTATTCATACCGAGGAGTTTTTCCCCATAGGGACCATTCATAATCCTCACATTTCCGTACCATGCATCCAGGGTGGCGAGTTCTGCTA
>DKER01000060.1 GCA_002452555.1 Fidelibacterota bacterium UBA6817 | reverse complement strand
CGGTTATCGTCCCCAGTTTTATTTTCGGACAACCGATGTGACCGGATCCGTAGAACTGCCGGAAGGTGTAGAGATGGTAATGCCGGGCGACAATATCGCATTTGATGTCGAGTTGATCGTTCCCATCGCCATGGAAAAAGAACTGCGATTCGCCATCCGCGAAGGCGGGCGGACCGTGGGTGCCGGTGTCGTTACCGATATCATTGAATAAAGAAAGTATACGAACATGGCTGGACAAAAAATTAGAATAGCGTTGAAATCATACGATCATAACCTGTTGGATAAATCAACTGAAAAGATTGTTCAACGGGCTAAGGCCACCGGAGCCGTTATTGCGGGTCCCATTCCACTGCCTACCCGGAGATCTGTCTACACAGTATTGCGTTCACCTCATGTGAATAAAAAATCACGTGAGCAGTTTCAGATCAAAGTGCATAAAAGAATTGTAGAAATTCTGAATACAACCACAAAAACGATCGATGAACTGATGAAGCTTGATTTACCTGCAGGTGTTGATATAGAAATAAAGGTATAAGCGGTGAACGGAATTATCGGACGAAAAATCGGTATAACCCGTATTTTTGACCAGAACGGCCGGAATATACCCGTTACTGTCATTGAAGCAGGTCCGTGTTATGTTACACAGATCAAAACTCATGATAAAGACGGTTACAATGCGGTTCAATTGGGATTTGAAGAGATACGGGATAAAGTTTTGAATAAGCCCAAACTCGGGCATTTGAAAAAGAGCGGTAAGACGCTCCGCACGCTGAAAGAATTTCGGGATTTTGATGTAGACGGCCTGACAGCAGGATCTGAAATAACGGTTGAAATGTTCAAACCGGGTGATGTTGTTGCAGTAACCGGAACATCAAAAGGGAAAGGATTTCAAGGCGGCGTAAAGCGTCACGGATTTCGCGGCGGACCGAAAACGCATGGCCAAAGCGATCGTTTCAGAGCTCCCGGTTCCATTGGTGCCAGTTCATCTCCTTCCAGAGTATGGAAAGGCATGAAAATGGCAGGACAGATGGGAAATGAAACAGTTACAATCAGAAACCTTCGGATTGTTGAAGTGAACAGGGAAAAGAATCTTCTTCTTGTTAAGGGAAGTGTTCCCGGTTCACGAAACGGGATTATCCGCATTACGAAGTTAGAGGATTGATACAGATGAAATTGCACGTATTAAAAAATGATGGCAGTCCCCTGGATACAACCGTGGAACTATCTCCTGAGGTTTTTGGTATTGAGCCGAATGAACACTGTATGTATATGGCAGTTCGTGCAGAGCTTGCAAATATGCGGCAGGGTACCCACAAAGCAAAATCACGCGGAGAGGTTTCAGGCGGCGGTCGCAAACCCTGGCGTCAGAAGGGACGGGGAACAGCCCGTTCCGGCAGTAACCGGTCTCCCGTTTGGGTCGGCGGAGGAAAGGCTTTCGGGCCTACGCCGCATCTGTATACCCAAAAACTGAATAAAAAGGTTAAACGTCTTGCACGGCGCAGCGCCTTATCCACAATGCTTAAAAATGACAAAGTGGTTGTTGTTGATGAAATCCGGGTGGAAAGCTCAAAAACCAGAGAATTTGTAGAACTTCTCAACAATTTAAAGCTTGCTGACAAGAAACTGACGGTTCTTGTGACAGAAATTTCAGAAGAGTTGTATCTGGCAAGCCGGAATGTCCCCAATGTATATGTTATTCCTGTGGAAAGAGCATCCACATTTGACATTCTTGATTGTGAAGTTTTGCTGATTGAAAAGAGTGCCACCGAAGTACTGAACACAATTCTTAAAGCATAGGTGTAAGGTGGAAAAAGTTAGAAACATAATACTCAAGCCCCTTCTCACGGAAAAAATGACATATCTGTCTGATGCAGAAAGAAAGTATGCATTCAAAGTAGATATGGCTGCAAATAAACTTGAAATAAAGGATGCAGTAGAAAAACGTTTCAATGTTCACGTTGAGAAAGTGGCTGTAATGAGACAAAACGGCAAATCAAAAACTTTGACGGTACGCAGCGGTGGAAAAGTCATTCGGACGAACGGTACACGGGCAAACTGGAAAAAAGCCCTGGTAACCCTGCGTGAAGGAGAAAGAATTGATCTGTTTGAAGGTGAAACTGCTGTTTAAGGAAAAGATCTATGCCCATTAAAACGTATAAACCGCATACGCCCGGACTCAGAACGAAGACAACCCTAGATTTCAGCCACCTGACGAAAAAGGATCCGGAGAAGAATCTTCTTAAAGCCAATCCTTCGTCGGCAGGACGGAATGGAAACGGACGGGTTACAGTCCGCAGGACCGGCGGCGGTCATAAAAGAAAATACAGGATCATTGATTTCAAGCGGAATAAATTTGACATTCCCGCCAAAGTTGTTGCTTTGGAATATGATCCAAACCGTTCAGCAGACATTGCATTGCTGCAATATAAAGACGGTGAAAAACGTTATATTCTTGCCCCTCTGGGGTTAAAAGTCGGTGATGAGATTGTTTCAGGGGAAAATGTTGAGATTAAAGTCGGCAACAGTTTACCCTTGAATAAAATACCTTCAGGAGCTATTGTCCACAATATTGAAATGAAGCCGGGAAAAGGCGGACAGATAGCACGGGGAGCAGGTGCTGCTGCTCAGATAATGGCAAAGGAAGGTAAATATGTCACCCTTAAGCTTCCTTCGGGAGAAATGCGGATGATTCTTGAAACCTGTTACGCTACTATTGGTCAAATCGGCAATAAGGATCATGCAAACATATCTCTGGGTAAAGCAGGAAGAAACCGCTGGCTGGGCAATCGTCCCAAAGTTCGTGGCGTTGCCATGAACCCCCATGATCATCCTATGGGCGGCGGTGAAGGAAGAACCAGTGGCGGCGGACATCCTACAACGCCATGGGGTAAGCCGACAAAAGGATATAAAACTCGTAAGAAAAACAAAGGCAGCGATAAATATATCGTAGCCCGCCGTAAAAAATAAGGAACCGTGAAGTATGTCAAGATCACTGAAAAAAGGTCCTTATGTTGATGAAAAAATTCTGAAGAAGATCGAAGCACAGGCAGACACCAGCAAGAAGAAAGTTATTAAGACCTGGGCTCGCCGGTCAACAATATCTCCGGAATTTGTGGGTTATACCTTTGCTGTGCATAACGGAATGAAATTTATTCCTGTATATGTTACAGAAAACATGGTAGGACATAAGTTAGGCGAATTTGCCCCGACACGAACATATCGTGGGCATGAAAAGAAAAAATAAAACGATAAGACAGGACAATAATGGAAGCACGCGCAGTCAATAAATATGTACATCAAAGTGCAAAAAAGATCAAGCCGATGCTGGATTTGATCCGCGGTAAGCGGGTTGATCATGCGCTGAACACTCTTCATTTTTTGCCGAACAAAGCAGCAAAAATTGTGGAAAACACAATTCGGTCTGCTGTTTCCAATTATCTGGATACAGAAGAAGGTTCAAAGACAAATCCTGAAGAGTTGATAATTAAAGCGGCATATGTAGATCAGGGACCGACTGCCCGCAGGATCCAGCCCAGATCAATGGGACGGGCTTATATTATTCGCAAACGGTCAAGCCATGTAACGGTGAAAGTGGGTATGCCTGAAAAAGCTGAAACGGCATCGACAAAAAAGGAGTAGAGATTGGGTCAGAAAACACATCCCTATGGATTTCGCCTGGGTATCACCAAAAGTTGGTTATCCAACTGGTTTGATGAAAGAAATTTTGCAGGAAAATTATCCGAAGATCTCATGTTACGGAAATATGTGAGCAAAAGACTTTCCAAGGGCGGGATATCCAAAATTGAAATCCAGAGGACAACTAAGCTGATCACGATAACCATTCACACATCAAGACCCGGAATTGTTATCGGAGCCAAGGGGAAGGAAGTGGATCAGCTTCGTGAAGAAATTCGAAAACTAACACAATCTGATGTTCAGGTAAATATTGTTGAAATCAAAAAACCTGAACTGGACGCATATCTGGTGGGTGAAAATATTGCCCAACAGCTTGAAAGAAAAGTCTCTTTCAGACGTGCGATCAAACGTGCAATTCAGAGCACAATGCGTATGGGCGCTGAAGGAATTCGTATTCAGTGTTCAGGACGTTTGGGTGGAGCAGAAATGGCCCGTATCGAATCTGCCAGAGAAGGACGGGTACCCCTGCATACACTCCGAGCTGATATTGATTATGCATCAGTAACCGCCAATACAAGTTACGGATGTATCGGTATCAAAGTCTGGATTTGCAACGGTGAAGTAAACACAATCTAAAACGAAGAACGGAGAATTTTTCTCATGTTAATGCCTCGTAAGGTAAAATTTCGCCGGCAACACAGAGGACGCAGAACAGGGGTCTCATTTCGCGGAGCAGATGTCAGTTACGGTGATTTCGGTTTGAAAGCACTGGAAGCATCCTGGATTACCAGCCGCCAAATAGAGTCTGCCCGTGTTGCAATCTCCCGTGTTGTCCGTAAACACGGAAAAATGTGGATTCGTATCTTCCCTCATAAGCCGGTGAGTAAAAAGCCGCTTGAAACCCGTATGGGAAAGGGAAAAGGCGGACCCGAATTCTGGGTTGCAGTAGTTAAACCCGGCCGTATTATGTTTGAAGTGGAAGGCGTTTCAGAAGAAATGGCGAAACGGGCTTTTCGTCTGGCTTCAAACAAACTTCCCATTAAAACTAAAATGGTATCCCGCCGGGAAATAGGAGGTTAGGTTATGCTGTCCAAGACAGAATTGAAAGAAGTGACACGCGAAGAAGCAATTATCAAGTTGCGTGACAATCAGGAAGCACTCATGAATCTGCGCTTCCAGCACGCTCTGCAACAGCTTGACAATCCTCTTAAAATTAAGAAAGTTAAAAAAGAAATTGCCCAATTAAAGACCATATTGCGTGAATATGAAATGGGTAACCGCTAAGAAGTGGGATGATGAATGAGCACTAGAAATCAAAAAGTCCGAATTGGCAAAGTGGTCAGCGATAAAATGGATAAATCCATAACTGTCCTGATCAGCCGAAAAATTAAACATCCGGTCTACGGAAAATATATCACACGCAGTGTGAAGTTCATGGCCCATGATGAAAAAAACGAATGCAGGATCGGTGATACCGTTCGCATCGTTGAAACACGCCCTTTAAGCAGTCGCAAAAGATGGCGTCTCGTTGAAATCATTGACCGCGAACCCGAAGTTTAAACTGTGAAAGGCATTGCGAGATGATACAAGTTGAAAGCAAATTGCGGGTCGCCGATAACTCCGGTGCGAAAGTCGTCCAGTGTATTAAAGTCCTGGGCGGAACACGCCGCCGGTATGCAACAGTCGGTGATGTCATTGTTGTTGCCGTTAAACAGGCTATTCCTGGCGGTACGGCAAAAAAAGGTGATGTTGCCAAAGCGGTAATCGTTCGAACAAAAAAAGAAGTAGGTCGTCCTGATGGCTCGTATATCCGTTTTGATGAAAATGCAGCCGTATTGATCAATGCTCAGGGTGAACCTATTGGAACCCGTATTTTCGGACCGGTTGCCCGTGAACTGCGTGAAAAGCAGTATATGAAAATTGTCTCTATGGCACCTGAAGTATTGTAAGGAGAATCCCGTGCACGTAAAGAAAAATGACATCGTAAAAGTCATTGCGGGGAAAGACCGGGGAAAAACCGGAAAGATCCTCAAAGTATTCCCAAAGAAAGAACGGGTAATCATTGAAGGCGTCAATCTGGTTAAACGTCATACCCGGCCGAATCAGCAAAATCCCCAGGGTGGTATTGTCGAGAAAGAAGCACCGATCCATGTTTCAAATGTTATGCTGGTTCAGGATAACAAACCCTCCCGTACCGGTATAAGGATACTTGCTGACGGTTCCCGTGTCCGTTTCAGTAAAAAAACGGGCGAACAAGTGGATGAAGGGAAGTAATGACTATGAATAAGATTCCAAGATTACAGGAAATGTATAAAACTGATATTATTCCATATTTGACCAAAACCTTCGGATTTTCAAATCCGATGGAAGTGCCTAAACTGGAAAAAATCAGCGTCAGTGTTGGATTGGGAAATGCTAAAGAAGAACCGGCACAGGTTGAAAACTGTGTTAAGGACCTTGAATTGATTACCGGTCAGCATGCCGTTGTTACCCGTGCAAAGAAAGCTATCAGTAATTTTAAAATCCGTGAAGGAGACCCGGTAGGCGTCCGTGTTACACTGAGACGTGCCCGTATGTATGAATTTCTGGACAGATTGATCAATGTAACCATCCCCAGAGTCCGTGACTTTAACGGATTGTCGGATAAAGCGTTTGACGGATTCGGGAATTATACGTTCGGTTTAAAGGAACAGGTCATCTTTCCTGAGATTGATTACGATAAAGTGGACCGTGTCCGGGGTATGAACATAACTCTGACAACAACGGCAAAAAATGACCAGGAATGCTATGAACTTCTGAAAGCATTCGGTTTCCCGTTTAAACGCCGAACTACTCAAACAGAAGGATAAGGATAATCCTATGGCAAAAAAATCCATGATCGCAAAAGCCAAGCGCAAACCAAAATTTTCATCAAGAGCCTATTCCAGATGCTCGATTTGTGGAAGGCCCAAAGGTGTGTACCGTAAATTCGGACTATGCCGTATTTGTTTTCGCGAACTGGCTTTAAGGGGTGAAATTCCCGGAATAACAAAAGCAAGTTGGTAAAAAGGAAGATCCATGACTGATCCAATTGCAGATTTTTTAACACGTATTCGCAACGCATCGAATGCGCATCACCGCTGGGTTGAAATCCCGGCAAGCAAACTGAAAGCAAGAATAGCGATGATCCTGAAAGTCAAAGGCTATATTAAGGACTTTATTCTTGTTGAAGATGGAAAACAGGGGATGCTCCGGCTTTATCTGAAATATCAGAATAACGGTCGTCCGGTTTTGTACGGACTCGAACGGGTCAGCAAACCGGGACGAAGAATTTATGTCGGAGCGTTGGAAATACCCCGGGTCCGAAACGGACTTGGAATTGGAATTCTCTCAACGTCACAGGGGGTACTCACCGATAAGGAAGCCCGGGAATTGGGCATCGGCGGCGAATACCTGTGTAAAATCTGGTAAGAAGGGGAGAACTTATGTCACGAATCGGTAAAAAACCAATTCCGGTACCGGATAACGTAAAAGCAGTGATGGATGGCGGAATTCTGTCAGTGAAAGGACCAAAAGGAGAACTTTCGATTAATGTCCATTCTGATATGTCAGTTACTTTTGCAGACAAGGACATTGTCGTAGTGCGCCCTTCTGACTCCAATACGCATAAGGCGCTTCACGGTTTGACACGTTCCCTGATCCAAAATATGGTTACGGGTGTTGTTGAAGGTTATTCAAAACAGCTCGAAATCCAGGGTGTCGGATATTCTGTAGAATTAAGAGGAAAAAACCTGCTTCTTTCGTTGGGATACTCCCATCAGATTATGATTGAACCTCCCGATGGTATTTCCTTTGAGGTGGGAAGAGGTAATCTGATTACGGTATCCGGTATTGAAAAGCAAAAAGTCGGTGCCGTTGCCGCACAGATCCGTTCATTCCGTGAGCCGGAACCTTACAAAGGTAAAGGTATCCGCTATGTGGGTGAAAAGGTTCATCGTAAAGCCGGCAAGACGATCAAGAAGTAAGGACTGATATCATGAAAAAAATAGTTGATCGAAACGAAATCAGATACAAAAAGAAAATACGTATCCGTAAAAAAATGTCAGGAACACCTGAGCGGCCAAGACTGGTTGTTTTTAAAAGTAACCGTCATATCGCTGCTCAAATTGTCGATGATATCAACAATAAAGTTTTGGTTCAGGCACATTCCTTTTCCAAAGATAATAAGGTTAAACTTGAATCAAAGAATAAAACGGAAAAGAGTGTGGAAATCGGTAAACAAATTGCCGCTCTTGCCAAAGAAAATAACATTGAAACGGTTGTCTTTGATCGAAACGGATATGTTTATCACGGTCGGATCAAAGCGCTGGCTGATGCCAGTCGTGAAGCCGGATTGAAATTCTAAAAAAGGAGTGTTGTCTTGAATCTTACAAAGTCAATCAATCCTGCTGAGTTGGAATTACGCGATGAAAAAGTCGTGAAGATAAACAGAGTCGCCAAGGTGATTACCGGCGGTCGCCGTTTCCGTTTTAATGCGATTGTCGTTGTCGGAGACGGGAACGGACACGTGGGTATCGGTCTTGGTAAAGCCAATCAGGTTATTGATGCCATTAATAAAGGCCGTGAAGATGCAAAGAAAAATATCGTGCGTATTCCGGTCCTCAAAGGAACGATTCCTTACGAAGTGATCGGCCGGTACGGTGCCGCAAGAGTTGTTCTCAAACCGGCCTCTTCCGGAACCGGAATTATTGCCGGCGGACCTGTACGTGCCATTATGGAGCAGGTTGGTGTTCACGATATTCTGGCAAAATCCATTGGGAGTGCTAATTCTCACAATGTGATCAAAGCTACGATGAATGCCCTTCTCAAACTGGAAGACGCGTACCTGGTTGCAAAAAGACGCGGTATTACGGTACAGGAGGTGTTTAACTGAGATGGTACGGAAAAAAGAAAAAAAACTTAAAGTGACTCAGGTTAAAAGTACAATCGGGTACCGGGAACGGACGTCACTGACCATAAAAGCTCTGGGATTGGGTAAACTGAACAGAACGGTTGTTTTGCCTGACAATGATCCCGTTCGGGGAATGATTGCCCAGGTTTCTCATCTGGTAAAAGTTGAGGAGGTCGAAGAATAATGATCCTTTCCACATTAAAACCTGCAGACGGTTCCAGAAAAAGTACAAAACGTCGCGGCCGCGGTGTGGGTTCCGGGAACGGAACGACAGCAGGCCGGGGCTATAACGGACAAAAATCAAGAACCGGATCCAAACATTACAGCTGGTTTGAAGGCGGTCAAATGCCCCTTCAGCGCCGTGTTCCCAAAAGAGGCTTTTCCAATGCCCGGTTCCGCCAGGAATTTCAGATTGTGAACCTGAAGGATATAAATTCTTTGGAAGAGACAGAGATCACTGCTGAAGTCCTGAAAAGAAACGGACTCATTAAGAAAGCGGATATGCCTGTCAAGATCCTCGGTGTGGGCGACATCGAAAAATCGCTTACAATTACTGCAGATGCATTTAGCTCGTCAGCAAAAGATAAGATTGAAAAAGCAGGCGGAAAGGCTGTAGAATTATGATCCAGAGTCTGAAATCCGTATTCAAAATCCATGAATTACGGCAAAGAATTCTGTTCACAATCATGATACTGATTGTGTATCGGGTCGGAGGTCATATCCCCATACCCGGTGTTGATACATATGTCCTGAGTATAGCAGCACAAAGCTTTACCAATACTTTGTTTGGTTTATACGATATGTTTGCAGGCGGCGCTTTCCAAAAAGCAACAGTTTTTGCTCTTGGGATTATGCCCTACATCAGTGCGAGCATTATCATTCAGCTTCTCGGAGCTGTTTTTCCCTATTTCCAGAGATTACAGAAGGAAGGACCTGAAGGAAGAAAAAAAATTACGCAGTTAACCCGCTACGGCACTGTGGCCATTTCCGCGTTGCAGGGCTACGGCGTCGCAATCTTTCTTCAGCACATGGATGCCGGGACATCAGCACAACCAATGCCTGTTGTTCCAAATCCCGGTATGGGATTTATTCTTCTGACCGTTCTGACCCTGATTACCGGTACCATGTTTATTATGTGGCTCGGTGAACAGATAACGGACAGAGGTATAGGCAACGGCATCTCTCTGATTATTATGATCGGAATCATGGTTCGATTTCCCAATGTGATTTTCAAAGAAATCACGCTGATCTCTGAAGGTGTCAGAAGTTTGTTTGCCGATGTTATTTTGTTGGGGTTGATGATTATAACCATCGGTTTTGTCATCCTTTTGACACAAGGAACCCGCAAGATTCCCGTACAGTATGCTAAACGGGTTGTGGGCCGAAAAATATACGGGGGACAATCAACCAATATTCCCCTGCGTGTGAATACTGCCGGTGTTATGCCGATCATTTTCGCACAATCCCTGATGTTTATTCCCAGCACCATCACAACATTTGTGGGTGATGTGGAATGGCTTCAATCGGCAATGCGTATATTCAGTATTGATCACTGGTTTTATTGGCTTGTTTTTGGTCTGCTGATTATTTTCTTTACTTTTTTCTATACAGCCATCGCATTTAACCCAACCGAAGTCGCTGATAATATGAAAAAACACGGGGGATTTATCCCAGGGATCCGGCCAGGTAAACGAACAGCAGAATATATTGACAATATTCTGACACGTGTTACGTTACCCGGATCCATAGCTCTGGCTATCGTTGCGATCCTACCCTATATTCTTATGAATGTGATGGGAATAGATTACGATCTGGCCAGCTTTTTTGGCGGAACGTCACTGCTGATTATTGTAGGTGTTGCTTTGGATACATTGCAGCAAATTGAATCACAGTTGATCACTCGCCATTATGACGGTTTTTTGAAATCCGGGAAAATCCGGGGACGGCGTCGTTTCTAAAGCGATGGACTTATGATACGGTACAAATCACAGCATGAAATCAATATCATGCGCAAAGCCGGAAAACTGGTCCATGATACACTCGTTGAAGTGTCCAAGTGGATAAAACCGGGAGTGACAACAGCAAAGCTGGATGCCATAGCGGAAGATTATATCCGCTCACATCAGGGACTCCCGGGGTTTAAAGGGTATAACGGTTTTCCTGCCACTTTGTGTGTATCGTTAAATGAGGAAGTTGTACACGGTATTCCGGGCCCCAGAATCCTTCGGGAGGGTGACTTGGTCAGTATTGACTGCGGAGCAATCGTCGAAGGATACTATGGTGACCACGCCCGCACATTTACGGCGGGTGATATACCGGATGAATGGAAGAAATTGATGACTGTTACGGAAGAATGTCTGAGTATGGGAATTCGTCAGGCTGTTGCCGGTAACCATCTGTTGGATATCGGCTATGCAATCCAAACCCATGCCGAAAAGCATGGCTTTTCTGTGATCCGGACTTTGGTCGGACACGGCATCGGTCGCAAACTTCATGAAGAACCCCAGGTTCCCAATTATGGATATCCGGGACGGGGGATGCGGCTGAAACCAGGATTGGTACTGGCAATTGAACCAATGATCAATCTGGGAACTCATGAAGTTGAAACAAATGATGACGGTTGGACCATTGTGACAAAAGACAGAAAGGCTTCAGTTCATTTTGAACATACGATTGCTGTAACAGAGAATGAACCGCTTATTCTGACAAACGGGTAAACTATGGCAAAACAAAATGCTATCAGAGTTGATGGAACGATACTGGATACTTTGCCGAATGCTTCATTCAAGGTAAAGTTGGACAACGGGCATGAAGTTCTGGCCCATATATCCGGTAAAATGCGGATGCATTTTATCAAGATATTACCGGGTGATAAAGTTACGTTGGAACTTTCACCCTATGATCTGTCCAGAGGACGTATCGTTTATCGGTATAAATAAAGGATTGATACAATGAAAGTACGTGCATCAGTTAAAAAGATCTGTGACAAGTGTAAGATTATTCGCAGGAACGGTGTTGTACGCGTGATATGCGATAATAAGAAACACAAACAGAGACAAGGGTAACAGGAGGTAAATTTGGCTCGTATTGCTGGAGTGGACTTACCACGAGATAAAAAAGTCAAAGTCGGACTGTCTTATATTTTCGGAATAGGACGTCCCATGGCGCTTCAGATTCTTGACAAAGCAGGTGTAGATCCCGAAATCAGGATCAAAGACCTCACCGAGGATCAGGTTAGTTCTATCCGTCAGCTTATTGCTGATGAATATAAAGTTGAAGGTGCCCTGCGTACCGAAGTAACAATGAATATCAAACGTTTAATGGATATAGGCTGTTATCGCGGACTCAGACACCGCCGCGGTTTACCGGTTCGGGGCCAGAATACCAAAAATAATGCCCGGACACGAAAAGGTAAGAAAAGAGCCGCCATTAAGAAAAAACGTAAAACCTAAAGTTTAAATTNNGTATCGGAGTCGAAATTGGCAAAGAAACAGCAAGTTGCAAGAAAAAGAAAACGTAAATTAAAAGTTGATCCTGAGGGGATAGCTTTTATTAAAGCCAGCTATAACAATACTGTTATTACTCTGGCTGATCAATATGGCAATGCCATATCCTGGGCTACAGCCGGCCGTGCCGGTTTTAAAGGCTCCAGGAAAAGTACACCCTTTGCAGCTGGACAAGCTGCTGAGATAGCTGCTAAAGAAGCGATGGATGCCGGGTTATTGCGTGTGGAAGTCCGGGTTAAAGGTCCCGGCGGAGGACGTGAAATGGCAATCAGATCCCTTTCAGCAGCCGGACTTGAAGTGACCGCTATCAAGGATGTAACACCCATTCCCCATAATGGATGCCGTCCACCAAAACGCCGAAGAGTGTAGGAGTTATTTATGGCAAGATATCGAGGCCCCAGAGGCAAGATTTGTCGTCGTTTGGAATATGCAGCGTTTGAATCTCCCAAGTTCTCCAACCTTAAAAAGAATTATCCTCCGGGAGAACATGGTCCGACTCAAAGACGCCGTCTGTCCGAATACGGTATTCAAATGCGTGAAAAACAACGGATTAAATATACGTACGGCGTTCTGGAACGTCAGTTCAGAAACTATTTTAAAAAAGCTGACAGACAGGAAGGAAAAACCGGTGATAACCTTATGAGAATGCTTGAATCCCGTCTGGATAATGTTGTATTCCGTCTTGGTTTTTCCCCGACACGCCGGGCTGCCAGACAGCTCATCTCCCATAAACATGTCCTTGTGAATGATGAATGTGTGAATATTCCCTCCTACCAGCTGAAATCAGGTGACGTAATTAAAATCAGAGATAAAAGCAAACGGTTGGATGTCATTCTCGAGTCGGTTAAAAAAATACGTGGAGAAAATACATTGAACTGGTTAAAACTAGACAAGGCCAAATTGACCGGAGAAATTCTGCATATACCTGAACGTGAAGAAATTCCGCAGGATTTTAATGAACAGTTGGTTGTCGAGTTGTATTCCAAATAAACTATAGAGGTAATGAGATATGCCTAATTTTCAAATACCTGAAAGAATAAAAATTGATGAAGAAGTAAAAAACGAGCGATTCGGACGTTTTATTCTTGAACCCCTGGAACGCGGTTTCGGAATTACGATCGGGAATGCGCTGCGTAGAATACTTCTTTCTTCAATTCCGGGTGCAGCCATTACAGCCCTCCGTATTGAAGGTGTGCTCCATGAGTTCTCCACGATTGATGGCGTGATTGAAGACGTAACCCTGATTATTTTAAACCTGAAAAAAGTAAGGGTTCGTCTTGCCAATTCAAAACCCGTCAGACTGACTCTTAAGTTGCAGGGACCTGCAGAAATAAATGCCGGTATGCTTAGCGGCGGTAATCCCAACGTGGAAATTATGAATCCGGATCAGCACATCCTGACTATCGAAGAAGACAGAAGTCTCACTCTCGATCTGTGGATTGGAAGAGGCCGGGGATATTTTCCCGCCGAAAACAATAAAACCGCTGATGCCCCCCTGGATACTATCTGGATCGATTCAATCTTTTCTCCGATTGTGAAAGTCAACTTCTTTGTAGAAAAACTCCAGTCCGGTATTAAAGATGACCTGGAAAAACTTGTCCTTGAAGTTACAACGGACGGAACTATGTCACCGCAAGATACGGTTTCCTATTCATCCAAACTTCTTGTGGATCATATAAAACCATTCTTTGGACTCCAGTCTACAGATGTAATTGAACCGGAACAACAGATAGACGAAGACAAAATGCGGATTAAAAAACAGCTTATGCGGAGTATTGACGAACTGGAACTCTCCGTACGCTCGTACAACTGTCTGCAAGCAGCAGAAATTAAAACGATTGCTGATCTTGTTTCCAAAGAAGAAAACGAGATGCTCCGTTTTAAAAATTTCGGCCGTAAGTCTCTGAATGAACTGATTGAAAAATTGGATGAACTGGGACTTAGATTCGGTATGGAAATTTCCGATTATGTTAAAGAAACAACCAAGAAGTGAAGTGAACAAATATGAGACATGAAAAAAAAGGACGTAAATTAGGACGCACCAGCAGTCACAGAAAAGCAATGCTTTCAAACATGGCTGCTTCATTGATCCTTCACAAACAGATTAAAACAACGGATGCAAAAGCCAAAGAAGTACGGCGGGTAGTAGAAAGACTCATTTCATATGCCAAAAATGATACTACGCATTACAGACGGCTTGCATTTGCCGTTTTACGGAATAAAGAAGCAATTAAAATTTTGTTTGAAGATATTGCCCCCGTCTATTTGAATCGCGAAGGCGGCTATACACGCATTCTCAAACTGGGACGCAGACCCAATGATGCGGCTAAAGTGGTCTTGATCCAACTCGTGGATATGGTGGGATCCGATACAGATAAAAAGAAGAAATCATCAAAGAAAGCAGCGGGTAAAAAAGCAGATGCTGTTAAGGACAGTAAGAAAAGTGAAAAACAAGCAGCCGTGAAGACAGCCAAGGAAGAAACGCCTGACGTGATTGATGTTGAACCAGAAAAGACTGATCCTGAAGTCAATCCTGCCGGGGAAGAGATCAAAACAGAAGAATAACATTGAAAAATTCAAAGTCTATATATGATACTTTGAAGAGGGCAGTCACAACGATTGCCCTTTTTTTGTCTGTAAACCAAATTCTTTTTGCACAGGCATCTCATAAAGGTTTGTGGGTTTTACGAGAAGATATGGTGAGCAGGCAACGGATTGATACGTTTCTTGAAGATGCGGAAAAATTAGGGTTTACGGATCTCTTTGTTCAGGTAAGGGGACGGGGTGATGCGCTGTATAAAAGTAAATTTGTTGAGCAATCTGCATTCATTGCCGACCCGTCATTCGATCCCCTGAAATATGTGTGCGATGAAGGGCATAAAAGAGGTCTGAAAATTCATGCCTGGTTCAATACGTACGTCCTCTATTCGAATAAATCGGAAAACCCTCCCGATCTTCATGTTCTGTCCATATTTCCCGAATGGATTGAATGGGATGAAAATACATCCAATGACTGGGAAAAATTACAAAATATGGGAAATTTGAACAATTTTGAAGGCGTTTATTTATCGCCCCTTCACCCGCAGGTTAACAGATATCTGCTTGTCCTGTTAAAAGAATTGATCAGTGAATACAATATTGACGGCCTTCATCTGGATTATGTCCGCTTTCAAGGACCGGTTTATGGTTATAATCCGGAAGGCATGAAACAGTTTTATGATAAATACAGCGTAAATCCGCGACTCTTTCTGAATGGTGCCCCGTTGTGGAGAGATACCCAATCCTACCGGCTCTTCCGTAAATTGTATGATCAATATAGGCGGGATGCGATCAATGAATTGATTAAAGAGCTGTCTGATTATAACCGGAAACTTAATCTTCCGGTTGTCCTTTCTGCCGCTGTTAAAGCTTCTCCCGTTGATGCAAGAAATAATTTCTATCAGGATTGGGCCGAATGGATTAACAAAGGATGGCTCGACCTTGCTATTCCCATGAATTATTCAACCCGTGCCAAAACGTTTGAAGATAATATTTTTGATATTAAAGCACTGGTTGCAGAAGAAATGCTTTCCAATGTATGGATGGGTATTGGTATATGGAATCAGTCCTATGCGGAATTTGAAAATAAAATCAATATTTCTGTTTCTAAGGATTTCCCGAATTTTGTAATCTTTTCGTATAATGTCGTTAAAGCCGACAAAAACTATTCCGAAAAAATCCGAGAATTAAACAAACGGACCGGTTCGTGAAGACTCTTTTAAAAAATATCCGGCAATTGGTTACATGGGATGATCAATTATCTTGTATGATTATCCGTAACAATGTTGATATCCTTCTTGCCGGCCCCTTTATTGAATCGGTCGGTCCGGATCTTGGCGCATATGCTGACACGATCATTGACTGCCGTCGTTTTGTTGTAACTCCCGGTTTAATCGATCCTCATACGCATCCCGTATTTGCTGAATTAAGACGTCATGAATTTGAAATGAAAATTCAGGGCATGGATTATGAAACCATTGCTCAGGCAGGCGGAGGAATCCTTAACAGTGCGGATGCTCTGAGGCAATTGCCAGAGGATGAATTGTTTCAAAGGTCATTGCCCAGAGTTAAACGTTTTTTGAATTACGGAACAACAACAATCGAGGCGAAAAGCGGATATGGTTTGACACTTGAAGATGAGTTAAAATCGCTGCGGGTTATTAAACGGCTCAATGACGAACTGCCCCTGGATTTGATACCTACTTTTCTCGGAGCTCATGAAATTCCCCGTGAGTATAAAGAAAAACGGGAATTGTATATAAAACTGATCACAGATGAAATGATACCGGCTGTAGCTGAAGAAAAACTGGCAGTTTATTGTGATGTGTTTACGGAAAAAACGGTTTTTTCACTGAAGGAAACAGAAAAAATATTGAATGCTGCTGCTGACAATGGATTAAAAATTCGTATTCACTCTGATGAATTTTCAGCTATAGGCGGAACTGAGCTGGCAGCATCTATGAATGCTGCATCAGCCGATCATTTGATGAAAATTACAGATAGCGGAATACACGCCTTGAAAAAAAGCGGAACAACAGCTGTCCTTCTTCCCGGTACAACCTTTTTCCTGGGTAAAAAGGACTTTGCCCCGGCACGGAAACTCTGGGATGCCGGAGTTAATACAGCCCTTGCTACTGATTTTAATCCGGGCAGTTCCATGACACAGAATCTTCAGATTATCATGTCGATTGCGTGTATATATATGCATTTAACTCCCCTTGAAGCATTGCAGGCTGTAACGGTAAACAGTGCCGTTTCGCTGGGAATTGAAAAGGAAAAAGGAATGATTGCGCCGGGTATGATTGGGGATATAGCTGTCTGGGATGTTGAAGATTACCGGGATATTTCCTATTGGTTCGGTATGAATCACTTAAAAATACTTCTAAAAAATGGTTCCTTATCAGAATAAGCTTGAAAAGATAGTCAAACAAATATATTTTCAACATGTTGTAATAAATAGGAGGGAGTTTTGAAGAAAACACAACTCATAATACGCATCCTGATCTTGCTTACGATTGGTTCTTTGGCGTATTCGCAGACACACGGTCTTTATTCAATTATGAATAAAATTCAGAAAGTCTGCAAAGCATACCAAATTGAAGTCAAAATGCAGGATATCAAGGTTGAACGAGATTTGGACAATGATCTTGTACTGATTTTGAAACTGGATTCCAGACGTACCAATTACGATTCTATGATGATGGCGGGCTTCTACTCGGTTGCCAAAGCTCTGGAATCTGAGAAAAATTTTCTGGATATTAAAAAAGTATCTATTGTCGTAACTGTTCAGGGCAGAGATAATTTAACCATTTATTCAACGGCAGGTATTGATGACCTGATACGATTGAAAAATGGTTCTTTAAGCAGTGAAGAGTTCAGAAACAAAATTGTTTATATCTAATACAGGAGGCAAATATGCTAAGTTTTTTTGAAAGAATTGCTGAAATGGGATATGCCATTTTATGGTCAATAACAGCTTCTATCGGTTTTGCGTTTGGTGTTGGACTTGCTATTAAAGTCTTTGACTGGTTGTCAACAGACATTGACGAGTGGGAAGAGATTAAAAAAGGAAATATCGGTGTGGCACTGATCTTTGTAACAATGATCCTGGTAATTGGTTTGTTAATTTATCGCGTTTTGTAATACGGATACTTTAAAATGATGAAAAAGCTCCCGATGTGGAGCTTTTTTATTGGTGTTCATTTTCTATGGTCTTTTTTTTAAATTTATGCGTATATGAAACGATCAATTAAAATACTTATTCTTCTCATGGTTCTTTCCGGAACTGTTTTTTCAGCTCCTCTGGAGATCAGGGATGTTTTTAGAGGTGAAGATTCTGCCGTGCTCAGGGCTTATCTGAATGTTTACAATGAGTATACGGCCGGTGATAAAAATGTCCGTGTTCTGGATATTTTTATGGATACCAACGGTCTTTCAGCAGCACAAAAAGCACAGATTTATATCAAGGAATTCGGATCAGATCCTGAATCAAACTGGCTTCTTCTGCTTCTTGCGGATTATTATGTGTCCTCTGGAAATAACGTGCTGGCCGGCGGCATTTTGGATAAAGCTTACCGCAGGGATGCTTCCATTGCCCAGGACCGGTACTACCGGCTGATAAAAGGACGCATCGATGGAGATATCCCGGACCTGATGTCAGAAAACAACGGACTTCCTCCCTTGTCCAAAGTCAATATTGACTTATCTGCGGCAAATAGAGTTTTGCAGGCAAATGATGTGCTGCTGGATAAATCCGTTGAATTACCCGGACTGCCTGAAAAAGAATCTGTCACTGTTCAGGAATCAGTAAAAAAACTGTATCATCTTCAAATTGGGGCGTTTTTCAGAAAAGCAAATGCAGAAGAAAGACGGGATTATTTTAATCGGGAAGGGTTCCCGGCTTATATGCGGGTCCGGGCTACGGAAAACGGATCAGTCTATGTGGTCTGGGTCGGTGATTATGAAAATCGTGATAGTGCCCTCCAGGCGAAAGAACATCTTTTGAGCAGATATAGTACGGATAGCTTTATTGTCAAAGAATAACTCAATTTTTAACGTTCTTTCCGAACAAACACACCGGTTCTTCATATAAATGAAAAAAACAGGGTGACTATGCGATTCTTTACACGTTTTCTTTCTGCACTTTCCTTTTCATTTATAATGATAACGTATCTTTACTCCGCAGTTGGCGACTGGCAGGCTGCAGGATCTCTTATCAATGTGAAAAAAATATTTAACTCTGATCAAAACGTCATAGGTGCAACTGAAGGCGGACTTCTGATCGTTGATGTTGAACGATTTACAGCTACAACCATTACTAATACGGATTTTTTGGACCATATAAATATTTCATCGGTATTTGGTGATGAACACGGACACTTATGGATCGGTTATGATCATTCACCGTCAAAAATTACATGCAAAATGAAAAACGGCACAGTCCGGTCCTTTGACTTTGGTTTCGATAAAATCTTAACCATTTCAGGACGGGGTGATGATGTTATTGTATCTTATAAAAAAGGTCTGTCATACGGGTTGGCTCACTTTATAACAAATGACGATTACATTGCTTTCAAAGATACATACGAAAACTTTCCTCTGGCCGTTGACAATATTGTTACGGTAAGCGTAACCGATTCTCTGATTCTTTTTTCATCATCATCTGTACTTTTTGCCGGAAGACTTCAATCGTCAAATCTGAAACCTGCTTCCCAATGGAATGTTTTTCTTGAGCAGCCTGTACGAGCGATTGGTTATTATGACAATGATATTTATGTGGCTTATACACGAAAATCCCAAAAGTGGGATGGTAAGGAATGGACAGATGTGCCGGCATATTCCGGATATACGCCTCATCGTTTTTTTACCGTAAAAGACTCATTATTTCTTGTTGATCGCTGGGGGATATTTAAATTTTCAAATGATCGCTGGGTTAACCGGTATTCAAGTCCATATCCGATGAATGACGCCATTGCTGCTGGTGATACACTTATTCTGGCAGAAGAAAAAAAAGGGCTGCGATTTGTGAACCTTTCATCCGGCTTGAACCGAGTAATACGGCCTAATTCTCCGTTTGCTACTTTTTTTAATGCGGTCGATGTTGATGATCGGGGGCTTGTATATTTTGCCAACCGTGATGGTATTGCCATCTATAATCCTGATAACAGACACTGGCATAATTTAATCCGGGCTGATACATTATTGCGAATTCATCCCGAGCAATCTCTGGATTCGTTTAGTGCAGATACACTCGCTTATTCTGTCATAGCTTCATCCAGCACAAAAATTTTTGATTTTATGGTTGGAACAAACGGCAAACTCTATTCATCGTTTGAGGGATTTTACATTGATTATCCCCGGTTGAATTATGATCCGGTGGTGAAACCCGGACCTTTGCTGGTTATTGACAGAGATGATTACTCCAACTATACCATGATCGATACAACACGTGATGTTTTTCACGGGTCTGAAGCATCTGTAGGCGGCGAGAATCGTTATCTTGTCCTGAGAGGTATGGCAGAAACCCGGGACGGTTCCATTTGGGTCGTCAATGCTCATGCTGCCAATAATGAACCGCTTGTTCGTTTTAAACCGGACGGAGAGATTCAGAAGTTTTCTCTGACAGACTCGGAGAATGCTCTTGAACTCCTGCCTACGGAGATGACTACGGATGCTTACGATCGTTTATGGATCGGACTTCAAAGTCATCCTCAAAATGATCCCATTACCTATGGAGGTATTGCGGTTTATGATTACAGACGGGATCTCTGGTATCGAATAACTTCCACCCACGGTCTGACAAATAATAATGTTCTGAGTATTGATAAAGCACAGGATGGTACAATATGGATTGTTACTTCAGGCGGAGTACAAAGCATTACGCCTCCTGTTTCCATTACCCGGTTTCTTGAGGATATTCTGTCGAACATTTCTGCTCCCATTCCGGCCGTGAGTGATGCAAACATTATTAAAGTCAGAGTTGATGGCAGAAATAATAAATGGCTGCTGACCAGCGACGGCGGTGTCAGGATATACCTGAATAACAGCACTTACTTTAACAGCGGGTATGGCTATACGGGAGAAAATTCTCCTCTTCTTGATCCGTTTGTATCTGATGTGGCTTTTGATTTTAAAACGGGGAAAGCATACCTGGCCACTGCCGGAGGTATTAATATCCTTGAAACTCCCTGGTCTGCTGAGATTAAAGGGACAGATAATATTAAAATTTATCCCCAGCCGTACAGCCGTGATATTGATGACAGACTCATTATTGACGGATTGCCGGATCAGAGCACAGCTAAAATTGTTACCCTGGGCGGACGTATGATCCATACCATCAATACGGCTTCTCCCCATCATTTCGGCAATCAGATTATTTGGAACGGAATTCTGGATGACGGCAGCAAAATTGACCGCGGGGTTTACTATTTGTTTGTTTATAATGTAAATGGCGAGAATAAAACCCTGAGGTTTGCAGTAAAATAAATATCTTATCACCGGTCAGGGCTTTGGTTTGTAATATTCTTTCACACTTGTTACATTTACTGTTCCGATACAAATGCGAGAGGGGAATCCGGACAAATGAAATCTCAGGAATTACGACAACGTTTCATTGATTNNCCACGGTCATACCGAAGTCCCCAGCTCTTCAGTAATCCCACGGGAAGATCCGACACTTTTATTTATTAATGCAGGGATGAATCAATTTAAATCAGTTTTTCTGGATAAAGAAAAGCCCGTTTCTTCCCGAATCGTCAATTCCCAAAAGTGTATCCGGGTCAGCGGGAAACACAATGACCTGGAAGAAGTGGGCAAGGATGATTATCATCATACTTTTTTTGAAATGCTGGGAAATTGGAGCTTTGGTGATTACTATAAAGCGGAAGCAATTGAATGGGCATGGGAGCTTCTTATTAAAGAATGGCAGTTTCCGGTTGAAAGACTTTTCGCCACTGTTTATAAAACAGATGATGAGTCTTACAATCTTTGGAAGAAAATTTCCGGGCTTCCTGAATCACGGATTCTCCGCTTTGGAGATAAAGACAACTTCTGGGAAATGGGAAGCACGGGGCCATGCGGTCCCAGTTCGGAGATTCACTGCTATCGCGGTCCCCTGAATGAAAAAATTGATCCGTTACGAATCAATACAGGTGATCCCCGATATATTGAATTGTGGAACCTTGTCTTTATTCAGTATAACCGGGATGAGGACGGGAAACTCCATCCCTTATCCAAAAAACATGTGGATACAGGTGCCGGTTTTGAACGTTTGTTATCAACATTAAACGGATTTTCCAGTAATTATGATACGGATGTTTTTCAGGATATTATTCGTAAAATTGAAAAAATCAGCGGTGTAAAATATGATCAGAGTTCAGCCGGTATACCGCATCGCGTTATAGCTGATCATCTTCGGATGTTGTCTTTCAGTATTGCTGATGGGGCTATGCCTGCCAACGATGGACGAGGCTATGTGTTGCGCCGGCTGCTCCGCCGGGCAGCCAGATACGGAAAAAAGATCGGTCTCAATGATCCCTTTATTCATTCTCTAGTTCCGGATCTGGTCCATTGTATGGGTGATGCATTTCCTGAATTGGTTCAGAACGCCAGCCTTATTTCAAATGTCATTCAAAGTGAAGAAGTATCGTTTCTCCAGACACTGGATCGGGGACTTGCCATATTCGAGGATTTGGTCCTGCACAGCAATAAGCGCGGATTGAATGAATTATCCGGTGATGATGTCTTCAAATTATATGATACATTTGGGTTTCCTGTTGATCTTACCCGTTTGCTGGCGGAAGAAAGGGGACTCATTATTGATGAAAAGGGTTTTGAGGAGAAAATGGCCGGTCAAAAAGAAAGAGCCCGTGCAGCAGGACAATTTCATGCCGGGTTCAACAGTTCAATTGACTGGAAACATCAGGAGAATCTGTCCGGGGAAATCCCCACTGAGTTTGTAGGATATGAGTTGCTTCAGTGCACAGGTCGACTTGTTAAATGGGCGCATTCCGACGATTCTACATTTCTGGTTTTTGATAAAACACCGTTTTATGCAGAATCCGGAGGACAAATAGGCGACCGGGGTATTATTACCGGCCAAAACAAACGATTTACGGTTGATGATACGCGTAAAGAAGGGGATCATATTATTCATATCATCAAGACCCGTATTCCGGAAAATGAGATTCCCGTAACAGCCGAATTAACAGTAACGGAAGCCCGGAGAATGGATACGGCCCGGAATCATACAGGAACCCATCTCCTTCATGCCGCATTGCGTAAAGTGCTTGGAAACCATGTAAGACAGGCCGGGAGTTATGTAGGACCGGATAATCTGAGATTTGATTTTTCCCATTATCAGAAGGTCACTGCGGAAGAGCTGAAAAAAATCCAGTATCTGGTTAATGAACAAATTCTTCATAATATCACATTGACAGTTCACACAAAATCATTTGATGAAGCCGTAGAAGAAGGAGCGACGGCTCTTTTCGGTGAAAAATACGGTGAAAATGTCCGCACTATCAAGGCGGGAGATTTCTCCTATGAATTATGCGGCGGAACCCATGTTCATGCAACCGGCGATGTGGGGTATTTGATTATTCTTAATGAAAGTTCAGTTGCCAGCGGGGTTCGGCGTATTGAAGCAGTAACCGGTTACCATGCACTAAAACAGCTTGCCGATTATCAGGAAATCACAACAGCGTTGTCGTCGCGATTTAAAGTTCCTGCTAATCAGATCCTGAATAAAATTGAAGAGATCACATCTCAGATCCGTACGCTGGAAAAGGAAAAAAACGAACTCATGTCCAGATTGTTAACCGATTCGGTGGATGATTATCTGAAAAATCCTCAAAAAGTTGGGGACATTTCAGTTTATACAGCAATAGTGCCGGTCAAAACAATGGATCAGTTGAAAGAACTGGGAGACAGAGTTCGGGAAAAACTAAAATCCGGATGTGCCGTATTTGGAATGGTTTCGCCGACCGGTCCGCAGGTTTTATGCGTTGTCACGGATGATCTTGTTAAAAAGGGAATTCATGCCGGAAAAATTGTCAGCAGGATCGGTCGCGAATTAGGCGGCGGAGGCGGAGGAAAACCGCACATGGCTACAGCCGGCGGGAAAGATTCGGAGAATCTCGACGCGGTTTTAAAGAAATCAATACAATTTATACAATTATCAGACAGGTGAAATATGGACAGAAAACTATTAATTGAACTTTCCAGTGACGGGAAAAGCGGCGTACGTTTTCCGCCGTGCGATGTACTGACCAAACCTCTGACTGAATTATTCCCTGACGATTATTTGCGTGAAAATCCTGCTGAATTGCCGCAGGTCAGTATCCCTGAAGTGGTTCGCCATTTCGTAAATTTGTCAACATTAAATCATCATGTTGACAAAGCGATGTATCCGCTCGGATCCTGCACCATGAAGTATAATCCGAAAGTAAACGAAACCGTTGCAGGAATGGCTGAGTTTACAGAATTGCATCCGCTCCAATCTGCTCAAACCGTACAGGGTGCACTCCGGATATATAAAGATGTTGAAAATTATCTCTGCGCCGTCACCGGTATGGCTGGATTTACACTTCAACCCGCTGCCGGTTCCCACGGTGAACTGACAGGCGTTATGATAATACGTCAATATCATAAGATGAAAGGGAATAAAAAAAATATTATTCTAATTCCCGACTCTGCCCATGGAACGAATCCTGCTTCCGTAGCAATCGGCGGTTTCGATGTAAGGCAGGTTAAATCCACAAAAGACGGATTGGTTGATCTGGATGATTTAAAAGAGAATATTGACGAAAAAGTAGCCGGATTCATGTTAACCAATCCCAATACAGTGGGACTTTTTGAGGAAAATGTAGTTCAGATCAGCCGGATGATCCATGACGTTGACGGACTCATGTATATGGATGGTGCCAACATGAATGCTTTGCTGGGTATTGTAAAAACAGCCAATGCCGGTTTTGACATTACACATCTGAATCTTCACAAAACTTTTTCCACACCCCATGGAGGGGGCGGTCCGGGCAGCGGTCCCATTGGTGTCAATGAAAAGTTATTACCGTATCTTCCTGTCCCGGTGGTCCGGGAAAAAGACGAAACATTTTATTTTGACTGGGAATTACCCCAATCCATTGGAAAAATCCATTCTTTCTGGGGGAATTATGGCGTGATTCTGCGAGCATGGACCTATATCCGCATGCTGGGAGAGGACGGGTTAAAAAAAGTTTCACAAGGGGCAATCATCGGTGCGAATTACCTGAAAAAGCGACTTGAGGATGTGTATCAGATCGCTTATGAAAAAACTCCTATGCATGAATGTGTCTTTTCAGGTGACAGACAAAAAGCAAAGGGTGCCCGAACACTGGATATTGCAAAACGGCTTTTGGATTATGGTGTTCATGCACCAACGGTTTATTTCCCCCTGATTGTCCATGAAGCCCTGATGATTGAACCCACTGAAACCGAAAGTAAAGCATCTCTGGATTACTTTGCAGATGCTTTGATATCCATAGATAAGGAAATCAGTGAGAATCCTGAACTCGTTACAAAAGCACCTTACTCAACACCCGTATCCCGCCTTGATGAAGGTAAAGCCAATCGTGAACTGATTATTCGCTGGCAGGATATGTAACCGGAGAAAACTATGCAGATTCGTTATGGCGAACACCGATTAGAGATTGATCTGAAAAATGACATAAAGGGATTGGACTTAATCCGGAAGACGTTTCCCGATGAATGGGAAAACATCCTTGTTATGGCAGTTGACGGTGATCCGGCCAGCCTGAACAGCACTATCCCCAAAACGGCAACAATCGTTGACTTTTTTGATGTTTCATCATCCGTAGGTGCAAATGCCATAGCCATCAGTACAACGGCTGTCATGCTGTGTGCAGCAGAGACACTTTTTCCTTCTGTTACAATCTCAGTTGAATATTCATACAGCGGCGGATTTTTCTGCAGGCCTTTGGCTCCGGAAAACCTACCGGATGACTATATCCTGAAAATTTCCTCCAAGATGTCCCGGATAATTGAAATGGATATCGAAATGGAAGAGAGGATATTGACGCTGGAGGAAGTTAAAAAAATCCCTCAGGGACGTTTCAAAATATTTAATCAGGCCCAGTTTGAAACCATCAAAGTCTATGATATTTGCGGATTTCCCCACTGGTTTTTATCTCCCTTGATTGCTAAAACAGGTTATATCAAGCATTACCGGCTCCAAAGCTATGCAGACGGTTTTGTCATTCAGTTTCCCAACTGTTTTTTTCCGGACGTTCTCCCGCCTTTCCGTGAATCACCTAAATTGTTTTCCATTTTCCGTGAAAGTGAAAAAAGAGGTGTTCTGTTAGGTATTGAATATATTGATCATCTGAATGAACGGCTTGAAAAAGGCGACCTTAAAGATGCCATTCATTTGTATGAAGCCCTGCATGAAAAGAAAATCGCGCAGATTGCAGATGCGATTTCATTCAAAAAAGAAAAAATTAATTTTGTTTTTGTGGCCGGACCGTCGTCATCCGGAAAAACCACCTTTATGAAAAGACTGACAATCCAGCTTCGAATCAATGGAATGAGAGTTAAGAACATATCTCTCGATGATTATTTTATTGACCGGGATAAACTGGTTCCGGATGAAAAAGGAAATCTTGATTTTGAAGATTTTTATGTTGTCGATCATGTTTTACTCAGTCAAAATCTGACAGATCTGCTGATGGGTAAAAAAGTTATTCTTCCCCATTATAATTTTCATACGGGTAAACGGGAAATGTCTCAAATTTATACAACCCTTGGACCTGATGATGTGCTTATTATTGAGGGGATTCACGGTCTTAATCCTAAATTAACGGAAGACCTTGATCGTGAAAGTGTGTTTAAAATTTATATCAGCGCCTTGACACAGCTTAATTTCAATATTTATAACCGTATCAGCACATCGGACACACGTCTTCTCAGGCGAATGCTCAGAGACTATCAGTTCCGTTCATATAGTGTTGAAGATACATTAAAACGTTGGCCATCGGTCCGTGCCGGTGAAGAAAAGTGGATCTTTCCGTTTCAGGAACAGGCAGATATGATGTTCAACAGTGCCCTTGAATATGAATGGGCGGTTTTCAGGCACAGACTTCTGCCTTTGTTATATAAAGTTCCTGTGGATTCTCCGGTCAAAGCAGAAGCCGTTCGGATCAGTAAATACCTGGAGTTGTTCTTACCACTTCCGACAGATGTTATTCCGCCCACTTCCATACTTCGTGAATTTATTGGTGGAAGTTCTCTGGATAATTGATTAAATATCCATATCTATGATTGGAAAAGACAAAATTCGACAGTTAGCCCGCAGTACCTTTTACGGTCACTGGTCCATTACACAAAAAGTATCAAAGGATATCATTAATTTTGCCGTATCCGAGCCTCATTTTCCCATGCCGGCCAATATCCGCAACGCCGCACAGGAGATTGTGCTGTCTGAAGACCTTTCTTATACGGATACAGCCGGATTGCCTCAACTGCGGGAACTCATAGCTCAAACCTATAATCTTCAAACACCCGGGTATTCCGTGTCAGTGACCGGCGGTGCTTCGGAAGCGCTTTATTCAGGAATCATGACTTTAACGGATCACGGGGATGAAATCCTTATTCCTGCCGTCGGTAATCCCAGTTACGATGCCGTAACCCGCCTTGCCGATGCTGTACCGGTCCGATACCCTGTTCAAATTGATAAACGAATTCCGGTTTTACCGGAAAGATTATGCAGTCTTATTACAGATAAAACCCGTTTATTGATACTCAATACGCCTATGGATCCTACCGGGCAGGTGATTGACCGTATAATCCTGGAAAATATTGCAGATATTTGTTTGGAAAAGGGCATACTCTGCATGGTGGATGAATCATATCGCGAAATCATGTACGAAAGCAAATATTATTCATTGTCCGGGTATAATGCGAATGTGATTACATTTACCAGTATTTCAAAGCTTTTTTCCATGACGGGCTGGCGACTCGGATGGATGATTACATCCGATGAAATTTTTGAACAAATCAATTTTCTCCGAAATTATTCAGCGACATGCGCTCCTGCTATCAGTCAGCGTGTTGCTCTCCGAATTCTGGAAGGGATGGGTAATGAGCATCGGGAAAAAATACTGTCAATCCTGACAAACCGGAGAAAATTGATGCGGGAATTACTGACTCAGTATGAATTTTATGCCGCAACCACACCGTTGGGCGGTTATTTTCTTTTTCTGAATTATCAGAAGTATTGTAAAAAAGAGATCAATAGTATGGATTTCTCCCGGTTACTCCTTGAAAAGTATAAAGTTGCAGTCGTACCCGGTGTTTATTTTGGCGAAGAGGGGGAAGGATATATCAGGATTGCTTATGCTACGGATGAAAAATCGATTCAGGATGGGTTTGCACGTATTAGACAGTGTTTGACAGATTTAAATAAAAAATAAGAAATCATGGCTGAAGAAGATTCAATGATTGATATCTATTCGCATCTTTATTGGATGCGATTTGCGTATCAGGAAGCAGAAAAAGCTTTTGAAGAAGGGGAAGTCCCTGTTGGTGCGGTTATTGTTTTGAATAACCGAATAATCGGGAAGGGACACAACTTATGTGAGACGCTGCAGGATGCCACGGCTCATGCAGAAATCCTCGCCATAACGGCAGCATCAGCCAGTCTTAAATCCTGGCGTCTGGAAAATGCTGTCCTGTATGTTACGCTTGAACCCTGTCCCATGTGTGCCGGTGCCATGATTAATGCACGAATCCATTCTGTTGTCTATGCGCTTGAAGATCCTAAAGCCGGAGCCTGCGACTCCTTGTTTCACCTGTGCGAAGATCCGCGCCTTAATCACCGTGTCCGGGTTTTCAGCGGATATATGCGCGAACAAGTACATTCACTGATGTCGGCTTTTTTTAATCAGCTCAGAGGGCGGCAGCCTGTCCAGTAGCCAGTAGCCGGTAGCCGGTAGCCGGTAGCCGGTAGTCGGTAGCCGGTAGCCGGTAGTCAGTGGACAGTCGGCAGTCGGCAGTCGACAGAACCCTTCTCAACCTCTGAACCTCTGAACCTCTGA
>DKER01000088.1 GCA_002452555.1 Fidelibacterota bacterium UBA6817 | reverse complement strand
AAATAGGCGATTTCCGGCTGATACCCTGCATCCACAAGCGTTTGAAAACCGCTCTTGATTAGTTCAGTGATTCCGCCGCACAGAACGGCCTGTTCACCGAAAAGGTCTGTTTCCGTTTCTTCTTTAAATGTTGTTTCAATAATTCCGGCCCGTCCCGCACCAATTCCGGAAGCGTGGGCCAAGGCCAGGTCTTTCGCCTTGCCACTTGCATTCTGATAAACGGCAATAAGGGAGGGAACACCGGCACCAATCTCAAATTGTGAACGAACAAGGTGGCCCGGTCCTTTCGGAGCAACCATATATACATCAATATCTTTGGCGGGTACAATCTGTCCGAAATAAATATTGAATCCGTGTGAAAAGACCAGCGCTTTACCGGCTGTCAAGTTCATTTCAATCTCTTCGGCATAGATCTTTTTCTGGAGTTCATCAGGGAGAAGAATCTGGATGATATCTGCCTCGGCACTGGCTTCACGGGCGGTTTTGGGTTCAAAACCGTGTTTTTGCGCCAGTTTGTAATTGTCCGATCCTTTCAAATCCGAAACAATAACCTTATATCCGCTGTCGCGTAAATTCTGTGCCTGTGCATGTCCCTGACTGCCGTAACCGATAACAGCTATGGTTTTTTCTTTCAGAATATTTTTATCAACATCCTGATCGTAATACATTTTAATCGCCATTTTTATCTCCTATTTTTGATTTTTGATATTCAGCCATGGCAAATTCACCGCTCCGAACATATTCAATAATACCGAAAGGATTCACAAGCTCAAGGAAACGGTCAATTTTTTGGGGATTGCCGGATAATTCCAGAATGATATGATCCATTGCAATATCAATGGCATGTGCATTGAAATGCTCGGTTAATTTCAGCAGATCCGTTCGGTTTTTTTGATCAACTTCGAGTTTTAGTATGATATATTCCCGAACGATGTAATTATCCTTGTGTGAAATGTCCACCACCCGTATGGTATCAATAAGTTTGTTTAATTGTTTTACGATTTGTTCGATATGGATATCCGATTCCTGAACAACAAGGATAATTTTATAAATATCAGGATTCTCGGTAGGGGCGCCGATAACGCTTTCCATATTATATCCCCGTTGAAACAGGAGTCCGGAAATCCGGGCCAGAACACCGGGGCTGTTCGTTACCGTGACAATAATTGTATGTTTTTCCACCATCATTCTTCTCCTGTTATAATATCAGTAAGGGGTTTCCCTGCAGATACCATAGGTAAGACATTTTCTTCCCGGCTGACCATAAATTCCATGAGAACGGGACCCGGTTCTTCAAGCCCTTTTTTCAGGATCGGAATCACATCTGCGGGTTTTGATGCCCGCAGTCCTTTTACGCTGTTGGCCTCAGCGACTTTTACAAAATCCGGTATATAATCCGGGGGACAATTTTCATTCAATCCGCGGCATTCCGGAGGGCAGTCCGGTCCGCGTTTCAGACAGACCTGGGAATATTTTTTATCCCAGAAAAGTTCCTGCCATTGACGCACCATACCCAGATAGGCATTGTTGATAACAATGATTTTGACGGGAAACCGGTTTATGGCTGCCGTTGCCAGTTCCTGGATGTTCATTTGAAGTCCCCCGTCACCGGTAATGCATACAACCTGCTTGTCCGGATTGCCCATTGCAGCACCGATAGCGGCAGGCAGTCCGAATCCCATGGTTCCCAATCCTCCCGAACTTAAAAAGTGCCGGGGATGCCGGTAATGATGGAACATGGACGTCCACATCTGATGCTGGCCAACATCGGTTATGACGACAGCATCCGGATCAATCACCTGATTCAAAGCATCAATCACATATTGGGGAAGAATATCCCCGTGTTCCGATTGCTCATATTTAAGAGGATATTTTTCTTTCCAGTATTCAGCTCTTTCATTCCATGTATCCCGAAGCCGCGGTTTGACAAGATTGCAGAGCTCGCTCAAAACAAATTTGGCGTCCCCGACGATCGGAAGATCGGCTCGGATGTTTTTACCGATCTCAGCCGCATCAATATCAATATGGGCTATTGTTGCCTGTTGAGCGAATGTATGGCGCGGACCGGTTACCCTGTCATCAAATCGGACGCCTACAGCGATCAGCAGATCACATTCGCTTAATGCCTTATTAGCGGCAATCGTACCGTGCATGCCGGGCATGCCGAGGAAACAGGGGTGGTTAAAAGGAACACTTCCAAGACCCATTAATGTGACAACAACCGGAATTCGGGTTTTATCCAGCAATTCCAGTAAATTTTCCGACGCTCCCGAACTCACAATTCCGCCGCCTGTGTATAAAAGCGGTTTTTGGGACCGTTCAACAGCACTGGCCAGTTTTTCAATCTGCATGAGACTGCCTTTGATCTCAGGCTTATATCCCGGGAGGTTGACGGTTTCTGGATATGTATAATTTTTCAGCCGCGTATTCAGAACATTTACGGGTAAATCAATGGAAACAGGTCCGGGTCTGCCGGTACGGGCAATAAAAAAAGCTTCCTTGATGGTTTTCGGCAGTTCGGCAACATCTTTCACCAGATAATTATGTTTGCATATAGAGCGGGTGAGTCCCACCATATCAGTTTCCTGAAATGCGTCTGTTCCAATACTGTTGGTATGAACCTGACCGCTGATAATCACAAGCGGAGAGGAATCCATTCTGGCGGTAGCAATACCGGTAATGGTATTCGTGGCTCCGGGGCCGGATGTAACCATGCAAACCCCCACTTTGCCTGTTGACCGTGCATAACCGTCGGCTGCATGGACAGCTCCCTGTTCGTGCCGTGTAAGAAGAAAATGGATTTCAGGCGTGGAAAACAGAACGTCAAATATTGGTATGATGACACCGCCCGGATAGCCGAAAACAGTATCAACCCCTTCCTTTTTCAATGCATCGATAACAATTTCAGACCCTTTCATATTTACCTCGATGTGTTAAAAGTTATGGGTTTCAAAACGGCTCCTTCGCTGGCTGAACCTACCATTTGAGCATATCGCGGCAGTGCGCCGGTTTTAATGCGCGGTTCCGGATGGGACAGCAGCCTTTTTCGTGCAGCAAGCTCTTCCGGACTCAGACTGACGTTGAGAGTGCCTGCCGGAATGTCAATGTGGATTATATCCCCGTCTTTCAAAAGTCAGATGGGACCCCCGGCAGCTGCTTCCGGTGCTACGTGACCGATACAGGCTCCCCGGGTACCGCCGGAAAAACGGCCGTCCGTTATCAGTGCTACGCTTTCCCCCAGTCCCCGGCCCATAATCAAAGAAGTGGGGGCCAGCATTTCCTGCATACCCGGACCGCCTTTAGGTCCTTCATATCGAATAACAACAACATCGCCTGCTTTTACAGCACCATTGGAAATCCCTTCTGAAGCTTCTTCCTGACTGTTGAAAATGACGGCTTTTCCCGTAAATGTGAGCATGGATTCGGACACGCCGGCATGTTTCACGATACTTCCGTCCGGCGCCAGATTTCCCCGGAGAACCGTCAATCCTCCGGCAGAACTGTATGCCTTATCCAGGGGATGGATCACCTGTTCATCGGTGATAACGGCATCCTTAGTCGTTTCCTCAATCGTTTTTCCGGTTACGGTCAGACATGATCCGTTGATTAATCCGGGTTCTTTCAGCAATTCATGAAGAATGGCACTGATACCTCCGGCTCTGTCCACATCTTCGATATGATAGGCACTGGAAGGGGAGACTTTGCAAAGAGTGGGGACCTTTTTGGACATCATATCAATATCATTCAGTGAATAGGAAATGGCTGCTTCGTTTGCCACTGCCAAGGTATGAAGAATGGTATTTGTGGATCCTCCCATGGCCATATCAAGAGCAATGGCATTGTTCAGTGATTCCTGCGTAACGATATCCCGGGGTTTAATATTTTCCTGTACCAGATTGATGATCCTCCGGCCTGCTTCACGGTAAAGCGCCGTCCGTTTGGGATCTTCCGCCAGGATGGTACCGTTTCCCGGCAAGGCTATTCCCAGTGCTTCACACAGACAATTCATGGAATTTGCCGTAAACATACCGGAACAGCTTCCCCATCCGGGACAGGCACAGGATTCAATGTCATAAAGGTCTTCTTCCGAAATTTTTCCTTCTTTACAGGCACCCACACCTTCAAAGACCGATATAAGATCAACGGTTTTATTGCCGACAGTTCTTCCCGCTTTCATGGGACCGCCGGAAATGAAAATAACAGGGATATTGACGCGCATGGCAGCCATGAGCATGCCGGGAATAATCTTATCGCAATTCGGAATGCATACAAGTCCGTCAAAACAATGAGCTTTCAGCATCGTCTCCATGGAATCGGCAATCAGTTCACGGCTTAACAGACTGTAACGCATTCCCATATGTCCCATGGCAATCCCGTCACAAACGGCAATTGTATTGAATTCGAAAGGGAGTCCACCGGATTCGTATATGGAATCCTTTACCACTTTTCCCACATCATTCAGATGAACATGCCCGGGAACAATATCCGTATAGGAATTGGCCACGGCAATAAACGGCCGTTTAAAATCCTGACTCTTTATGCCGGCAGCCCTGAGCAATGCCCTGTGAGGAGCCCGGTCTATACCTTTTTTGATTTCATCACTGTGCACGGTTAATTCCCTTCTCAAAAAAAAACCCCTTCTTTTGGAAGGGGTTTATTGTGAATTATGTGAAAAATAATTACGTCAACCCCTTCTTGTCCTTAATTAGGATGATGGTTAAGGGTATAATAGGAAGGAGTGTCTGATGCATTATTTTCTTTTTCATTATGAATTGAGTTTATTAAAACAGAATAAATATGTCAATAGAAAAAAACAAAAAAAATAAAATGTTCATAATTATCGGGAAAAAGTATAAAAATTTCGAAAAATTCCAACTTTCTCTTGTTATCTTAATTTATTAAATGTATAATTATACGGTAAAAGTGGAAATATTTGCAAAAAGATCATGAAAAAATACAACAGACTACATATCATACGGGAGCTGCTGCTCACGCATAAGATTAAACAGCAGGAACAGTTGCTGGAGTTATTGCATGAGAAAGGGATCCATGTTAC
The DNA here is from genome assembly GCA_002452555.1 of Fidelibacterota bacterium UBA6817. GTDB lineage: Bacteria > Fidelibacterota > Fidelibacteria > Fidelibacterales > Fidelibacteraceae > Fidelibacter. Next base: position 477 of record DKER01000088.1, on the reverse strand, counting down.
CCAGGCGACGCTGTCCAGGGATTTGAGCACATTAAGGGTCAGCAGAATTTCCCATCCCGGCACGGGATATATCTATACACTGCCTGATCAAATGCCGGGGAAAGCCGAATCGTTATATACCGAAGATTTTCCGGTTGAAAGCATTCTTGACATCCGCTTTTCCGGAAATCTGGGTGTTTTAAAGACTATGCCCTCCTTTGCACCGACCGTGGGACTCATGCTGGACAAACTGAATCTGGAAGAGGTTACCGGTACGGTGGCCGGAGATGATACAGTTCTGATTATTCTGAATGAAAATACATCGCGTGAAGAATTTATACATTCTTTGCTGGAACGTATTCCGCGATTAAGGGAACGGATCTGAAAGTCTGCTTCCCGCTCTGATTAATATTCCCGAAACAGAAAGGTGGTTTGATGAGTGAGAAAGCAAAGGTAATTCTTGCCTATAGCGGCGGTTTGGACACATCGGTTCTGCTG
>DKER01000023.1 GCA_002452555.1 Fidelibacterota bacterium UBA6817 | reverse complement strand
ATCTGCAGGAGGATGAGTTGTGATGCTTCTCTCTAAATTTTTTCAGACAATATGGAAATACCAGATGAGTGCTTTGATCAAAGGTATAAAAAAAATGCATTTAGCAAAACAGCAAACCAGAGGATTCCATAATTTTACCAACTTCATTAACATGTTTTATTTTATCGCTGTCGACAATAAACTTAAATTTTCACAATTTCATATCAAACTTAGATAAAAGATTAGCATTTTATCTAAGTAGAATTATGTATATACTTGTAACAAACACAAATAATTGCCCATGAGAATTAAGAAGACAGCACCAAAAAGGAGACACATGAGAAGAGCATTGTTGATCAGTCTTTGTCTGACAGTAATTGCCTGCGAAAAAGACAAAGCTGTTGATATTGAAAAAGTAAAGGATACATACAGCCAGGGAGTTTCCGTTGACATGGAAACAGTGCGTCGAGGTGATTTATATGAATATATCGAAACAACGGCAATCTGTCAGGCAAGTGAGAAAGGTGTTATTGAAAGCAGAGTTTCCAGTAATGTACTGGAAATCAGAGTAAGGGATGGCCAGGAATTAGAGAAAGGCGACACCCTCTTTATTCTTGATGTGGAATCATTTCGTAATGAATGGGCAATGATTCAGAGCAAATTTATCAAGGCGGTTTCTGATCTGATTTTGGAATTGGAATCAGAAGATAACACCCAGACTGCCGCGCTTTGGAACGGTTATCTGAATATGATACACAGACAGCCCTTTTCAATGAAAGCGCTACCAAATAATAACGATGTAAAACTAACAGTGATGATGGCCAGACTCGACATCCTGACGCTCTATCAGCAGCTAAAAACCTATGAAAAACAAATCGAATATTGTGTCATTCGTGCTCCCTTTTCCGGTGTTATATCCGATTTGGACACCTATGTCGGGGCTTCGGTTCAAGCAGGTCAACCTTTGTGTAAGATGACCAATTTATCAACAATGAACCTATACGTTTATATCCTTGAAAATGAATTGCATAATATCAAAGTCGGTTCAGAGATTCAGATACTGTTTGACGGACAGCAAAAAACCTACGTAAGCTTCATATTACCGACAATTGATACGGAACGCCATACCGGCACGGCATTGGCACACATTGATAATCAGAACAAGATACTGAAAGACGGGCAGCATTTGCGTGTTAAGCTGGAGAAAAACATATACAGAAATAGAATTTACATCCCCAGATCAGCAATGTTATCACGAAACGACAGGGATCTGGTGTTTGTAGTAAATGATGGCATAGCGAAATGGCAGTATGTTAAAACCGGATTTGGAAATAGTGAGTTTATCGAAATCATCAGCGGTTTAAACGAAGGAGATACGGTTATTTCAGGAGGTCATTATTCACTGGGTCACAATGTAAAAGTAAAACAACGGACGGACTGAAATGCTTTCTATCCGAAAACCTATTTCCGTATTGATGATTACTTTGGCATTGATACTCATCGGAGTTCAATCAGGACGCAGGCTTCCGTACAGCTTTTTACCGGATATTGAATACCCGGAGTTTTTGATTTTGTGTAAGTATCCAGGCGGCAGCGCCAGAGAAGTGGAGAAACTGGTTATACTGCCTTTAGAGGAAGCCCTATCGGGCATTGAGGGCGTTCGGGAAATGGTTTCCTGGTCCCGGGATGAGCTTGGCATTATCACACTACGCTTCAAATGGAAAAATGATGTCCGTTATTCATTTCTACGAATTCGGGAAAAAATTGATGTAGCGATGGACCGATTTCCCAAGGGTGTGGAAAGACCTTCAATCATGGATTTTAACCCTTCCTCTCTGCCGGTGCTTCGTTTTACCCTCTCCGGTGATATGGATCTGATCGCTTTATCTAATTTTGCAGAGGATGTTATCAAACCCAGATTGTCGCAACTGAATGGTGTTGCCGGCACGACACTAAGCGGCACGCCCGAACAAGCGGTACAGATTGTCATTGATAATCAACAATTAGAAACCTATAAGCTGAAGTATGAGGATATCCAAAAAGCAATTATGGAAAATGTACCGGGAAAATCCTTTTCATACGATGTTAAATCAGGATATGCCATTCATAAATTAACAGTGGAGTTTCCCGTACGGAATTTACAGGACATGCTGCAGCTTCCCATTCCCAACCCCTCTGGCGTTCCTCTTTTGTTGGGAGATATTGCTGAAATAAACCTGAGTGCTCTCCCCTTTACCGGTTATAATTTTTCTGACAATGAAGCCGCTGTGACAATGAACGTTTATAAAGAAGCAGGCTCAAATACTTTAAAGGCAGCTCAGTACGCCAGAGAAGAATTGAAAGAAATTCTGACCCAAAATAAAGATGTGAGAATAAAAATTATTTCAGATCAGGGTGCTTTTATTTCCACAGCAATCAGCAGCTTAAATCAAGCCATTATGCTTGGTAGCATCCTTGCTTTTTTTACTATCTATCTGTTTTTTAGAAAAAGTCGTTATGCTCTGCTATTGCTGCTGATGATTCCATTGACACTAACAATTACGTTCATCCTCTTCTATTTCCAGGGTATCTCATTGAATTTTATGACTTTAGGAGGAATTGCACTTGCAGTGGGATTGATTGTGGATAATGGCATCGTGATACTCGATTCCATGCATCGTCATTACCTGTCAAATGACCCTGATAAGAGCATCTATAAAGGGATTCAGCGCGTGAAGATGGCAATTCTGGCCTCAACGTTGACCACAGTATCTATTTTTTTCCCGGTTGTGTATATTGATGGATATATCTCCATTATCTTTAAAGATCAAGCCTGGGCAATCGTATATACCTTGTTGGTTTCTCTGCTGATATCGCTGTATGTTATTCCGGCAATCTATAAATTGAGTCTCTCCTTCTCGCATCCACATCAAATCAATACTGCTGGAAGTGCCAATTCTATTGGAGGTAATAGAAAAAAAATAATCCGTCTCGCCGAAGTCCTGGTATTCCCCTTTCGCTTTGTGTTTACCCGGTTTATTTCTGCATTTGACCGATTATATCAGCAGAGTGAAGCCACTTATCACCGCGGACTGCTCTATTTTCTGGACCATAAAACCCGTCTTTTTCTCCTCCTTTTATTCTTGGGTGTCACTGTTTTTATTGGCTGGAGTACACGGTTACCCAAACAATATTGGCCGGACATTCCTTCAAATCGGGCAGTTATCAGCGCAGATATTCCAGATGATATTCCCTACACTGTCATTTATGAAGAAACCCAAAAAACCATCCGTCAACTGCTGAGTCACCCTGCCATTGAAGAAGTCTATGCCAAAAGCTTTGATCCCAGGTCAGGTGATGATTCAGGCCCGGATGTCATCACTCTTACACCGGGATTTTATACCATCGTTTTTGAGTTGAAATTCCTACGCAATATGGATGAGGCTGAATTCCGTAGAATGAATTGGCAATCCCTGATAACTTTGCCAATGAGTTCCTGTCAATCACATCGCACCACGGCATTAAGGCAAGAGTTCGTCACTCAGAAATCAAAAAATATGTGCGTTTATTTTCAAAGCACCGACGATGAACAAAAACTTGAAATAGCAGGTCATTTCAAAGAGTGGCTGGAAAAAACCCAGAGGCTTGAGAATGTTGAGATTAATCAGGGTGAATATCATCCGGCATTCAAGGCTGTTTTTAATGAAGATGTTCTTGCAAAATATTCTGTCAGCCCGTCGCTTTCAGCGAAGCGTATGAAAATGATGAATATCGGAGAAAGGATATCTATGTGGACATTTGGTGATGATAATTTCCCCATTGTTTTAAAAAGTAAAGGGGAAGAATATACAGCATTGCCCGACCTTATGAATCAGAGCCATCCCCTTGGAATCATTGCATTGAGAAATGAGCATCTCTTTAACATTGAGAAAGAATTTGTAATAAACGAAATCAGACATGTTAATAAAAAAAGAGTCATATCGGTGGAAGCTGATATCCCAATGGCCAAAATGGTTCCTCTCATCAGGAAAACAAACCAATGGATTCGTGAAAATCCTTCAGAATCGGTCAATGTTTTTATCGCTGAGCAAAGTTTAGAGACGGTGACCTCCTTTATTGAACTATACAGGGCATTTATCCTTGCCGCCCTGATTGTATATCTATTACTCGCTGCGCAGTTTGAATCTTTTCTGCACCCCTTGAACATAATGTTGACAGTGCCTATCGGATTTGCCGGGGCTGTTCTTGCTCTGCTGCTGACGAGAGGATCATTGAATGTCATATCTCTAATCGGTATTGTGATGCTCATCGGCATCGGCGTGAATGATGCCATTCTAAAATTGGACTATATGGTAAAAATGCGAACAGAGGAAAAACAAACGGTAAGAGAAGCAATTTTCAGTATGAGCAGTGCAAAATTTCGTCCGGTTGTGATGACAACAATGACAACAATAATGGCTATGCTCCCAATGGCACTGGGATATGGAGGGAATTCTGAAATCAACCAGCCTCTTGCGGTGACCATCATCGGCGGACTGACCCTGACGACACTGTTTACACTTTTTATAACTCCTGTGTTTTTTGAACTATTTGAAAAAAATCATGATGAGATTTCTTAGATTTTCCTTAAAACATCCGGTTAGCATTTTGATTGCCATGGCACTCATCGTCCTTATCGGAATGAATTCATTTATCCATATCCCAATAGAAATCAGACCTTTATCAGAAGGCGGCAATAAGGAGCGCATCTATAGAATACAAATCAATGCTGATTGGCCCGGACAAACAGCGGAAATAATTCAAAAGAGTGTGACATCACCTATTGAAGAAAATTGTGTCCGAATCAGAGATTTAGTGGATATCAGGAGTTCTACAACGGATTCAAAAAGCTTTGTCACACTGAGTTTTCCGGATAATGAAAACAAAAAATTTTATCATATTCATGTGAGAGAGAAAATCTGGCATCTTCAAAAAACAGGCCTATTACCGGATGAAGCAAACATCAGCATCCAGACAATATATGACAACGAGGAAGAGCAGAAGCAATTTGCAGAACCTTTTCTGGAATTTCAGGTTAATGGCCCCTATGAATTGAATCAATTGCGGCGAATCACGGATCAAACCATTGCACCGCGAATTCAAACGCTTGAAGGTGTTAGTGACATTAAGATTTATGGAGGCTCCACAGGTTATGTGGCAATTCATCTTAATCCTGATAAAATGAAGCAATATGCTTTGTCTGCTGAAGAAATCAGCGAACAGATTAATACCCAATTTACCAATATGGGGCTGGGGCGCATAAAATCTGACAATTCATACCATATGCTGCTATTTGACAACCGGCCTCAGTCATTCCGGCAGATTTTAGACATTCACATCAAACCGGGTCTGACACTCAATAAGATTGCCGATATAAAGTATGAGTATCAACCTTCTCTCTCCCTGTCCAGACGAAATGGCATGGCGTTGATTACTGTCCAGATATTTAAAAAGCCTTATGAGAATGCCCTGGGGTTTTCTAAGGAACTAAGGCATGTAATAAACCAAATACAGTCAGAATTACCGGCAGCTACGGAATTGGTCATTACAAAAGACCAGTCAGAGGAGCTGCAGGATGAAATCGTTGCGTTTGGTATTCGTTTCTCTATCATTATAAGTGTGATTTTTCTGATCCTGTTCTTCGTCTTTCGTAAGTTATTCCCCGCGATGCTGGTATTATCGATTGTTTTTCTCACTTTATGCGCGACGTCGATATTTCTATATTTCAGCTCATCCACTATCAATATTTTAACTTTGGCAGGCATTGCTCTGGTTTTGGGAATGGTGGTTGACAATGCAGTCGTCATCATTGAAAATATTCAGTATAACAACAATTTGGGAAAGCGCCCTTATATTGCCGCATTGCACGGAACCCAGGAAATATTTTTACCTCTCGTCGCATCTTCAGCCACAACGCTGTTTGTCTTTATTTCATTGCTTTTTTTAGTTGAAAAACTTGGAAATTATTATCATTCAATGGCCTATGTCCTGGGATTTACTCTTTTTTCTTCTCTGTTGATTTCCGTTGTGTTTATTCCTGCTTCCTACCTGTACAACCCCGGGAACTTTCGTTCTCGCAGAAGAAGCAGGCATCCCTTTTTTGCAGTTTACCGGCGGGTTTTAGCTTTTTTCCTGAAGCACTCCTTTGCTTTCTCTTTGGGTTCTTTGAGTATGCTGGCTTTGATTTATCTGATATTTTTTAGAACTATTGAGTCTGGAACAAATTATCAGGCAACATCTGCCTTACCGGAAACAAGAGTTAATATCACGGCACCCAAGGGAGTGACACTTGCCGCACTCGATGCTATGACACAATCATTTGAAGAAATTGTGATGAATAACGATGTTCATCCAGAAACCAAAACCTATATTGACCAGCAAAATGGCTGGGCTTCATTGATTATTAGATATCCGGATACTTTAAAAAATCAAATTTTACCGTATCTGATTGAATCCAGACTGATTGGCCAGGCCGTGGATTATGCCGGTGTGGGAATTTTTATCAGTGGTTTTTTTCCGGAGCCTTATTCAAATGGCGGATATAAAATCTACACAATGTACAATACTCAACTTAAGATGTCCGGTCCCGACTATGATAAATTATGGGAATTATCAAAGAATATCATCGAGATGGCTCAGACTGATCCCCGCGTTGGCGAGACGATTATTACACCTTCCGTGCGAAATCTTTGGAATTTACAGAGTGAAACTCATAATTACCGGTATGCTATTGATGTTGGATATTTGTGGAAAAATGATCTTTCCATACAGACAGCATATTATGCTCTTTTTGAGTTATTTCCGTATCATTTCTGGCAGAATGAATTGTTGGTGGGTGGCCACCCGGTGCCGGTAAAAATGTCAGCCGCCAGGGATTTGCCCGAATTGGATGCTATTCAAAAAAGTACACTTCAATTTTCCAATGGAAAAACCGTGAGTTTTGCGTCATTAGCCCGGATCCAACCTGAAAAAAAAATCGAATGGATAGACAAAAAGAATCAGCAATATCAATTCACTCTTGCCTGGAATTATCGCGGCCCCGGCGAACTTAATGACAAACATGTCCAAACCCTGATGACAAATATAAAGCTTCCCCCGGGCTATATTCTTGAAAAAGAAGAATGGACCTATTTGACTCGCCAAGAAAAAAAATCACTTAATAATCTGATCATATATGCCATACTGGGTGTATATATTATTATGTCTGTCTTGTATAATTCTTTATGGAAACCTTTTGTCATTTTTTTGAGCGTACCGTTCTCACTAATCGGAGTATTTCTTCTTTACATATTTTTTAACAGAAGTTTTTCAGCCGATTCATATATTGGTCTCGTTCTTTTAATTGGCATTGTCGTGAATGATGCAATTGTCCTTGTAGACAGAATTTCACAATTGGAAATGAAAAATCGTCATTTGCAGCAGGCTATTTTGCAGGCTGCTGTCGAAAGAATCCGTCCAATTCTAATTACAACAATTACAACAATTGGGGGATTATTCCCACTCTTGTTTTTAAGAACAGGCAACACTGCTTTGGCAGCTATACTTGAAGAATTAAGCTTTATTATGATCGGTGGCCTGATCAGCTCCACACTTTTTACAATTACTATCATCCCTATTTTTTATTACCTTTTTCACAGACTGGTTAGTTGGAATATTCGAAAATTTAAATATAATATAGGAAATGAACTATGACTAAAAATACCAAGTACATAATATGGCTGATTTTGATAGGAATTTCTGCATCAGCCGGAGATGATGAACCTTTACCATTTGACAGTTTTATTACCGGTGCAATGGAAAAAAATCCTGTAGTAAAACGTGCTGAATTGGATATTAAACTATCAGAGCTTGATAAAATGGAGTTTTATTTTGAATATATTCCCCCAATAAATCTTTCACTTAGCAGCAACAGCATGATACAGGGTGCCAGAAAGGTGCAATTGGGCGGTGATATCTTTCTCCAGGAGGGGAAAAAATATCAAAGTCATTCAATGGGTGTCTCATTATCATACTATCTTGTTCAGTGGGGACAAAAACGAAGAAAATTGGATATTCAGGAAATGAAGGTGCTAAAAAGCCGTTATGAATATATATCTATTTACAGGGTTCATCTATCGCAATTAATCAAAAACCTACTGATGTTAGAGTCACTCCGTTTTCAAACCAGGCTGAATGAAAAGGAGATAGAGGACTTAAATCGTCAACTTGAATCAGTTGATAAAAAAATTGAATCCGGCAGCCTTTCTGCAGTAAATGGCTGGAAATTTTCCGCAGAAATAAGTAACGAACTCAATCGTACGGAGCATCTCAAACAAGAGGTTCTCAGTCTAATGCGAATTATTGAGAACAACTATGGATTAGAGATTCATACACTTGACCATATGAACCCGGTTCCTGAAATAAATGAAGTGGATTTTACCCTGCCAGACCGGCTCCCGGTTATCGAAACAGTTCAGAAAAGCATCGATATTGCCTTCAAAGAGATGGAAGATATTAAACGAAAAATACTCCCTAATATTAGTATAAGTATGGGGTATTTCCGAAGTGGGACTGAAATGGCTGATGTATGGTCAGAATGGGATGAAAACTGGAATGCAAGCGCCTCTGTAAATCTTTCACTGAACCTATCCGACATTTTTCTCAATAAAACCCGCGTAGAGAAAAAACAGATTCTAATTAATCAACTGCAGCAGGATATCAACAGCTATTATCTGGAATGGAATCAATGGCTGGAAGATCTGACTTGTAGATTTGGACAAACCCAAAAGGACATTTTAATGATTCAGGAAAATCAAAAAATCTACGATAAAATATTTGAATATGAGGCTAAGCGGTATGAACAAGGCCTTGTAAGTTTTGAAAATTTTATTGAAATCAGACGCCTGAAAGTGCAACAAAAAATTGATCTTCATCAGCGCTATTTGGATTATCTGGAGTTACATTATGAATATCGTATCAATTCAGGGAGATACGACCCTGATTGATAGATATCACCCTCATCAATTCGTCCCGCGGCGCTGCTTCGATAAGGCACATAACAATGTCTTCTCATTTCGTCCTAAAAACATCGTAACCCATTTTTCAACAACTCATTAGGCTGGCGTTGAAATTGTAAGAAGCCGGCTACAATCATACAGATATAAAATTTTACTTCTCTCGTTCCTCGCATCTCACTACTTCTTTCAATCAATCCAATCTAATCAATCGACTTTCGGCTGTTTACTGCCGACTGTCCACTATCCACTGTCGACTGAAAAAGTGACGCGTAACGCGTGACAAAGGATTCAAGCATCTCACTACGTTCGGTGTTCAAGAGCCGCTTCGCGGCTTTCAAACGCTGCTGCGCAGCGTTCAAATGTCGACACCTCGAATCCTTGAACG
>DKER01000124.1 GCA_002452555.1 Fidelibacterota bacterium UBA6817 | reverse complement strand
TCATTTTATGAAGGTTATCCGCATGATTATGCTGAAAGGATCTGCACTCCGGGACGTTATGGATGATTTTCTTTTTATTGTTGTTTCGGCAGTTGCGGTAATTCTTGCCGCAATCATAAGATACAGAAAGAATGAACTGTGATGTTCAGATGTAAAATTTTCATCAAAATTTAATAGTTATCATCTGTCAGCGCTTTTCGCTTAATATTAAAATTCTAAGACAAAACCTCAGAACATATCTTAACGGCTTTTTCCGTCATGTCATCATTAATATGAAGATGGAACACGGCACGGAGGCGTTTGGAGGAAATGGCAAGAATATCCAAACCGTGTTCATGCAGTTTATGCTGCAATTCACCGGCAGGAATTTTTTCCACATCAATCATCACAATATTGGTCTGAACAGGAGGGACCGGGATTGATAAACCGGGAATTTTATTTAATTCACGTGTAAAATAAGCGGCTCTTTTGTGATCTTCTTTTAACCGCTCAATATTGTTTTCGAATGCATATTCTGCAGCGGCCGCCAAGTATCCGGATTGTCGCATTCCGCCGCCAAAGACTTTCCGCCACCGTTTGGCTTTTTCAATAAATTTCTCGGTTCCCAACAGCATACTGCCAACTGGGGCTCCCAATCCTTTGCTGAAACAGACAGAAACAGATTCAAAGAAAGATGCATATTCATGGAGCGGAATACCGGTTGCTGTATGGGCATTCCAAATCCGGGCACCGTCCAGATGCATGGGAATTCCATATTTTTCTGCAATTGTCCGGATATCCTGAATATTTTCAATGGGAATGACAGTCCCGCCGCCGCGGTTGTGAGTATTTTCAACTTCGATTAAAGCAGTGGGGGCATGATGAACATTTCCCTCAAAGCGCAGATTTTCCTCAACAGAAACGGGGTCCATGATTCCATCTTTCGTTATGACAGGTCTGATCTGAACACCGGATAAAACAGATGGTCCGCCGCCTTCAAAGTTGTATATATGGGCTCCGATATCACAAATAACTTCCTGTCCCGGCGTTGTATGTGTTTTGATGGCAATCTGATTGCTCATGGTGCCGCTCGGGACAAACAATCCTGCTTCTTTTCCAAATTTATCGGCTACTTTTTTCTGTAAACGGATAACGGTTGGATCATCACCAAATACATCATCGCCAACCTGTGCGTTTATCATTGCTTCAAGCATGGCTTTTGACGGTATTGTAACCGTGTCACTTCTCAAATCAATACGTTCCATTATAACTCCGTTAATTGTGCAAACTGTTCTTCATTCATATCCCGAATTACTTTCAACGAGGGAGGTTTACCCGCGTCATACCAGTGAGTTAACTCATGTTCGAAACCAAAAATATTATGATCTTTTGAAAGGTGTAACAGCCAAGGAATGACCGAAAAAACATCATCTTCCGGGGACTCTTTTATCATATTGGTATTGATAATATACACACCGCTAAAAGCATATGATTTCAAAGACCGTGCTTCACCTTGTGTAACGAGTTGTTCACCAGTTTTCCTGTTTTCCCATCCACAGAGTCTCATACTGTTATCAAACATAAGATATCTGTCTGTTTCCCGGTTGGAAACACAAAGCGTGACATCATTTTTTTTCAGGATATGTTCACGAATCAGCGACGGAATATTCAAATCAGAAAAAATATCAACATTATGAACCAAAATATGTGAAAATCCTTCAAAGAAATGTCCGGCAAATTTTAGGGCTCCGCCTGAATCCAGCAGTTTTTCTTTTTCCCATGAAATATGAAGATTTAATTCTCTGTTGTGAGATTGATACGAACTTAACCATGTTATCATTGTATCGGCGTGGTGATGAACGTTCACAACCTGGCTGGTTATTCCGCAAGATTTCAACTTATTCATAATCCAGTAAATCATAGGATTCCCGTGAATATTCAAAAGTGCTTTGGGACGATACTGAGTTTCTTGATGAAGCCGTGTCCCCAATCCTGCAGCAGGAATAAATGCTATGAGTTTCACTGGTTCCACGATGCCTGTTCCCGGTGATTCAGAATTACATTCAAATCATATTTATCCAATAGATGGCGCGCCAGAGCTTCGGCACAGTAGACAGACCGATGCCGGCCGCCGGTGCAGCCGAAATTCACCTGAAGGTTTTTAAAACGGCGTTCGATATATGCTTCAACGGTCTGATCAACGATTTGATAAACATTCATGAGGAATTCTTCCATATCGCTCTCTTTTTTAAGAAAACGAATCACGGGTTCGTCTTTACCGGTAAAATGTTTGTATTCATCATAACGGCCAGGATTATGAATTCCCCGGCAGTCAAATACAAAACCGCCACCGTGTCCGTTGGGATCCTGTGGCAATCCTTTGTGATACGAAAAACTGTTAACAACAATCGTCAGATCAGATTTTTCATTATGTCGTGAAAATTTTTTCAGTGTTTTGGAATTGATCATATCCTGTAAAACGTAAAGGAGGGTGGGAATTTTTACAGAAAAAGAAACATTTTTAAGGATCCATTCCACGTTTTTCAGAGCAAACGGGATACTTTGCAGGAAATGACGTTTTCGTTCATAAAATCCCCGGTATCCGTATGATCCCATTGCCTGCATAATACGGATCAAGACATATCCGTAGTAATATTCAATAAACGAATTTCTGTCTACCGGGATAAATTTTTCCAGCTGTTCCAGATAATAGTCCAGAAGATAAGTCCTGATATCATAAGGAATATCTGCTTTTCCATCCCAGAGGAGGGAAGCCAGATCGTATTGAAGCGCTCCTTTGCGTCCGCCCTGATAATCAATAAACCAGGGTTCGAGAGAATCACCCCTCAGCATAATATTTCTGGATTGAAAATCACGATAGAGAAAATAATCACAATCCACCTGCAGCAGAAATCCGGACAATCTGTTGAAATCATCCTCCAGTAACTGTTCATCAAAAGGAATATGTGCTAATTTTAAAAAGTAGTATTTGAAATAGGACATATCCCACATCATGGATTGTTTATCAAAGCTGTCACGCGGATAACAAACACCGAAATCAAGCCCGTCATATCCTTCGATTTGAAATTTTGGCAGGATATCGAGTATTGATTTATACACATTGATGAGTGTTCGTGGAAATATCCCTGAAGTACGTACTTTTTGGGAATAGGAGAAAAGTGTTAAATCTCCCAAGTCCTCAAGGAGATAACTGTTGTTTTCTTTATCTTCAAAATAGAGTTGTGGAACCGGAAAACCTTTGTTCCGAAAATGTCTGGTAAACGATAAAAAAGCTTCATTCTCTTTTTTATCCGGATTGGTTGCAGCTATAAAGGATTTTCCTTTATGATTTTCAAGGCGGAAATAGTGACGATCCGAGCCGGACAGGGGAAGGGGAACAACTGACGCCGGTTTTTCACCCGAAAACGTTTTAAACAGTTCCGATACACGATCCAGTTCATTCATAGAAATCCCTTTAACGATTGGTTCATAAATTTACATAAAAGACCCGGAATATAAAAGCTCCGGCTGAAATGGACAGGAATCTGAAATTAGTAGCCGGTAGCCGGTAGCCGGTAGTTATAGAATAAGCATGGCATCGCCGTAACTGAAAAACCGGTATTTTTCATGAATGGCTTCTCTATAGGCATTCCTGATATTATCATAACCGGCAAACGCGGATACAAGCATCAGCAGGGTTGATTTCGGCATATGAAAATTGGTAATGAGTCCGTTTATAATTTGAACAGGCCGGCCGCCGGGATGAATAAATATATCCGTAAAATGGCCGCCTGATCTGATTCTGCCGTTTTCTGCAAAACTTTCCAAAGTTCGGGTGGATGTTGTGCCGACGGCAATGACGCGTCTGTTTTCATCCAAAGCTTTGTTAACGGCTTTTGCTGTATCTTCCGGGATTTCACAATATTCACGGTGCATGGCATGATCGTCTATCCGTTCAGTTTTGACCGGTCTGAAAGTTCCAAGCCCAACCCGAAGGTTCACATAAGCAAATTCAATGCCCATTTTTTTTATCGCTTCGAGTATATCGCGGGTAAAATGGAGTCCGGCTGTATGAGCGGCAACCGATCCGTGTTTTCGTGCGTAAACGGTTTGATAGGATTCTTTGTCGCTGATATCAGGCAGCCTGTGAATGTAGGGCGGAAGAGGAATCGTGCCATACTGATCCAAAACATGCCAAAAATCGCCTTCCCATGCAAATTCCACCAATCGGCCCCCCTCGTCCAGAACATCAACGATCGTGGCGCTGAACGTCTCTGAGAACCGTATAATAGCCCCCGGACGCAGACGTCGTCCCGGTTTGACAAGGCACTCCCAATGATTTTCATCTCGCTGGTTCAAAAGGAAAATCTCTACTTTTCCGCCGGAATCCTTATATCCGTTCAATCTGGCAGAGATGACCTTTGTCTCATTAAAAACCAAAAGATCACCTTTATTCAGATAATCAAGGATATCTGTGAAGTGTTTGTGATACACAGCACCGGTTTTTCTGTTTAAAACCAACAGTCGGGATTGGTCACGATTTTTGAGGGGATACTGGGCGATCAGTTCCTCCGGCAGTTCATAATCGTAGGTGTCCCGGTACAGGAGAAAATGTTCATCATTTTTTTTCATGGCGTGAAAATAGGGAAAATGCTCAAAAACTCAAAGGTTTTGCAGGGCATATTCAGCCGTAATAACACGGTTAATTCTTCATACCGTGCCATTCATTTTTAAAACTCGCGGGAAAAAGAATAAGATCCAAAAATATATGCTGAATCGTAAAAAAATCTCATCTTTCCGGATATTACACTGAAACCGCACATTAGGTGACACGAAGAAACCATGTCATTAAAACAAGAATGCAAAAGGAAAAGACATTTATATTGGAAGCGTAAGAGATGTTATTCTTTGCAGCAGTCTCGAAAAACGAACCACCAGAGAACAAACAGAAATCCGACAACACCGAGACTGATCAACAGAATGGCAATGTACTTTTTATTCATATCATTTTCTCCGACAGTAAAGAGTTTTTGTATAGTTAAATCAAGTTAAATGTTATTTCAATCAANNGAGCGGGTGAAGGGAATCGGACCCTCGTATCCAGCTTGGGAAGCTGGTGTTCTACCACTGAACTACACCCGCAATGACAAAAATCGTTGAAAATTTAGGATTAAAATTGTGTGAACTCAAGTGATGTTATTTGGAAATTTTTTTAGTTTAAGTTCAATCGAACGGATTGGGGTCTTCGATGCCTGCTTCGGTTCGCGTAAACCGGAACACTTTTTCGTGTCCTTTATCTGCAACATAAAGAACTTTGTTAAAAAACGCCAGGCATTGAGGCTCAAGAAGAAGGTCATTGAATGTAACCTGAATTAATGTATCTCTAATGGTAAAATCGCTGTCAGTCCATGTTGTGTCTGTTATACGGAGCCATTCTTCACGGACAGCTACACATTTCTGAAAATCACCGCTTGAACTGAATTTCAATACAGCATTTTGAGATGAATCAAGAACAAATATCGAAGCATCATCCCCAACAACGGCATCCATAGGTGATTCAAAACGATCCAGATCCAATATATCATGAAATCCCAGGGAAAAAGCAGAAGAATAACTCCCGTTGCGGTTGATTAACTTATGAAAACCGAAATAATCGCCAAACTGCGTATAAAGAAGATTTCCCGAAGGATCGCTGTATAAACTGACGGGCATCGAAATCGTACCGGCACCGGTTCCGCGATCGGCTATGATATTTTCATAAACTCCTTTGAAGTGCCAAACAAAACGGCCGTTTTTAAGTTTTACCATAACCGTTGGGATAAGTCTGAATTTGATCAACCGGTTGTTCAGGGAATCCATGACAGCAATGGTTCTAAAATCGGACGCTTCAGAAGCTACGGCATTGAATGATTTGGCTGTTTTCGCATATACGGGATTATTCCCAAGGGCTTCACCGGTAACCGGGTCAAGAGTTGCTGTCATATTTTCATTGGCTTGTGAAATATAAACCGGGAGGGGTTTTAACAATGAATCCAACCGTGAAGGCGTTGTGTCAAGGTTTTCACTCCCCGGTATTCGATGATACGATTCATTAAACTCTCCGGAAAGAGGATTTTTCGCAACCACCTCACCGCCGGCCTGATAATCAAAAGTATTCACAATCCCTTCAATCCCGATCATATTCATGTATTGAAACCATGCAAAAACCGTATCGCTTCTGTCTGTAAAATATACGATATAACGATTGTCAACCGTTACCGATACAGGTGAAATCTTTCTGTTACATATGATTAAAGACTGCAAACTGTCATAAACGCCTCTTTCAATACTGCCGCCGGCACGGATCACAGATATTTTATTGGATTTGGGATCTGCAAGATAAATACGGCCGTCTGTTGTAGCATACATATCCTGAATATCCGTAATGCCTAATTCACTGAAAGACCATCTGGGAGTCAATTCAATATAGGCATCTTTGTCTTCACTGATTCCTATTGGATTGTCAGTCAATGCTGTCGGCAAATCAATTGTATCAATACAGCCGGATAATGTGATCAAAATTAATGGCAGCATTGTCATCAGGACTTTTTTCATGGATGATCCTAAAAATTGTAAGAAATTTGAATTTGTTGTGTTCTGTTCAGGTATGTATTATCTCTGTAAGCATAATCAATCCTAAGGGATTGCCCCCATTTTTCCGCAGCAAAACCTATACCGTATGAAAAAGGATTTGTATCATTGTTCGTATCATAACCGGCACGAAGAGACAATGTTTTTAACAGTGTGAATTCCGTTCCGAAAGCAAAATACTCTGCATTATCCACCGGGTGGTTTAACTGAGCAGATAAAAGGCAATTCAAAATTCTGTTTTCATACAACGTGATCGCTGATCCAAGATGGAATGTTGTTGGAGGCGAGAATTTTTCATACTCCCGGTTTTCCAATACACCGTCTTTGTTAATATACTCATACGTTCCTCCCGGAGCCGTTGGAGGACCAAAATTCAGAAAAGACACCGCGATTCTCAGATCTTTGTATCCGGTATAATAAAAAGTCCCCAGATCTAAAAGAAAAGCAGTACTCTTAAAATGAAGATACTCTTCGCCGGCAATCCGGCCTGTAATGCCAAAACTAAATCGTTCACTCATCTTCCGCGAGAAAGACAATCCGAAAAAATAATTTGAAAAATTAAAGTATTCGCCTGAGCCGTATGGTTTATACTCTGTCGTGATCTCCATCGCCGGCATATGAAGTGTTCCCGCTTCAAAACCAAGAGCCCAGTATTTCGTCGGAATACTGATGGCAAAATATTCATAATTGATATCGGTGTACCAGTCCAAATGGCTGAAGGTGACAGATGGGGCTCCGATCTGTATTAACCCGGCCGGATTATAGTGAATAACCGATGCATCGCCACCCAAAGCCATAAAGGTTTCCGCCATTCCGGAAGCACGGGCATTGGGTTTGATTTTCAGAAACGTGAATGATGATGTACCGGCACGCTGACCTCCCAATTGGGGAAGAAGTCCGCCGCCCCGGAGGATTCCGGCAAACAATGTTAGGATCAATATTTTCTTTAATAATTTCATATGTTGTCAGTTATCCTCTAAAAGTTTAGAAACAGTCCCAATGTAATCTGCCTTGGCGCATAGTACCGCGCCGGATCATAATTCGGATTTCTGCCGGCATAATAGGTATAGGGAATAATTTCGCCCGGATCATATGCCTTTCCGGTAAACGGATTTATTCGCCGGGGAATTCTGTGATTAAACACATTTTCAGCGTCAATATAGAAACCGTATCGTAAAGATTTATATCTGAAATCCTTTGTAAACTTCATATCGATCGTGATATAAGGATCAGCAATTGCACCGTAAGGATTATCAGACATGCTTGTTCCAAGAAACACCCATGTACCGTCATCCATCATAACCGTATCGGTTGCCACACTCTGTGTATAGCGGGATCCGGATTGGGCATCAAAGTGGATATTTAATTTCCAGTTATTGGGAATTCTCAGACCGAATAGACGGGGAGGTGTATCTTCGCTCATATTAAAACGAAGATTTCCTGTGAGTCTGAAAGGCTGATCCCAGGACAGGTAATTTTCAGAGAGCGGTTTTTGTGAAAGCATTCCGGCTTCAATCAGGAGGTTGTCGTCCGGTCTGGATGCTTTCCCTGTGCTTATTGAATAGGAAAACGATGCATCACCGGAAAAATACCGGCCGTATAATCTTCTGAAAATAATCTCAATTCCGCGGGAACGGGCGTAATCTGCATTGATATAAATTAACATGCTGTAATTGCCCACAAGCGGATTAAAACTTGTGATCCGCTGGGATGTTTCATAATCAAACATATCTTTATAATATGCTTTTAATTCAATGGCAGTCGAGCTGGAAAACTTGTGTTTGATCCCTATTTCATAAGCAACCGTGGTTTTGGGACTCAAGTTGGGATTTCCGATAAGCGAATAAGGGTTCTCAGAGCGGCTTGTAAGATTGGCATAGACATAATTATATGTGGGCAATTGGCTGAAATGACCATAATTGAAATAGAGCACATCGCTGTCCGTAACGGGATGACTGATCCCGATGCGGGGACTCAGATGCCCTTTTGCACGCCGTCCGAACAAGTTGAACGTTTCTTTTTGAAAAAGAGCTTTCCCTTCAGGAGTAATGGTTAATATATCCGGGTTATTTACCACATCTTCAACATATTCGCTGATTATCCAGTAATCATATCGAAGACCGATGTTTGCTATCATACCTTCAAATGTAATTTTGTCCTGAATATAGACTGAACCGTCAGAAGGCCTTACATCGTAATAATCGTATGATTCGCCGAAACCGCTTGAACCTGCCCAGGGTTTGTAAATATCAATAACCTGCATAAATGTATTTCTATGGCTAAACCCGGACTTAACTGTATGACGTGTGCTGGGCTGCCATGTTATATCTGTTTCAAATGAAATGTTTTTGCTGTAATAATCATACCAGTTGGGGGCATCGCCGTGATCCCAAAATTCATCACCGCTGTAAACCCGCAGAGTACCGAATGGATCCAGCGGGGTATAGGTTGTTGGATCAAGATCCAGCATTTCTTCATATTCAGTCCAGTGTTTATTTTGTACAGCTTCATGTTTACCGGTGTAAAAGTATCCCAGGTTCATATTATAGAAAAGTTTTGAATTCAGCGTATGGGTCCACATAATATTTACAACCTGAGATTCACGGGTGGTTGTAGGATAATTATTTAAAATCTCTTTATACGTGTAGCTATAGTCTCTGCTTACATTTGCACTGTGATTATACGAAACGGCAAATTTATTTTTTGGGGTAATCTGCCAGTTTATCTTTGCCATGCTGCTGAAATTGTTTACCTGGCGGGAAACAAATAACTCGGTCCACTTTCTGTAAGGATACAGGGGACCTGCTCCGGGAAGATATGTATCCGTCATATACAAATACCCGCTGATAAAAAAGGACATGGTACCGGGCAATATTATCAGATTTTCTGAAAAAAGCGGACCTCCCAGCGTAAACTCAATATTATCGGTATTAAAATTATCAGGATTTATTTTATCGGTTTTATATCGAACGGAACCTTCAAAAGATCGGGAGCCCTCTTTAAGTTTGACATCAATTATTCCGGACATAGCCTGACCGTATTCTGCATTGAACCCGCCTGATATGAATTCAAGCTCCTTAATGGCATTGGGATTTACATAAAGACTGTTTGTGGCGCCGGTTAAGGGATCTTTAATTGATAAACCGTCAACAATAAACTGACCTTCATCAACCCGTCCGCCTCGGATATGGATTTCATTGTCACCGCTTTTTGAAACACCGGCCTGCTGTGATATAATATCTGACACACTTTCGACAATTTTGTTCTCCAGATCCGATGCCCGGAAACTGGCTGAGGATCCCGTATTGTCCGCATCAATAATCGGCCTTTCGCCTATCACCATAACTTCCTGTCCCAAAGCCAAAACTGTGGATTGAAGTTTAAGATCCAGACGTTTTGTTTCATTTTTTTCCAACATAATGCCGCTGTGTAACTGAACCGTATAACCGATCATGGACACTTCCAGATCATAACTTCCCTGTGAAATATTTGGAATTGTATAGGCTCCGTCCATGTCGGATGCTGCACCATAGTAAGTGCCTTTTAAAATGATATTGGCACCGGGCAGAGGTTCTCCTGTTTTGGCATCCTGGACTGTTCCTCGTATTGTGGCCGAGTATAATGATACTGTCATAAACAGAACGAGAAAAAATTGTTTTAAAAGGTTTTTTTTCATTATTTCAATCTGAAAATGTGTTTAAAAAGTTCTTCAACGTTTTCTTTCCCGTTGCAATAATACAAGGGAACGGTCATATAGTAACATATGCCGTTGTTGATTGGTGTTTCCGTCATAATACCCGGAGCACCGTTATAGGAAGTGCCGCTTGGGCCTGCATCCTTGAATCGATAACGGATTGCAGCCTTTGGCCCCGGTTCTATCGCCCATAATCTGTCAGCCAGGGTTGTTCCTAATGATAGGGCAAGGGTGGAATCAAGAACCGGATCATCCCAGAAAGCATCGATTTCTGTTCCCGGCAGTATTCGTCCCGTTTTACTAAAGAAATACATCGTGTCAATACTTGTAAAACTCCATGTGGTATCGGCTAATGTGCCTCCCTTCATGGCGTTATTCATAAACAGTATTCCGCCATCCGCTACAAATCGTGTTAAAGCCAGAGCAGACTGATTGATAGAGTTCTCGCCGCGAAAGGTATACCAAAACACATTTTTAAAATAGCTTAAATTGTATTCTATATCCTGAGTGCTGTAGGGAATGGCATTATGAGGATTATTATCACCTGATCCGATTTCCCATACGGAGTAATTATTCTCACTGATAAGATTGTTTAAAATGTCTTTGTAGAAATTCTGATGTTGATAATTGAGCTGGTCGCCGGCAAAATCATTAACTATCAGATAGTCTCCCATTGGTTTATTGACATTCCAGCCATTCGGATGATTTCGATCTTCCGGATCGGGAAAAGAGATTATATTGGATTTGGCACCGGCAATATCCCGGGCCTGAATAAAGATCCTGTGAGAACCGGGGGAGAGGTCTGACAGGAAAATTGAACGCTGAGTTCCATCCAGTCTGTTCCAGGAACTGGTATCGTCCAAAGTCCAGAAAATATCCGTTACTGTTTCAAATCCGTCCAGATCAGATACATCCCAGAAAAAAGAATGATGTGTAAAAGATTGGTGAATGACATCAGGAGAGGAAGCAACTGTGGGAAGAGAATTATATTTCCACTCAATTTCCGGCGGAGAGTTGTACACAGGGAAACTGATGACAGCCGGAGTGGGATCCACAAGACTGTCATTGTCCATTGCCCAAACCTGAAAACTGTATATGTCGAATTTCGATCGCAGAGGCAGGTAAAATATATCCGATTCCAGTGTGGTAAAAACCGGTTCATTCATGTAGCTCCACTTGTAATAATATCCGACAACTTCACCGTCCGGATCATCGCCCCACCAGAAAACTTCTTTGACGCTGATTGTCGTATCCAAACCCAAAACAATGATTTCATCATCTTCAAGGAAAATTGTGTCACCATTATTAATCCAGTAATCCCCCTCAGTTAAAACGGTATCAGGGTGGTATATAAACGAAACGTGTGTTTCAGGTGGATAATTAATGACTTTTGCTTCCGGCAAATCATTGATAAATGGATTTTCACAATTCCATAAAAGCACGACGCTCAGAATTACCGGTAACAAAAGCACTTTATTTTTCATTCAACCCTCTCAAAAAGGGGAGGATAAACCTCCCCCCATGAAAACTGTTATTTTAGGTATGTCATTTTTCTTACGGCTTTGAAATCACCGATTTGGATTTGATACAGATAAATGCCGCTGCTCAGCTGAGCCGGATACCATGTAACAGAATGATGTCCGGGTGAATAAACATTATTCACCAGTGTTTGAACAAGCTGACCTTTAATATTGAAGACATTGATCGTAACCGATTCATGGTCCGGCAGGTCAAATGAAATAGTCGTAGACGGGTTGAAAGGATTCGGATAATTCTGATGCAGGGCATAGGTAGAAGGAATAACCGGTTCGACTGAGGAAACCCCACCCAGATCGGTTGCATCTCTGACTTCAATTTTAAATGTATTATAACTGTACATGTAAACACCGTTAACGATAAACAATTCGTGTCCGACTCTGACAGTGTCAGTTCCTATGGTTGCATAATTATTGCTGACCACATTAAACACGTTGGATGCTACACAGTCATCATCCAAGAGGATGCTTCCGCCACCTTCGCTGTCTGTGACGGTTATATCGTACTGATTTACAGATTGGACCAAAAGCATGCCGGACAAATTGATTTCAACCCCTTCATATGCTTCATGGTTTTCAGCGATAGTCGCAATTGATACTCGGGATGCTGCCGGCGGCTGTGAGATTTCACCGATGATTATAGTATCGGCAACAATATACGTGTTACCCTGCCATCTCCAGTAATTATCATAGTTTTCTTCGACTATTCCGGTTACAGTAACTTCCTGTCCGTAAGACAGACCCGTTAATTGTTCTGGGGTCCCCAGAATAAAAATACCGTTCCACGGACCTGATTCGTCTGCCATGGGTAATGCAGTTACGCCGCTGTTTGTAAAATTTATTACAAAATCAATACCTGCAGTAATATACCCCGAAACCGTTACGGGTGCATCACGAAGTGGAGAAAGACCGTTTGCCCAGTGAGTGTACTGAATATCCCTGATAACCGGATTATCGTTTAAAACGACGTATGAAAAGTTTTCAGTTTTATATTCAGACGGAAAGATGGTTTCACCTTCAAATTCATCTTTTACATAGAAATAGTAATCAACAAAAGATTTTTCAGCAAGAGGAGGTATTTCAACACTGAAGACTTTATTATCCCCTTCTGTCATAGGCAGTTCATTATATGTGGCAGCTTTATCTACACGATAAAACACTGTTGCTTCTGCAATATTGCGAGGCGTAACTGCCCGAACTGAAACAGTGGCGCCTTCAGATGATTTTGGTATCATCGGAGTTCTGACGTGGTCTGTCAGCAAGGGCGGACCTTCACCAATTACCACATCCCGTTCAAACAGAGGCTCGATTTTGTATGTGGTTGAATCGGTATAGTATCCATAATGATGGTAAATCCATCCCTCAATGCTTTCAATATTCGTTCCGATCGGCGGGGGAATAAATGCCCGCATACTGTCAGAATCATCATCAACCAGGAGACCGCCGGTGCCGTCATCAATCTCCATAATCTCATATTGAAGGACATTTTTTGTAACAACGGCATTTTCAACTCTGACAAAAACAGTTCCCCACTGCTCGGCTGTAGTCGGCCATCGCAAATCTCCTGTTTTTACAACCGGCGGTTCCGGCAGTGGATGATCAAATTCAAGAATCTCAATATCCCCAACCAGGAAGAATTCAGTCATATTTGAAAAATCGGTTGTGTACTCATAAACGTATCCCGTCATTTCAATAATATCCCCTTCAAATAAAACGGGATAAATTGTTGAATCAGCATTATAGGATAAAATTCCGCTCCAGGGGCCGCCATTGAGATCGGATAAGAGAAATTTTATACCGCGGCCGGCATAACTCAATCCAGTCCGCATGGTAACAACACCTTTGATTGTCAATAACGTATCGCTTCCTTCAGGTCTTAAGAGGTATGAAATATCTGAAACGTGATCAATTGGTGCTTTAACAAGATCAGAATAACGGACCTGTTGAATTCTCTGGATGCGTGTATATACTTTAGTCTCATTAATTTTTTTGCCTTCAATAATGTCATAGGCAAGACGCGGCGCAATTTTAAAATTGCTGTAATCATAATAGAGAGGACCGGTTATTGAAATGATATCAACATATTCTTCAGGCCAGAAATAATAGTCCCCGTTGTCGATCATAACCGTTCCTGTTTCATCGGATACCGACCATTCACCAAAGCCTTCATCAGGATTTGCCACATTTACATTTTTAACCCGTACCAGAACACTCTCAAAAGACTCAGCTGAAGGTGAACCGGTATTAATCATATTAGCCGTAACGACTATCGGTTTAATTCCAAAGACACCTTCTTCTTCAATAACTATGGATGTAGGATTGGAAAGGCGTGTCAATCCGTATGCTTCCTGAACAGTACCGGTTATCGTCACACTGTCTCCTTCTGATATGAGAAGGTCAACAGGTGCGCCGGCGTATACACAAATTCCTGACCAGGGTTCATTTTTATCCTGCACAAAGAAATATTTATTATCGTATGCATACGGTTCGGCAGTGACTATACCTGAAATAGTAACTGTCTGACCGTTCAGGGGCGAATCGCCGCCCGGATCTGTTGTGTACTGAATATCTTTGATAGCTGTAACCTGTGCAAAAGCTGAGACAGCCATAAAAATCAGCAATACTGTCAATAACATTTTTCTCATCTTATTTCTCCTTCTTTATTTTATAATCAAAAAGCGGCCGGTTTTCATTTTTCCGGATTGGATATCTTCGATTGAATATAGATAAAGTCCGGTTGCAACAGCCTGATCGTAATCTGTTATAAGATCCCAGGCATGTTCGCCGCCGCTGAAAACAGTATTTCTGCCGGACAAGTGTTTTAGGGTTGCATTGTCAGAACCGTCATATGTTGATGCATCATGGGAAATTGTTTTAATCAATTCACCGGCAAGCGTAAAAATTCGGATAACAGATTGATCGGGTAAGCCGTAGAACCAGATCATTCGCTCTCTGACGCCAAATCCATCCCATTTTGCATGAGCGTTATAGGGATTTGGATAAACACCGGTAATCCATTCTTCCTGAATATCAACGGGTGTTTGACCGGCAACCACGGCTGTTCTGTTTTCAAGCTGACTTGATTCAAGCGATGTAAGACCCGTAGCCGGATCCCCTGTATCAAAGGATGTAACGGCGTATACGTTTTTATTGGGCCAGCCATTTAAAATTCCGGTATTTTCAAATTTATAATAGAAAGTATCGGAATTGAAAACCACAAATGAAGGCGTTCCAAATTCATCCTTAATGCGAAGTATATCAAGACCTGTATTGAAACCAATATCATTCTTCTTGTCAATTTGAGCCAGCAGAGTCCACTCATGATCAATACCGCTTGTTTTTCGTCTGCCATAGATCCTGTATCCTTCAAAATCTTTTTTACGGCTGACAGGATCTTCATATTCTTCCGGCATATTATTCCAGTATAATATTGCTTTTCCTGCTTCGACTTCGACATGCAGCTTGGGTGACGGGGGTGGGGCCGGCAATATATAACGGTCCAGTTTACCGTTTCCGTTCTGGTCTTCCCAAGGATCTAGAACACCGTTGCCGTTACTGTCTTCACCGTTGTAGGCTTTTTGGGCCCAGTCAAGATTTGCTCTCAGCAGTTCCCTTNNCCCTCCGTTCCGGTGTATCATTCAAATCAGCCGTACTCCATCGTCCGCACCCGACTGCATAAACTACATTCAATGTGTCTCCGGGATGAAAAGCCCAGGATGTACTGTCAGCATTGTCCGGTTTTGTTCCAAACGGACCGGCCGATATGAGGATCATCCAGCTGCCGGGAGTATTTGGGTATCCGTCTTCTGTAAACAAAGCACCGGTCCCCCTTGGGACAGATGTTTTCATTTTATCGTATCGTTGTTCATCATTGATTGGCATAAAATAATCGGGATAATTCATATTAACTGCAGAATTCCATGGCCATTGGTTATATTGTGTATCCCAATATTTCCGCGGAACTGTCTCAGATCCCAGGCATGAATAACCAACATAACTTTCAGCATATCCGTTGTCACCGTCAACATCATACTGATATGCAATATTTCTGGGAAAACCGGGAACGTCATCATCTGGCATTGGGTCAAAATGTGAACGGTCAAAACCGTTTTGATTATCATACCATGACCATCCGCCTCCCGGTTCATAATAACTTGTGTAGTTCATGTTTCCTACGGCAGCATCCGCCCATAAACCGACAAATACATCTTTAATAACAGTGGACCCTGCATTGACAATAAAATAATCCAGAATCACAAACGCTTCGGCAAATTTATAATTCCAGGCATGGGTCTGCAGATGAACGATTACATTCATGGGGGTATGGTTAACAACAGGACCCATGTCATGAAATTGGGTTATGAAATCCTGATGACTTACTGCATCCGGAGAATAGTATGGACTTGTCGTGATTGAAGATCGTTCAAAAATTGAATCACCATTGTCCGTAAACTCAAAGCCTTCAGAACCGTAATCAAACACTCCGTCAATTATAGCCGTGCTTACCCGTTTTTCTCCGTTGACTATACCTCCAATCCACAACCCTCCGTAACTCATGTGTTCAACCTGTTCTTTTATGTTGTCCGGATATTGCTTATACATAAAACTCGGCTGATTAGGGTTGTTGTAACCTTCTCCTATGATTCCGAAATTCGTAACCGTTAAACCAAGCTGCCCGACAGTTGTATAATGGACATAATCTGCTACACCGGATCCCATTTTTTTGAAGTCCGGGAATGATGAATGCTTAGGACGAACTTGTGAATACAATGGGTTAATAAAGAAAATTGAAGACAAAATTATCAGACAATTTTTAAGGTGTTTCACCATATTCAATACCGACTCCTGCTACGCGTTGGCTGTAAGAATAATTCCCGGTTGTTTAAGTCTTTTGATGGCTATTTTCTCAAGTATGTTACTTTATATCCGTCGAATAAAGTATCTATTTTTTCTCTTTTGTCAAAATACTATTATTAGTAAAAAGCTTCCTAATATCCATATAATCATTAGATTTAGAATAAGTTTGCACTTCTAAATTCTTAACAATATCTTAACATACAATTCACAGAGACTTAACTTTAAATACGGATTATTTTTCGTATTTTCCCATCTGTGAAAAGTCTCAATCAAAAAACCAGGGAGCATATGAAGACATTCCTACAAGGCTTCATAAAAACACTTGAAATTCTGGGTCTCTTATATATTTTCCTTTTAAGTATTGAAATGATGGGTATGGGGTTCAAGCTCTTCGGCAAAGAATTCGCCCAGACTTTGATGGAAACGACGTCTTCACCTTTTGTGGGTTTGTTTATAGGAATACTGGTCACCAGTCTTGTTCAAAGTTCGTCCACTGTAACATCCATAGTTGTGGGAATGGTGGCAGGAGGGACGCTGACGATTCCCGGTGCTATTCCTATTGTAATGGGAGCAAATATCGGAACATCCGTTACCAATATTATTGTATCCATGGGTTCCATTTCAAGACGGGGTGAATTCCGAGATGCTTTTGCCGCTGCTACAGTTCATGATTTTTTTAATGTCCTTTGCGTTCTGATTCTTTTTCCTCTTCAGATATTTTTTAATGTTCTGGGATTTTTATCTAAGGAAATGGCCGGTATTTTTATCGGTTCCCAGGGACTGACGTTTAAAAGTCCGTTAAAAATAATTGTCAATCCCGTCGCTGCCTGGATTGTCGACATGCTCAATAAGAATCCGATTTTAGTTGTAATCTTTGCTCTGATTTTTCTTTTTATTGCGCTCCGATATATTGTAGCCGTATTAAAAAGCGTTTTCATGGGTAAAGCAGAAAATTTCTTTAATAAAGTCATTTTCAGATCACCAATCACAGCTTTATTCTTCGGTATAATTCTGACGGTTCTTGTCCAAAGCAGTTCTATCACAACATCTCTTGTTGTACCAATTGTCGGATCCGGAATTCTCACGCTTGTTCAGGTTTATCCCTATACAATCGGTGCCAATATCGGAACAACGATTACGGCAGTTCTTGCTTCACTGGTTACGGGTAAAACATCAGCCCTTATCGTCGCATTTGCCCACTTTCTTTTCAATACAATCGGCGCTATCCTGGTTCTGACCATACCCCCTCTGAGAAATATTCCTCTCTGGGGAGCGCGCAAACTGTCTGCCGTTGTATTTGAAAACCGATGGATTGCCATTGTTTTTCTGATTTCTTTTTTCTTTATTCTGCCATTAATCGTAATTTTTTCTTCAATTCTTTAAACATCCTGTCACATTTGGATTTTTATTTTTTCCAAAAGCCGAGTCATGTTTAACCCATTCATTATTAGTCTGATTTTTTCATGAAACCTGTATTATCCGGTCCTCATTTTTATTAATTTTGCCCATGGAAAAATTAGCATCACTCTTCGTAATTACTGCTGCAGCCCTATGGGGTTTCGACGGCATTGTTTTAAGACCGGCACTGTATACTTTGCCTGTTTCTTTGGTTGTATTCATTGAAAGTGCTCTCGTTATCATCTTATGGTTACCGTTATTAATCTGGAAACGGAACGAACTGTCACAACTGGATGTAAAAGACTGGACCGCATTCTTTTTTGTGGGTTTGTTTGGCGGAGCTTTGGGCACTATGGCAATTACAAAAGCTCTTTTCTATGTCCATTTCGTAAATTTATCTGTTGTCGTTTTGATACAAAAACTACAACCGCTTTTTGCTATTGTTCTTGCGACTCTCTTTTTAAAAGAGCGCCCCGGCAAAATGTTTTATTTCTGGGCTTTTATTGCAATCATCGGGTCATATTTAATTGTTTTCGGCATGCAATTTCCAAACTTGTCGACCGGTGATAAAACTCCGGTTGCCGCCTTGTTTGCATTGGTTGCTGCCATGAGCTTTGCCGCTTCAACTGTCATCAGTAAAAGAGCATTACGGAAAACATCCTTCTATACCGGCACATATCTGCGATTTTTTATAACAACTGCAATTATGCTTGTTATTGCTTTAAGTCAAAGGAGTCTGGCTTATATTCCGGATATCAGCCTGAAACAATGGGGAGTTTTTCTGTTGATTCTCTTTACATCCGGGGGAACCGCAATTTTCATCTATTATTACGGCCTAAAAAAAATATCAGCCAGTGTTGCTACAATTTGCGAACTTGCTTTCCCCTTAACGGCAGTTATTCTGGAATTTTTAATAAGAAAAAATTTGATGAGTTTCTGGCAATGGATAGGTGCATTAATTCTATTATTGGCAATCTACCGGGTCTCAGGATTTAAAGTTCAAAAGAAAAATGTGCAGGAGAACATTCATGGCTAAACATATTATCAATGAGCCGTCTCGTACACTTATGGAATATCGGTTATTACCGGGGTACACAACTCATGAAACGTCAATAGATAACATTTCTCTTGAAACGTCTCTTGCGTATTCTGAACAGGGGGAAAGAGATTATAAATTAAATATTCCTATCATTTCTGCTGCCATGCAAAGCGTTTCCGGTGTTGAAATGGGCATCGAATTAGCACGACTCGGAGGATTGGCCTTTATTTTCTGTTCCCAGTCAATTGACCATGAATCAGCCATGATACATGATATTAAACGTTTTAAAGCAGGTTTCGTTGAACCCTTTTATGTTCACCCCGACATGCTNNCATGCTTATCGGCGACGTGTTTGAAATCAGTAAAATGAAAGGATTTAATACTTTTCCCATTGTTGATAAAGATCATAAACTGTTGGGGATTCTCACAAAAAACGATTACAGCGGTTCACATCATGCCCATTTACGTGTTTCAGAAAGGATGATACCAAGGGAACAGTTGGTTGTGGGAAAGAATATATCCGATATTAAAGAAGCCAATCAGGTCCTGAGAGAAAGCCATCAAAGCGTTTTACCTATCGTAAATTCAAATGATCAGCTGTTGAATCTTGTATTTAGAAAAGACATTCGGAATCATATCAACTATCCTCTCGAATTATTAGATGAGAAAAAGCGCCTGTTGACCGGAGCTGCAATCAATACACATGATTTTATGGATCGCGTTCCCGCTCTTGTTGAAGCCGGAGCCGATATTTTGGCCGTTGATTCATCAGACGGACATTCATCATATCAGAAAAAAACATTTGAATGGATAAGATTGAATTACCCCGGTGTTCCCGTCATCGGTGGAAATATCATAACGGCAAAAGGATTCCGTTTCTTGGTAGAAGCCGGAGCCCGTGCCGTAAAAATAGGAATGGGAGGGGGGTCCATTTGTATAACGCAGGAACAAAAAGGAACAGGACGGGGGCTGGCAACAGCCATTATTGATGTCGTCCGTGAAAGAAATAAATATTATGAAGAAACTGGAAAATACATACCATTGGCAGCTGACGGCGGAATTGTAGACGCCAAAGATATCACGATTGCTCTCGCTTTGGGGGCAGATTACGTGATGATGGGACGGTATTTTGCCCGTATGGAGGAATCTCCTACCGAAAAAATACAAATCAGCAACCGGATCATGAAACCGTATTGGGGAGAAGGGTCAGCAAGGGCAAGAGAATGGAAATCAGCCCGATATTATCAGATGAAATTTGTTGAAGGGGTTGAAGGTTTTGTCCAATATGCAGGAAAATTAAGAGACAACCTGCCTGAAACACTTTCAAAAATTAAATCATCCATGTCATCATGCGGTGTTCAAAGCATTAAAGAATTTCACGATAAAGCCGTTCTTGAAATTGTATCAGCCCTGTCAATCCGTGAAGGGAAAGTACATGATATTTACATGCCAAATGACTCATCTGATTACAAATCAGATAAATATTAACAGGAAACTATTTTGAGCGCATCAATTATTCTGGGTGCCCAATGGGGTGATGAAGGAAAAGGAAAAATTGTAGACATTCTGTCTGTTGAAGCCGATCTTGTTGTTCGTTACCAGGGAGGCGCCAATGCGGGACATACTGTCATCCACGGAAAAGAAAAATATGTTCTTCATTTGATTCCCAGTGGTATTATTTCCGGCAAATCCCTCAATATTATTGGTAATGGATGTGTGGTTGACCCGGTTTTGCTTTTGGAAGAAATTGATATGCTTAAGAATAAAGGTGTCAATCTATCACCCGAAAAATTAAAAATATCAGACAATGCCCATATCGTAACACCGATTCACAAATGGATTGATTCACTTCAAAACGAATATATCGGAACGACCAAACGGGGAATCGGACCGGCGTATGAGCAAAAAATCCGGCGAAACGGGATTCGTTTTGACATGATTCGCAATGAGGAATACGCTCATCTTCTTGAGAAGCAACTTACTGAAATTCAGATATTAAGCAAGAATATCTATAATAAGGATATTCCGGATTATCTGGAAAATGAACTTGAAAAATGTATAAAATCTGCCCGTGAATTATTGCCTTATGTCGACGATACTGCACCGATTATTTATCAATATTCAAAGGAAAACAAAACCATCTTGTTTGAAGGTGCCCAGGGCACATTACTGGATATTGATCACGGGACGTACCCCTTTGTTACGTCATCAAATACGACAATTGGCGGCGCCTATACCGGTTCGGGAGTTTATTTGGACTTTAACCGGAGAATCGGTGTGGTTAAAGCATACACAACCCGAGTTGGCGAAGGACCGTTTCCAACAGAACTATTTGATCAAGACGGAGATAAGCTTCGAAGGAACGGAAATGAATTCGGAGCCACAACAGGTCGCCCACGTCGGTGCGGGTGGCTGGATCTTCCGCTTTTAAAAAAAGCCATACGAATTAATGGTTTTAATGAGCTGATCCTGACAAAAATCAGTTGTCTTTCAGGCTTTTCCAGTGTAAAAATATCTATGGATAACAAGGATAATATCCCTGTATATCAGGAGTTTAACGGTTGGGATGAACCCATTGAAGGTATAACCAACTGGGATGACCTTCCGGTAAACTGTCAAACATACATTACATTCATAGAAGAATCTCTCGGCGTAAAATTTTCTATCATATCAACCGGACCGGATAGGGACAATATTATCAGTAGCCGGTAGCCGGTAGCCAGTCCAGTAGCCAGTCCAGTAGCCAGTAGCCGGTAGCCGGTAGCCAGTAGCCGGTAGGGGCGGAAAAAATTGAAAAGCAGAATGATGAAAAGCATACAATGAACCGGTTGGAAGATCTAAAGTTAACCGACAATTCTTCATCCGTCATTCATCATTCATAATTCACGTAAAGGCAGTCCAATGATTTCATTTGAAGATGAAAAAATACTGATTCTGGACTTCGGATCACAGGTTACGCAATTAATTGCCAGACGAATACGGGAAGCACACGTCTATTGCGAAATCCATCCTTATAATATTTCCATCGGGAAAATAAAATCTTTTAATCCCCGGGGAATCGTTCTCTCGGGAGGTCCGTCCAGCGTTTACGACAAGAATGCACCTTTGCCCGATTCAGAAATATTCTCGCTTGGCGTGCCTTTGCTGGGTATTTGCTATGGTTTACAGTTGATCGCATTCCAATTCAACGGACGTGTCGATAAAGCTGCCCACAGAGAATACGGCCGTTCTGAATTGGCTGTTTTGAACGATGAAGACTTATTTCACGGGTTACATTTAGACAATGGAAAACTAACGGTTTGGATGAGTCATGGTGACAGAATCGAAAAGCTGCCTGAAGGGTTTGAGGTCATCGCCCAAACCAACAATTCTCCCGTCGCAGCTATCAGACATAAAACCAAAGAAATGTATGCCATTCAATTCCATCCTGAGGTTGCTCATACAGATCAGGGCAAAGACATCTTGAAGAACTTTCTGTTTAAAATTTGTCAGCTGCAGCCGTTGTGGACACCCTTGAATTTTGTCGAATCCCAGATTGACAAGATTAAACATGAAGTGGGTGAGAAGAAGGTTTTGTGCGGTTTATCCGGCGGTGTTGACAGCTCAGTGGCAGCTCTGCTTATCCACAAGGCCATCGGAGACCAGCTTACCTGTGTTTTTGTTAATAATGGTCTGTTAAGATTGAATGAAGCAGACGATGTTATCAGCACTTTCAGGGAGCATTTTAAGATTAATCTGGTGTATGCCGATGCCGAAGAGCGTTTTTTATCGGCTTTAAAGGGCGTAAGTGACCCGGAGACAAAACGGAAAATCATCGGAAATATGTTCATAAAAGTCTTTGAAGAAGAATCCTTAAAACTTGGAACATTCGATTTTCTTGCCCAGGGAACACTCTATCCCGATGTGATTGAATCTGTTTCCTTCAAAGGCCCGTCGGCAACGATTAAGAGTCATCACAATGTAGGCGGACTCCCGGATAACATGCAATTCCGTCTTATAGAACCCTTGCGGGAGCTTTTCAAGGATGAAGTCCGTGAAGTGGGATTCCAGCTCGGCCTGGATGAAAAAATCCTTCTAAGGCACCCATTTCCCGGTCCCGGACTTGGTATTCGCGTTTTAGGTGATATAAACCGCGAAAAATTGGATATTTTACGCAAGGCAGATCATATCGCCATTCAGGAATTGCACCACCATGGTTTATACAATGAAATTTGGCAGGCATTTTGTGTTCTGTTGCCGGTCAGAAGCGTAGGCGTTATGGGTGATGAAAGAACATATGAGAATACTGTTGTCTTCAGAGCAGTAACCAGCGTTGACGGTATGACGGCAGACTGGGCTCAGATCCCGTATGATATTCTGGGAAAAATATCAAATCGAATCATTAATGAAGTTAACGGTGTAAACCGTGTTACGTATGATATCAGTTCCAAACCTCCGGCTACAATCGAATGGGAATAATGATAAAATAACTCTCGTAATTTCAGAATAATTTCTTCTATATTGTTTTTAGGGTTTTATTGGTTGGATCACGTTCAACACAGATTATCCTGTGATTTACAAAAGACCATATTTTCACACACTGATAAGGACATGTTGATGAACCGCATCAAATCTTTTAGCCTGTCTATGCTTATGGGAGCACAATTCCTTTTTGTTGCTTTCGGAGCATTGATTCTGGTGCCGCTGCTTACGGGTATGGATCCGAATATTGCCTTGTTTACGGCAGGTTTAGGAACCTTGGTATTTCAGTTGATTACAAAATCGCGTGTCCCCATTTTTCTGGCCAGCTCATTTGCTTTTATTGCACCCATCAGTGTTTCTGTCCATGATTTTGGTATGTTGGCAACCCTGGGTTAGCAGCTGTGGGATTTGTCTGCAGGTATACAATAAATGACGGACTCAGTCATAACGGGAGCTTTGGAAGCGTGTGGCTCACGGGAAATGATAATACAGACCATCAATTTGTTTTCATAACTGAGCAGCAGATATGGTTCAATATATCAGAACATTTTTCAGCTGGAACAGAAATTGAACTCAGCAGAAACTTCATTTATGGATCGGGAAATAAAATAAAGATAAATCCCACATTGGGTTTGAAATGGGTTTTTTAAAGAATATTTGAAATATTTGACAGTATATGCTATCGTTATTACATTCATTATCAGAAGGTTACAGCTATCACGCAAACCATGAAAGACCTTAATCATATCCGTGTTTTAGGAACGGGTACATCTGTACCGGAAAAAAATGTTTTCCCGTCATCGTATCTTATTAGCATCAATAAAAGACTAATGCTCATTGATGCCGGTCAGGGAATATGCGGGCGAATAATCAGTCTTGG
Source organism: Fidelibacterota bacterium UBA6817 (assembly GCA_002452555.1). Classification (GTDB taxonomy): domain Bacteria; phylum Fidelibacterota; class Fidelibacteria; order Fidelibacterales; family Fidelibacteraceae; genus Fidelibacter. The sequence continues at coordinate 12,162 of DKER01000124.1, read as the reverse complement.
ATATTGTCTCGATAAAATAGAAACAATTCTTATAACCCACATACATTCCGACCATACAATGGGAATTGCGGAAATTGTCATGGCTATAATAAATGATGACAGAATTAGCCAGCACGCAATAAACATCTGTATATCAAGCAATTACATAAACTTTATCAAGCATGAATTAATGCATCCGTGGAAAAAATGGATTGATAAATGCAGTAAAATTCAATTCAATTATATACCATTAACGGCTAAGAAAACGAACAAAAGTGATTTATATCAGAACAAGCCGTTTGCTGTTAATCATCATCCCGGCAGTCTTGGAATGCTCATAGAAACAGGAGGGAAGCGCATCGCTTTTACCGGTGATACAGACATATTTCCGATTGAAAGAGAAAATTTAAAACCTGCAGATATCCTTTTTATTGAAAGCACAACGGATGATAACCATAAAATTCCGGGACATCTGACTGTATCGGAAGCAGTAGATCTTATTCATAGAACAGGAATACCGGTTGCATATCTGACGCACATTCTTCCGCAATACCGTCAAAATGTGATAAAGAGTCTGGAAAAATGTTCAAAAAAAGAAGGACAGCACATAAAAACAGCAGAAGACGGTCAAATTATACCCATCATATAACTGCGCATAATATGTATTATGTAAACTAATGTGTTTTCCGGTTTTTGGATAGATGGATTATCTTGCGATAACGATATCCAAAACCACGGATCAATTTGAAACCTGCCTCTTCCCTGTCTATTCATTATCAATATCTTTAAAAATTGTTCGGTAAAAAGTTCATTTCAACATCAATCTGTTGTGATATGATTAAACCCCTTTCGATATGGCTTTGCGGTTTACCCTTTTACTACAATCGTAACAATTTTTTCCGGAACGATGATTGTTTTAAGAATTGTTTTTCCGTTCGTATGTTTTTTTACGCGATCATCATCAAAAATGAGGGTTTTCAGCTTTTCTATTGGTAGGTTTCTGGGAACGGTTATAACGGTTCTTACTTTACCATTGATTTGTACCGGATATTCAATCTCATCCCGGATCAAATATGTCTTATCATAAACAGGCCACGGTTTGTATGTCAGTTCATCACGGTTTCCCAGTATCTCCCATAATTCTTCTGCCAGGTGAGGTGCAAACGGTGATAAAAGCTGAATAAACCCATTCATATAGTCGATGTTGAGATTTTCTTCTTTATAAGCTTCATTAATAAAGACCATTAACTGGGATATGGCTGTATTAAAGCGGCATTCTTCAATATGTTCAGTGAGAATTTTTACTGTTTCATGGTAGACTTTAACAAACTCTGTTGAGCTTTCCCGCTTGCCAATCAGCGGGTTTGCCTGTCCGTTTTCAAGAACATACAGACGCCAGATTCTGTTGAGAAATCTGTGAATTCCTGCTAACCCCTTGGTAGACCATGGTTTAGGGCGTTCAATCGGTCCCATGAACATTTCATAAACTCTAAGGGTATCTGCTCCAAATTCATGAATTATATCATCCGGATTAACAACATTCCCTCGTGATTTACTCATTTTTTCGCCATCTTCGCCAAGTATAAGTCCTTGATTCATAAGCTTTTGGAACGGTTCGTCCGTAGAAACAACTCCCAAATCATACAGCACTTTGTGCCAGAAGCGGGCATATAAGAGATGGAGAACTGCATGTTCTGCTCCGCCGATATAAAAATCAACAGGCATCCACTCCTTTTCCTTATCCGGATCTACCAATTTTTCTTCATTGTGAGGATCAATATACCGCAAATAGTACCAGTTTGAACCGGCCCATTGCGGCATTGTATGCGTTTCGCGAAAATACTGATTCCCCTTTTCATCGGTGAATTCAACCCATTCCCGGATGGCTGCAAGCGGTGATTGGCCGCTGCCGGAGGGTTCATATTTTTCCACTTCCGGCAATTCAAGAGGAAGATCTTTTTCATCCAGTGCAAACACATTCCCAAATTCGTCTTTGTATAACGGAATAGGTTCACCCCAATATCTTTGACGGGAAAAAAGCCAGTCCCTCAACTTATAATTGATTGCCTTCTTACCGGTTTTTCTCTCTTCAAGCCACGTAATCATTGTATCAATGGCATCTTTTTTATTCATTCCATCGATAAATTCTGAATTTATATGTGTTCCGTCTTCGACAAAGGCTTCTTTCTCTATATCGCCGCCTTCCAGAACCTGAACTATCTCCAAATTGAATTTTTTTGCGAATTCCCAGTCCCTTTGATCGTGAGCCGGGACAGCCATGATTGCGCCTGAACCATAACTGATCAAAACATAATCAGCAATCCAGACAGGTATTTTCTTTCCGTTTACCGGATTAATGGCAAAAGCACCGGTAAAAACACCTGTTTTCTCTTTTGACAGTTCTGTTCTGTCAAGATCGCTTTTCAGGGCTGCTTCTGCTTTATAGGCATCAACCTCAGTTTTGTTTTCCGGTGTTGTGATTCTGTCAACAAGTGGATGTTCCGGGGATAAAACCATATATGTCGCCCCGAACAGGGTATCCGGTCGGGTTGTAAAAACACTGATAGATTCATTATATCCGTCTATTTTAAATAAAACATCGGCTCCCTCGCTCCGTCCTATCCAGTTTTTCTGCATTTCTTTAATAGAGTCGGGCCAGTCAAGATTATCCAATCCTTCCAACAGACGATCGGCATAAGCTGTAATTTTCAGCATCCACTGCTTCAGCATGATCCTTCGAACAGGGTACCCTCCCCTTTCACTTTTTCCGTCAACAACCTCCTCATTGGCCAACACAGATTTCAGGTCTTCACACCACCAAACAGGTGATTCGGCCTCATAAACAAGACCCTGTTTGAATAATTGAATAAAAATCCATTGAGTCCATTTATAATAAGCCGGATCAGTCGTGTTTACGACCCTGTCCCAGTCATACGAAAATCCAAATTGTTTTAATTGACGCGTAAACGTTTGAATATTTTTTTCTGTTGTAATACTTGGATGGGTTCCTGTTTGCAAAGCATAGGTTTCAGCCGGTAAACCAAATGCATCAAATCCGATGGGATGCAATACATTGAAACCGTTCATTCTTTTATAGCGGGCAATAATATCACTGGCGGTATACCCTTCCGGATGACCAACATGAAGCCCCTGTCCCGACGGATACGGAAACATATCCAGGATATAATACTTTTCCTTTCCCGGATCCTCTTGGGTTTTAAAGACTTTCTTTTCTTCCCAGAATTTCTGCCATTTCTTTTCAATATTTGCAAATGGATACGATTTGATCATGAATCACCTTTGTTTTAATTCAACCTGCAATTTAAAAGATTATCTAATGATTATTAATGGAAAACTAAGTTAAAGCATAAAAAATTTGAGAATCGGAGTATAATAATACCAGACAACACCGTTAAATAACAGGATTGTCAGCAGATATGTATTCAATCGTTTACTTTCATTATTGATTAAGATTTCGGCATCAATCATTATTTTTCTAAAGATGTACAGCCAAAATGAAAAAAGGCTGATGAATCCGCCAAAGGCATAAACATTATAAACCGGATAATNNTATGTGTCGGATAAACCGTATCCAGATAATCATTCCTGCCGTAAAAGGAAAACCGTGTACGGTCATTAAAGACAGTAAATACCCTTTATGAATTTTCCCGTCCCCCGGACTCCATTTTTGATTGACAAAAGGTATAATGAGAGGTATAAACAACAATAAATACACGCCAAAAATTTGTGAAAGACCTGAGGAGGCAAGAAGAATTAACGGAAGATACATACTGTCAACTGCCAGGGAAACAAATGAAAATTGATCTCTGACGCGTGAAAACCGGATCAGTGAAATTAAAATACCAATGACGATAAATATGATAGATACAATTCGATACTGTACAGGCTGAATTATGGGATACAATTTTATCATCAGCAGAAGTGTTACAGAGACACGGATGACAGAAACGTAAAGACAGTTGGATAAATTATGACTCCTGACAACAATCCCCACCGGGAAATTAAATTTTAACAGCAGCGAGAAAAAAATGAAAATGTAGGCAATATCATGAGATGCCGTAGTGCTGAGTAATATCATGCCTGTGAATAAAACTAAAGCAGACAAGATATGATTTATCCGATATTGAGGTACAGAATAGTATCTGAAAGCAGACCCGGTAATGATAAAAATTCCCTCAAAAGCAAGGAACCATATAAATGGATTGTTAAAACCAACAAGAAAAAATAGCAAGAGTGAAATGAAGAGTATATCATGAAAATTGCTCTGACGGGTAAGTTGGTGAAATTGTAAAAGAGCAGGAATCATAAGGAGTGCCGAAAAGGAAAAAAGAATTCCGGATTTATGATTCAGGGTTAAAACGGATAAGGAAGGATCGTAATTCGTAAAGGCCATAAATGCAGCAATGATAAGACTTGACCACATCAGGAGTGTTGTTGTTTTTTTAATGACGAGGTTTCGTGAAAAATTAATAAATCCCAAACCGGACAGTGTAAGGATTACAATCAGAATATGGAGATGGCTTGCATTATATATAAACATTTCAAAAAAACCTTTCAAAAAGGAACAGGAGGATTATTACACCCATAAATAATACCGATTTTTCCGTTAACGATGATTTTTTTGATTCATCAAATTTTGTAATCAATACAGACAGTGTTGAAATTAGAATCGCCAACAGGCTTATTATTATGAAGAGAATGACAAAAACAATCCCCTTATTAAGAACTGAGTGNNAGTAAAACACACTATTAAATACAAAAGCGGAATTTGTCCAGGGGTTAAAGAAAACAAGAATAAATACGGCAGCGATCAATGCGAAACGGCTTATATCATCCTTAACAACGGACAATATATCCTCGGTCATGATAATAAATGCTAAATAAATCGGAAAGCCGTATATGTAATTTTGAACAACAGGGACATGACCGGACAACCCGTTTCGTATAAATAAAAAACTTAAAAACAGAAAATACAAAAACATCAGCGGGATGAGGGATGTGCGATCCTTGCGCTGACAGAATATTATGGCCGTTATACTCAGCGCTATCATTGAAATCAAAAGAGTAAAGGAATAATTCAGTACTTCATCAATGCCGCTTAGAGGTTCAGTAAAACGGCACAGAATATAAATTAGAGTTGACATCGTCATAAGCAATTTAATATCGGCATATTTTCCAGATGAGTGGAACAAAATATCAGATATTGACAAAAGAACGGGCAGAAAAAAAGCTGACATTATCAAAAAGAGTATGATGCCGCGGTTGGTAAGGAAGTCCATAGTGTTTAAAATATTCTGATTCCCCTGAATCTGTCCTGTCAACAGAACCAGAGATAAGGCAGAAATCAATAAAACAAAGGGGATAGAATCAATCAGATGACCGAACAGTTTGTCCTTAACATCAAATTGAAGGATTATCAAATACACAATTGAACCCAGAAAAAAAGTAATGGTATTTCCCGACAAGGCAATCAATAAAACAGCCATAATCAAGAATGTCAGCTTTTTCCTTTCTTCAGAATTAAGTCTTAACAGAATGATAAACACTGACACGGAAAAACCAATTAAAAATAGAGAACTCCCTGTATCAAGAACCAGCCTGATCTCAAACAAATCATAGACCGGAATGATACTCGTTATGGGAAAATCATATTGGAAAGATAAATGAGTTATTAGAGTCATGATTGCCATTTGAAGAGATAAAAATAACGGATATCTTGATTTTACCTTATAGAAGTCCTGAGGAATAACTTCTGTTAACAATGTGGGGATCAGCAGGAGCAGCAGGTAATATTCGATAAAATGACTCATATCAATACCAAACGTGAATTATTTGCATAACAATCATTATCATCAGTGCAACGATAAACAGTAAAATGATAAACACCTCTCCCCTGTTGCTCATATTAACTGTTTTGGTGTTTAACAATGTTCGTTTCATTGTTTCATTTCGGGCAGTCATCTTTGCATGTACCGTCATATATCCGGAAACAGCGTAGGGCATTAAAGAAAGAATGAAAAGAATTGAGCCGTATAATACCGTTATGGATGATGCAGAAAACAGTATGATTGATAGAAAAATCCAGTGATATAACCCATATTTAAGTTTTAGGATAGACGGATAGAGAGTATTGATGATACTGAACAGCCAGAAAAAGGAGTAAAAACCCATTCGGACATAAGACAGTGAAAATTCAGGAACCAAAGGGAGATCGGGATCAGCCTCGATTGTAAAATTAAAGGGACCATCCGGAAGGGTCAGCACTAAAGATATGATCAGAAATAACAGCGGGATATGAACAAAAAGAATTCCCTCCCTGGTACGGAAAAAAACGTTGATTGTATATAAAATTACAGAAAAAAACGAATAAACAAGCATTATCATAAACAGTTTACTGCTCAGATCCATGATTCTTTCCGATAATGGTTAAAATTAAGAAAAGTATAACGGAACAAATCAAAAATACAAATGCCAGATTAAGGGATATAAATTCTGCTACCAGAGCTGTCATGACTGCAATAGAAATGAGAATACCCACACCGTGTGAGACGCTGTCTTTTTTAAAAAACATCAAGATCCCGGCATACAAGAATACGACTGTTACTGAAATCAGTTTTAAAATCAAATCAGTCTCCATTTCCGGCCCTGTTTTTCTGAATAGTATTTTTTATTAATAGCACAAAAAGCAACATTAGAAGAATAAAAAAACCGGAGTCAGGTTTATGTAGCAATTCTTTCTCTGCCGTCAGGATCATAAATGCCATATAAGTTGATATCGCAACATACAGAAAGAAAAGCAGACTTTGTTTAAACCATAAATAATCATGTTTCTTTTTTGAATTATCATTAAAAAGATAAAAAATAAGACACAAAGCTATCAGAAGTAACGTTAAGAGATATAATTCCGGATTTAAAGAAAATACAGGCGTTACCAGGATAGCTGTCCAGATTAAAGCTATCATAACTTTCAATATTGCAGACCCGGCTTTGAGGATTATACTGCCCAAAATTATTGATGCCAATAAGAGTAATAAACTTTCTATGAGCAAATCGTTCATTTTAAACTCACAATAATAAGTATACTGAGAATCACAGCCGGTAATAAAACAAGATTATTCAGCTTAATAAGATACCGTTCCTCCGGAATTGGCAGACAGTTCAGAACAAATCGATGAACAACATCAGCAATCAAGAAAAACAGAGGACCGGAAATCCACAAAAAAACAGGAAAAATATGGGATGACAGGTGAAAATTGGCCGTCTCTAATAACCAGCCGTCCCGAGAAAAGCTCACATTTATATAAAAAATGATCAAAAACATCCCGATTAACTGGTCAGAAATTTGATAAAAATGTTCACCTGAATGAGAAAAGCGCGATATCCATTGTTTTCGATTCCTGTATAAATCCACAGAGAGACTTTCCCGGATTAAGAAGAGCAGAATGAAAAGAATCGTCTTGTTCAGGAAAGCAAGAAAAATTGTAATAAACCGGATCAATTCATTTTTACCGGAGATTCCATTTAGAATTCTTATCAGAAACAATACAATAAGAACAAGAAAAAAGTTCTCGAAGATCAGACGAATTTTTTTACCGGTTTGATACTGAATCTGAGAGGAATTTTCAGACAAATAGTCAAGGGCAAACAACAGGATATTTACTGAACCGTAAATAAAAAAAACGATCAGTGAATTTTCAGAATTAACGGGATAAAAAATAACATACAAAACAGAAATAATCTGAATAAAACAAAATGATTTCAGAAAAAAAGAGGTCTTTTCGTACCCTTTTATCATAAAGGTATCGTTAAAAAAATGTTTTAACAAATTGGGATTGAATCCAAATTTCTGTTTATACCACGGATCTGTGGCTTGTTTATATATGATGGTCAATACGAGTAACAAAGGTGTCGACAGAAATAAAATTACAATCATTATTAAGATCTTGTAAGGATACTGAATGGAAATATTTTGAATGATCTGAGAAAGATTCATACGTAGAATTTCTTTGTTAAGTCAAAATGAAATAATGAAAAAATATAGTCAAGTGTTTCATGATGCAGGTTAATAAATGATTTTTTTCTTTTTTGAAATAAATCATAAATGTATGTGACACTCATATTATTTTCTGAAACACTGTCAACTTTTCCGTAAAGAAAGATATCATCCTTCTCCAGCTGGAATGACGGTTCTTCAGGCAGTTCAAAATGTTCAAACAATGAATCGTATGATGATTTTGAGAAATTCTCCAAATCATTTTTCATTTTATTCAGATACATATCGAGATCGTGCCTGAGTTTTTCCCGATAGAGAGATACATTTGAAGGAATAAATGTCTTATTGGCTAAAAATCCCTTTTCATAATAATCACACATAAAGATTTGGATGCCTTTATTATAATGCTTAAATAATTTGCTGTCGATTTTACTGAGCCATCCTCCCTCCTGCTTCATTTCTTTAAGATAATTCATTAAGAGATCATAGAGATAAAAAACATCGTTAAGGGTGACCAGCTCTTTCAGCCCCCTTTTTCCACCGCTTTCAATAACACCCCTCATTTTATTTAGCAGTGTTTCATTAAATGAATTGTCCCGGAAAAATTTTTTTGAAGCACTGTAGAGCACCTTATCGTCATAATAATAAGCCGTTTTATTTAACTGATCAAAAATCTCCGACAACGTAAAATAATCATTGAGAATATTGAGCAAATTCACATTATTTGCCAGCCGCGCTTCTTCAGTATCCTTTGTTACTTCTTTCAATAATACCATATAATAGTAATTGAAATAAATAAATTCATTTTTTGTGTTCAGATTGGGATACGGCGAACCCATGGATAGCAGGGATCCTGATTTTTCCCAATCAAAAAAAATATCTTCCACAAGATCATTTCTTACCGAAGCAGAGACGGTTAATAATGTTTTTTCAAACAGAGAAGGGACATTGTATTTAAGAAAAATTTTCATCTGTAACGGTATCCGGAAACATACAGCAGGAAAAAGAACAACGTAGCAATAATCACATAAAAATAAATCAGGGGATCAAACAATTCAAAATTCATAATTATAAACAGGATCATTACAAATAAAACGGATTTGATAAAAAGTAACGGATAATTTTCTCCGATTGAAATTTTAATCGGCGAAAAGACCGGATAAGCATTGATTGAGCCTAATATTTTCCGGAGGTTGATGACTATTACAATCATAATGAGACATGAAAAAATCCAAAACGCCATAATCATAATTCACCAGAAAATTACGTTTAGATAATCAGCCCTGATTGCTTTCATACTCAGAAATCAGGTCATCCATTTCAACAGAGACTTGTCTGACAAGTCTTACTTTGTCCCGATGGTGCATAAATGAACTTTTAAAACCGTCTATGAGCACATCCTTTATATCTTTCATTCTCAGATTAAAGGTATGATAAGCCAGATACAATTCATCAGAAAGTGTTGTATTGGAAATGAGTCGGTTATCCGTATTCAGACAGAGTCTCAGACCATAATCCTTATAATACTTAAACGGATGCTTATTCAAGCTTTTTACACTGCCTGTCTGAACATTGCTGGTCAGACAAATTTCCAGACAGATCCGGTGATCATTGATATAATTCAGCAGGTCTCCGTCTTCGGACAAGCGAGTACCGTGGCCAATCCGGTGAGCACCGCAATAATGAACTGCCTGATGAATGCTTTCGGGGCCATACCCTTCACCGGCGTGAATTGTAATATTAATATTGTTTTTCAGAACAAGCCTGAATGCATTTTCATGATCTTTGGCAGGATAATTTTCTTCCGGGCCTGCAAGATCAAATCCCACAACTCCCCTGTTTTTATAGGCAACAGAAAGTTCGGCAAGTGCGTATGAAACGTCTGGACTGATACTTCGCATTCCGCAGACAATCACACCGCCTTTGATGCCAAAATCTCTTTCAGCTTTTTTTAAACCGCGTATAACTGCTTCAAGATTATCAACAGTCCCCATCATTGTATTCACGTGTAATATGGGCGAATACCGAACTTCAAGCCATTTGATATTTTCTTTTGATGCATCTTCCGCCAGCTCGTATGCTACCCGTTCAAGGGCATCGGCAGTTTGAAGAACACTCAGTGTCAGATCAAATTTTTTCAAATAGATTTCCAGGGATTCTCCTTTTTCAAAATGGAGAAATTCCATGAGTTCTTCTTTATTGTTATACGGAATTTTTACATTATTGATTTTTGCCAGGTCAAAGAGCGTCTCTACCCTGAGAGAACCGTCCAGATGGCAGTGCAATTCTGCTTTGGGCAGTTTCCGGATTATCTCACGCAGTTTATTGTCTGATATCACAGATTCATTCATTTATATCTCTTTTTTTGCAATTTTTGTCAATACCCATGCAACCAAAACAAACAAAATAAGTCCAAGCCATTCCAACGCAGGAACCGCAGACAGATCAGGCCACCAGTCCTTTTTCCCGGATACAAAAATCGGGACAGCCACAAGGATGCCCATCAGCGCTTCTCCCGTAATTAGTCCTGATGCAAAAAGCAAACCCTGTTTGTTATGGGGATTAGCGGTTCTGAAACGGCGTGTATAATGAGAAATCATCCCTCCGATAAAGATAGGTGTTGACAGTGTAATTGGCAAATAAATACCAACGGCAACGGCAAGAATCGGAATCCGGAATTCTGAACCGCGGTTTTTCTGGTAAATGTCTGCAAGAATTATAAAGACACCCAGAATTGCGCCTGTAATCACGAAATTCCAGGGAAGATTACCCTGAAAAACACCTTCGGCAACGGATTTCATTAAAGTAGCCTGAGGCGCGGGCAGTGTTTCACTTCCGATGGTATAGGCACTGTGCAGGATATCCAGCGTAAGACCAAGGGCTACGGCTGCCGAAAGAGTACCTACAATCTGCATAACCTGTTGTTTCCAAGGCGTGGCGCCCAATATATAACCGGCTTTCAGATCCTGCATATTATCTCCGGCAATAGCAGCCGCGCAGCAGACAACTGCACCGATGATGACAGCTCCGGCAGCTCCTTCAATACTCCCTGTCCCTTTTATCAGCAAAAGGAGGAGTGAGGAAAACAGAATCGTAGCTATGGTTACACCGCTGATCGGATTATTTGATGATCCAACCAACCCTGCCATATAGCCGGCTACGGCAGAAAATAAAAAACCGAAAATCAACATGATAACAGCCATTAAGAGAGCTGTATAAAAATTCCCGATGATATCATTATAAATTATAAAAACAGGAATAACGGAAACCAGGAGTGCAATAAGGACCCAGTTAATAGGAATGTCTTTTTCATGCTGATCCACAGCATTGCCTGAATTCCTGTTTTTATAGGCATTCAGGCTGGATTTTACGCCGGCAACCAGCGGTTTAAACAGATGAATAACAGACCAGATCCCTCCCACAACCATGGCACCTACACCCATATACCGGATTTTTGCATTCCAGATTGCATATGCAGCATCCAGATAACCGCTGCCGGCATCAACGGGGTTGAAGTATGAATAAATCGGTATAGCAACAAGCCATGATATCAGGCCTCCCGTAAAAACTAAAACGGCAATATTCCTTCCCACAATATAACCGACGGCAAGAAGAGCCGGCGACAATTCCGAACCAAAACCGATTACGGACCGCTTCCCTTCTACCCTTGAAAAAAAAGGAACAGCAAAATCAACAGCTGAATTCCAGACATTAAATGCCTGTTGAGCCAATTTCATCAAACCGCCGAATAATGCAGCTCTAAAGATCATCAGCAGATTTTTTGATGAATCATTGTTTTCATTACCATGATCTCCGGCTTTTAGAACTTCAGCTGTTGCAACACCTTCGGGATATTGTAATTTTGCTTCAATAATGAGAGCACGGCGCAACGGGATCGTAAATAATACACCTATCAAACCGCCGATACCGGAAATTTTTGCAATTTCCATATAATCAAAATCTACCCAATATCCCATCAGAACAAGAGCGGGAATTGTAAAAATTACCCCGGCAGCCAACGATTCCCCGGCTGATGCCGCTGTTTGCACAATGTTATTTTCCAAAATATTGGAACGTTTGAAAAGCTTCAGAATTCCCATGGAAATAACTGCCGCAGGTATGGACGCACTTACTGTCATACCGGCAAAAAGTCCCAGATAGGCATTGGC